>DEHU01000058.1 GCA_002352125.1 Competibacteraceae bacterium UBA2792 | reverse complement strand
GGATGAACAGGTAATCGCGCATGTCGGCCTCCGCGTCATGCGCTGTTTTTGGCAGCAATCGTGCCAACGGCGCTGGCTTCAGCCATTTCTTTCTCAATCAGAATATTATCGATAGCGATTTGGCTTGATGAGCGGACGGAACCTTGTAGGGTTTACGACATTACGACGTCGAAACCGATGCCGGTTGTGGCAAATGCTGCACCGCAATCGGATCATGAGATGCCGCCATCCATCGATCCACCTTGCCCAAGCGCGGCGAAACCTTGCCACACGGCTAGTCGTTTCCCTATCGACGGTATTGGTCATGGTTTTGCATGACGTCGCTAAACCACCTTGCCCTTTCCAAACATAATCCCGAACACGCCGAACATACTCATGACCACACAAAACGATCAGAAAACAATCGGCCGCTTTTCCGCCACCAGAACCGATGCGAGCGAGACCTGTCCGGCCGCTGACCATCTGCCGCCCTGGGTGTTCGCCAAAATTGTGGATCAGTTGACCACCGCAGTTTGCCTGACCGATACCGATGCCAATATTCTATATATAAATAAAGCATTTACCGAAGTTACTGGCTATACCGCCGACGAAGTGATCGGCAAGAGTACCGCCATGTTGTCCGACCAATGCACCCCGCCTCGGGTCTACGAACAGATGTGGCGCCAGATCAAGCGCGGCCGTCCCTGGACCGGGCTGCTGGCCAACCGCCGCAAGCGGGATACGGTCTACCTGGCGGAACTGACCGTCTTGCCGGTACGCGACGAATGGGTGCAAACCGCCTATTTCCTCGGCATCTACCGCGACGTGACCGCCATGCACCATCTGGAGCGGCAGGTGCATTACCAGAAGGCGCTGATCGAGTCGATGGTGGACGCCGCGCCGGCGGTGATCGTTCTGCTCGACGAAAACGGCCGGGTGATTCTCGACAACCACGAATACAAAAAGCTGGTCGGCGACTTGCGGGTACGGGAACCGGCAGCGGAATTTCTGCGCGCCCTGCGCGAAACTCTGGGCGAGACTTTTCCCTGGGGCAGCCATGCAGAGCAAGGCTTCCGCGATAAGGAAGTTAGCTTCGATCCGGGCGGCAAAGGCCAACCGCGTTGGTTCTCTTGTTCCGGCGTTTGGTTTCGCGAGCAGGACAACAGCGCCGCTAACTTTTTCAAGCCGGTGCGACAGACCTATCTGCTGCTGATGGCGAACGAAATCACCTCGCTCAAGCGCCAGCAAGAAGCGGTCGGCATGAACGCCATGCGGGCACTGCTGGCGGAGCAGGAGCGGGTGCGCAGCATGCGGGAGGCGCTGCAAGCGGCCATTTTCCAGATGCAGGGACCACTGAACCTGATCGCCGCCGCCCACGACCTGCTGGAACGGCGCGGCGCCCAAGGCGATCCGGCTTTGCGCCACGCTCTGCGCCAGGCAACGACCGCCGGCCGGGAAGCCTTGGAGCGGTTGCGGGCCTTGATTCCCCAAGTGCCCCCGGAGGCGGCGGCGCCGGTCAACATCAACCAATTGCTGCGGGAAGTGTTGGAGCTGTGCAAGCACCGGCTACTGGCGGGCGGCACGATCGTAGACTGGAAGCCGACGCCGATTCTGCCGGCCGTCACCGCACGAGCCAGCCGTTTGCGCGGCATGTTCAAGCAGTTGCTCGACAATGCGCTGGACGCGATGGAAGGTAACCGCCACCAGCCTCGCGAGCTGCGCATCGTCACCGATGTCCGCGATCAGGCGGTACAAATCACCATCGAAGACACCGGCCCCGGTATCCCGTCCGATCTGCATTGGCGAATTTTCGAGCCGTTCTTCACCACCAAGCGCGCGGCCACGCACACCGGCTTGGGCTTGGCGCTAGTGCAGGAGGTGGTCAACGAGCAGCGCGGCGTGATCGCCCTCGACCCCGACTACACCGTCGGTTGCCGCTGGCGGGTATCGCTGCCCATCAAATACGTCGAAGAGACCTGAGCCAGCGAAAAGATATCACCGTGGATCGTTCGGAGTTATTGGAAATCCAATTGGCGGCCCTGTTCGGGGTAAGCCAAATTCTCGGCCAGCCTTCCCCGCTGGAGGAAACGCTCGCGCGGGTTTTGCAAGTGCTGCACGACCGGGGCGAACTGTTGCACGGCACGGTGTCGTTGGTGGACCCCGATAGCGGTGCCCTGTTGGTCAGTGCGATCCACGGCCAACACGCTTCCCCGGATGATGAACCGGTACGCTATCTGCCGGGCGAGGGCTTGATCGGCATGGTGCTGGAGCGAGGCGAAAAAATCGTGTTGCCACGTATCGCCGACGAACCGCGCTTTCTGAACCGGCTGAAGCTGTACGACCGGGAATTGCCGTTTATCGGGGTGCCAATCCGGGCAGGACTAGAGCAATACAGCGGTGTATTGGCGGCGCAACCACCTCGTCGCGATCAATGGTTGCAGGAACGCGCCCGCTTTCTGGAGATGGTTGCGAACCTGATCGCCCGCAGCGTGCAAACCGCGCGGGAAGCGGAACGCGAGCGCGGCGCATTGACCGCCGAGCGCGACAGTCTGCGGCGGACGGTGCGCGGTCACCACGGCTTTGACAGCATGGTCGGTCACAGCCAGCCGATGCAGCGGGTGTTCGAGCAGGTGCGGCAGGTAGCGAAATGGAACACCACGGTGCTGGTGCGGGGCGAATCCGGCACCGGCAAGGAATTGATCGCTTGCGCCATCCACTACAATTCGCCGCGCGCCGGCGGGCCACTACTCAAGCTGAACTGCGCGGCCTTGCCGGACAATTTGCTGGAATCGGAGTTGTTCGGACACGAGAAAGGCGCGTTCACGGGAGCGGTCAACCAGCGCAAGGGACGCTTCGAGCAGGCCCACGGCGGCACTTTGTTTCTGGACGAAATCGGCGATATTTCCCCTGCGTTTCAGGCCAAACTGTTGCGCGTGCTGCAAGAAGGCGAGCTGGAGCGGGTCGGCAGCAGCCAGACCTTGCGCGTGGACGTGCGAGTCATCGCCGCGACCAACCGCGACCTGGAAGCAGCGGTAGATACTGGAGCGTTCCGCGAGGATTTGTACTATCGGCTCAACGTGATGCCGATTTTCATGCCAGCCTTGCGCGAGCGCCCGGAGGACATTCCCGATCTGGCGCGGTTCCTGGTGGATAAAATCGCCAAGCAGCAGGGCCGGATGCTGGCCATCACCGACAGCGCCATCCGCTCGCTGATGCGGCATCACTGGCCCGGCAACGTGCGCGAACTGGAAAATTGTCTGGAGCGCAGCGCGATTATGAGCGCCAATGGGGTGATCGCGCAGGACGTGATCGAACTGGGCGGTCTGAATCCGCGTGGCGCCAGTCCGGTGTTCTCTTCTGCCCCGAGCAAGCCCGGTCTGGACGATCCCGATCTGGACGAGCGGGAGCGGGTCATCGCAGCTTTGGAACAGGCCGGCTGGGTGCAGGCCAAGG
>DEHU01000007.1 GCA_002352125.1 Competibacteraceae bacterium UBA2792 | reverse complement strand
TGGTTCTTCGGCCATCCCGAGGTCTACATCATGATTCTGCCGGCGTTCGGAGTGGTTTCCATGATCATTCCGACTTTCGCCCGCAAGCCGCTGTTTGGTTATGCCTCGATGGTGTACGCCACGGCCTCGATNNGTGCTTTTCTTCTGCTGGGTGGCGACGATGTGGCGGGGTGCCATGACTTTTGAGACTCCGATGGTTTTTGCGCAAGGCTTCATCGTTCTCTTCGGCCTGGCAGGCCTGACCGGTCTGGTGCTGGCCGACGTCGCGGCGGATGCGCAGTATCATCACAGCTATTTCGTCGTCGCGCATTTTCACTACGCTCTTTTTGCCGGCGGTATCATGGGCGTGATGACCGGTGTCTACTATTGGCTGCCGAAATGGACTGGCCACATGTACGACGAAAAGTTGGGTAAGTGGCATTTCTGGCTGTCGGCGGTCGGGGTCAATGTGCTGTTTTTTCCGCAGCACTTCTTGGGCTTGGCTGGCATGCCGCGCCGCATTCCCGATTACGCACTACAGTTCACCGAGTTCAACATGATTTCGACCATCGGTGCGTTCCTGTTTGGCTTTTCGCAACTCTTGTTTGCCTATAACATCATCAAGACCATTCGTGGTGGTGCGAAGGCGACCGACCAAGTCTGGGAGGGAGCGCATGGTTTGGAGTGGACCTTGAGTTCGCCGCCGCCGTATCACACCTTTACCACCGCTCCCGAGATCAGGTGAGATTGGGAGCGTGGTGGCAATGAACACAGACGAGACCGCCAATGCAACGCCAGGAAAGCACGCTGGCCGAGCGCGGCGCACGGTAATCGGATTGGCGGTCTTGGCCGCAGCGATTTATTTTGGTTTCATCTTGATGATGGCATGGCGCTAATTATGGAAACTCGCGAAACGACCGTAACTTTGGCCAATCGCCGGTTAGTGCGCCGCCTGCTGCTGATAACGGCTGGCATGTTTGCTTTCGGCTTTGCGATGGTGCCGTTCTACGACGTCCTGTGCAAGATCACTGGTCTCAATGGCAAGACTGGCGGTCGGGTGGCGGTTGTAGAGCCGATGAAAGCAGACGAATCGCGAACGGTGACGGTGGAATTTGTCGCTAATCTGAACCTGGGGGCGCCATGGGAGTTCGTGCCCCGAGTCGCCCGTATGCAAGTACATCCCGGCCAATTCTATCAAGCCCATTTTTGGGCTAAGAATTTGGCCGACCAACCCATGACTGGACAGGCCATTCCCAGCGTCTCGCCGGGGTTGGCGGCATCGCATTTCCAGAAAATCGAATGCTTCTGTTTCAATCGCCAGTTGTTCCAGGCGGGAGAGGGGAAGGAAATGCCGGTCACGTTCCGCATCGATCCGGAGTTGCCATCCGACGTGCGCACCGTGACTCTGTCCTATACGTTTTTCAGGATCGACAACGCGGGCAGTTGAATCGAGGTACCGCCCGCTATGCAGACATGACCTAAGGGGGATATTTATGACGCACGCGGAACACGCGCCAGATCATTACTACGTGCCGCACCATAGCCACTGGCCGATTACTGCTTCCATCAGCTTGTTCATCCTAATGTTTGGTGGAGCCACGCTGCTAAATGGTGGCAACAATACGTTGCTGCTGGTTGGATTGACGCTGATTTTGATCACCATGTTCGGCTGGTTCGGCACGGTGGTTCGAGAGAGCGAAAAAGGGCTTTACAGCGACCAAATGGATCGTTCGTTCCGTTGGGGAATGGCGTGGTTTATCTTTTCCGAAGTGATGTTCTTTGCGGCGTTTTTTGGCGCGCTGTTTTATGCCCGCAGCTATTCGGTGCCGTGGTTGGGCGGCGAGTCAGATCATGGGGTAATGACGCATGGCGTGCTCTGGCCTAAGTACGAGGCCGCATGGCCCACCAACGGTCCCGGCGATATCGGTGGTTTCTTTGCGCCGATGCATGCGTGGGGTTTGCCGGCTATCAATACCTTGATCCTGCTCAGCAGCGGCGTGACCATTACTTGGGCGCATTGGGGTTTGGTTCAGGAAAATCGGCCGCAGTTGTTGAAGGGGCTGGCAGCGACGGTGGCGTTAGGTGCGCTGTTCCTGACTTTGCAGGCCGTCGAATACCACGAAGCGTACAAAGAACTGCATCTGACCCTGGGCAGCGGCATTTACGGCTCCACGTTCTTCATGCTGACCGGGTTCCACGGCTTGCACGTCACCATCGGTACGATCATCCTGGCCGTGATTTTGTTGCGCAGCATGGCCGGTCATTTCACGCCACAGCGGCATTTTGCGTTTGAGGCAGCGGCGTGGTATTGGCACTTCGTGGACGTGGTGTGGCTGGGATTATTTATCTTCGTTTATTGGTTGTGAGCGACCGACGGCACGCTCAAAGTCCGTGCGGCGTGAGCAGTCCCGTGGCATAGGCCAGCATCAGCAAAACGAAGAGAGTGACCGATAAGGCGATTCGCACCGTCAGTGCTCTGACGGTGCGAGGGTTGCGGCCTTGATCGCGGATCAGGAAAAATAGTCCGGAACCCAAGCTGGCGAGAATCAGCAGCAGCATGAGGATGACGATAGTCTTGATCAGCATGGACGGATTGCGGTGGTTGATGGTGGGGCCACCAGTATACTCGAACCCGAGCCAGCGTGATGAATCGAGTTCCCGGTGAGGAATACCGTGCAATTGCAGCTCGGTAACTGGCTCTTTCGGCCTGGTCGGGCTTCTACTCTCGTCACCTTGTTGCTGTTGCCTATGTTGCTCGGGCTGGGTTTTTGGCAATTGGACCGGGGGCGGCAAAAATTCGAGCTTCAAGCAGCGTTTGTCGAGCGACTTCGGCAGCCGCCCGTAGCGCTTGCCGAGGTGAGAGTCGATGATCCCGCAAACCGTTATCGCCGAGTGACCATCGTTGGCCGATACGATGGTGCCCACCAATTGTTGCTGGATAATCAGATGTGCGACGGTCGGCCAGGTTATCATGTCTTGACGCCGTTGCGTTTGGAGAGTGGTGCGGCGATACTAATCAATCGAGGTTGGTTTGCGCTTGGGGTATCGCGGCAAGAATTGCCGGATGTTTCTGTATCCACCGATCCGATAACTGTCGGTGGCTGGCTGGCGCAACCGGCTAATCCAGGTTTGTTGCTGGGCGATGCGGCTGGAGCCGATTTACGGTGGCCGCGCGTCGTCCCGTACGTGGATTACCGGCGGTTGGCCGCGCTGCTGGGTTATCCGTTGCAACCGGCGGTGGTTTTGCTGGAACCGGATGCGGCTCAGGGATATGTGCGCGATTGGGAGCCTCGCTTTGGAGGAATTGGGCCGGAACGCCACCAGGGTTATGCCGTGCAATGGTTCGCCTTGGCGGTGGCGCTAATCATCCTGTACCTTGCAATCAATACTCGCCGACTACCACGTTCTGTCTGAATGACAATGCGATGAGCGCTCATTCGATTTCGATCCAATCCTCTTTAAAGCCGCCTGCTTGGCGGCAGCGGCTTATACTGCTGTTCGTTATCGCCTGTTTTGTGCTGCCACTGGTTGCGGCTTGGTTGCTGGTGGATTGGTGGCGACCTGAGAGCTCGGCGCAACACGGTGAGCTATTGAATCCAGCTAAACCACTCCCGGATTTGCGGTTCGATTTGGTGGATGGACGCCCGTCGGCCGACGCGGCATTGCGCGGGCATTGGGTGCTAGCCTACATCGGTTCGGCTATGGAGTGTGATGCTGCATGCCGCACCGGCCTGTACGATATGCGACAGGTGCGTTTGGCCTTGGGCAAAGACATGGAGCGGGTAAAAACCGCGCTGTTTCTGGATGGACTGCCGGAAACCGAATTGCGTCGATGGTTGTCCGTCGAGCACACCGCTATGGTCGTTGGCGTGGCCGATGCCCCGACTCGAAGCGCCCTGATCCAAGCGTTTGATCGGCCAGGGCGGACCGGCGGGTGGATTTATCTGCTGGACCCGCTCGGCAATTTGCTAATGCGCTATTCGGTTGACACCGAGCCGCGCGGATTGCTCAAAGATCTCCAGCGATTGTTGAAATGGTCGAAAATCGGATGAGCGGCGTGCGTGCGACCCCGTTTCATCGCTTGGCTTGGGCGACGCTGGTTCTGGCCTTCGTGGTCATAATCCTCGGCGCCTACGTGCGGCTTTCCGACGCCGGGCTGGGTTGCCCTGACTGGCCCGGCTGCTACGGCCGCTTAGACGTTCCCGACGAGACTCATCAGATCGCCGAGGCCAACGTGACTTATCCCCACCGCCCGGTAGAGCCTGCCAAAGCTTGGAAGGAGATGGTGCATCGCTACTTCGCCGGGACGCTCGGGCTATCGATCCTGACGCTGGCGGTGCTAGCGTGGCGCCGCCGACTAATGCCCGGCCAGCCGGTAGTGTTGCCGCTGTGTCTGTTGGTGTTGGTGGTTTTTCAGGCTTTGCTGGGGATGTGGACCGTAACTTGGCAGTTGAAACCAGTAGTAGTCATGGCCCATCTCCTGGGTGGGCTGACGACGTTGGGGTTGTTGGCCTGGCTAGTGTTGCGGCAAGGCCGGTATGGTGGAAGTGCCGTGGCGTTGGACGAGCGAAAACTACGGGGTTACGCGTTGATTGGCTTGGTGCTGCTGGTTGGCCAGATCGCCCTAGGGGGATGGACTAGCGCCAATTATGCTGCCTTAGCTTGTCCGGATTTCCCGACTTGCCAAGCGCATTGGTGGCCACCGATGGACTTTCGCGAAGCTTTTACGTTATGGCGGGGTCTCGGTGTTTCCTACGAAGGCGGTGTGCTGTCCAACGATGCCCGCGTGACGATTCATGTGATACACCGTTTGGGTGCGTTGGTGGTTTTCCTGTACTTGATCTGGCTGGGCTGGCGGTCGTTGGAGGTGAACCGAAATCCCGCCGTGCGTTTCGCTGGACTGGCTATCTTCGTTTTGCTGTTCGGCCAACTCGCGTTGGGTGTCGCGAACGTCGTTTTGCACCTACCGCTTCCCGTGGCGGTAGCCCATAACGGTGGCGCCGCGCTGTTGCTATTGGCTCTGGTCACGTTGAATCACCTGCTTCGATTGGAGCCAACCGCATGATGGCCGCAGCCCTCCAGACCTTGCGTGCCAACTTTCGTCGGCACGGTCGAGATTATCTGGAATTAACCAAGCCCCGCGTGGTTGCGTTGATCACTTTTACCGCGATGGTCGGCATGTTGTTGGCGACGCCGGGCATGGTTCCGTGGGAAATCCTCCTATTCGGTTCGTTGGGCATCGCTTTGATGGCGAGTGCGGCGGCCGCTATCAATCACTTGGTCGACCGACAGGTCGATGCGATTATGGCGCGCACTCGGCACCGGCCCCTGCCTAGCGGGCATCTGGAATCCTGGCAGGTG
>DEHU01000005.1 GCA_002352125.1 Competibacteraceae bacterium UBA2792 | reverse complement strand
TTAGCCGCTTTAGCCGCTTTAGCTGCCTATACTCATCAACTCCGAAAACTCTAGCTAAATCTGTTGCAAAATGACTTCAAGCTACTGATTTTCAATTTATATAAACAGAACTGACGTTAGATAACGTTCTGCACCTACCTGAAAGCTATCCTTCGCCATAACAGTTCCTGCCTCAAGCGAAGTTCGCACATCAAACCGATCTTTCAAGTCACGTTAAACGACAAATTAATCGCATTGTAATAAAAATACATATCATGGTTTGATAGAATGAAAAATTGTCTAATTTTGTTGCATTCAATAAAATGCTATTTCGACCGGCTAATCACAAAATTCACCATATGTGCTCATCTAAACACCTGCTCAATATAGGTTTCATGGGAAATTTATGGCAAAGGATAGCCCTTGGTCTGATCTTGATTTGCTACAGCATGACACCAAAAAATGCTGCTGCGTTGGAAGCCGAGCTAGGCGTAACAGACACGAGCATTCGTATCGGTGCTATCATGCCTTTAACTGGTGACAGTAATCGTTTTTTCGGTCTCAGTTATTACGGCCTTCACATGAAGAAAGGTATAGAGGCCGCTCTGTCAGGTCAAATCGTCAATGGCCGCAAGATAGAATTCGAGGTAATAAACGATTTTGACGATTCGATCACGACAGTGCAGGTAGCTAGAGAAATGATAGACAAGGGCATCTTTCTCATGCTTGGCAACGTTGGTGCGCTCTCAACCCTGAAACTCATGCCTGTCTTGAAGGCTAATCAGATACCCGCAATGGGTTTTTATATACTCGGTGACATCAATGCCGACAATCTTTTGAACTATCGTCCCAATCCGGTTCAGGAAGTTACCACGCTCATCGAAAATACCGTCGTAAAAAAAGGCGTGAAACCAACTCAAGTCTGTGTTTTTGCGCAAAACGATATTTTTGGAATTGCCGGTATCGATGGTCTTAAAGCGGCTCTAAAAAAATTTTCTGGTACAGAGCCTATTATTTCCAAATTGGATAGCATTCTCGACATGATGATGGGGGGAATCAATTCGGCGCTCAACGATATTGGGCCAGTTGGGTTTTATAAATATGAAACTGTACTTGTCAGAGAAGGTTATGCTTCATTGAAAAACTGGGAAAAACAAAACGGTGATCAGTGCCAGTTTGTCGTGCTTGTCGCAATTCCGAAAGTCGCCGCCGATTTTATCGCCTATGCGCACCAAAAAAATGAATCCTGGTCTTTTGGTGTGATATCGGCTACAGCCGCCGGTTATGCCCTCAAAGACTATCTAAACACTTATAACATTGATGATAAAATTATTACTACTCAAGTAGTTCCATCTCTTGATTCATCTCTTCCAATCGTGGTCGATGCCAGAAACGCGCTGGGAGAAGAGTTGAACCATATCAATCTTGAAGGCTTTATCGTAGGTCGGATGTTCATCGCTATCCTGAAATCGATGAAAGACCCTATAACACGAGATAACTTCAAGAAGGCAGCTCGACAAAAAATATTGGACATAGGAGGGTTGAAAATTGACTTTACCAATGAGAATTCAGGTTCCAATCTAATGCTTTTGAATCAACTGTAACTCTGGACATTTGACGATAGTCCTTAGGGTGTCAACGAACTGTCAACCTCATATAAGGTATAACTGGCGTTGACAGTGGGCTCATTGTTTGCAACAGGCTGTTTTAGCGGTATTTAGTGTATTAAAGTGGGGTATCGGATAGGACTCAAAATCCACCGGTAGTGATACCGTGAGAGTTCGAGTCTCTCTCCCGGTACCAAATAAAACAGCAACTTAGTGCTGTTTCCTGATTGGCCGCTTCGGTCGGCCGCCGATAGCGCAGCAACCTCGTTCAAGATGTTCGGCCAGATTGCGATCTCGCGAGGGCTCTAGCGCGGAGCGGGCGCGGTGCATCGTCGCGGCGGAGGCTAAAAATGCGTCGAAGCACCGAGCGGGAACCGAGACGACGTTCTACTCGATATTCTGGATCTGTTCGCGCATCTGCTCGATCAGCACCTTGAGCTCGACGGCGGCGCGAGTGGTGTCGGTGTCGGCGGATTTCGAAGACAAGGTGTTGGCTTCGCGATTGAGTTCCTGNNTCCTGCATCAGAAAATCCAGCCGTCGGCCGACCGGCTCGGCGCGTTTGAACACCGCCTGAATCTCGTCGAGATGGGCGTCCAACCGATCGAGCTCTTCGTCCACGTCTAGGCGTTGGGCGATCAGCACCAACTCTTGTTCCAGCCGGCCGGGATCGGCTTCCGCCGGAATGTCGGCCAACCGGCTCAGCAGCTTGTCGCGCCAGCGGACCTGCACTTCGGGCCGGCGGGCGCGCACCCGCNNCGCTGCTGGAGCAGTTCGGCGGTGCGCTGGCCTTCCCGTTCGCGGGTGGCGACCAGTTCCGCCAGCGCTGCGTCCAGACAGCCGAGAATGGCCAGCCTGATTTCGTCCAGATCCGGCTCGGTCTCGTTGATCACGCCCGGCCAGCGCAGCACGTCTCCCAACCGCAAGCCGGTACCCGGCCCGATCATGTGCTCCACCTCGCCGGCGATTTCGAGCAGACGCTCGATCATCGGTCGGTTCAGGGTTATGGCGGTCAAAGCCGCGCCGGCGGTTTGCAGCTTGAAGGTGCATTCCACCTTGCCGCGGCTGAGCGTGGCTCCAACGCGTTCGCGAACCAGCGATTCCAGGCCACGCAGCGCCTCCGGCAGGCGCACGGCGGTTTCCAGGTAGCGGTGGTTTACCGAGCGCAATTCCCAGATCATCGTACCCCACGCGCTGGGCTGTTCCCGGCGCGCGAAGGCGGTCATGCTGCGTAACATGGGCTAACCTCGCTTGAGTGATTTTTTTATCTTAGGTCGAATTAGCCGGATTGGCGCGGTCGCATCAAATTTTCGTTGCTAAAACGCCCAGCCGAGCCTCCCATCCTGCCAGATCGGTCGATTCTGCTATAGTGCTCGCCACCTCGAATCCCTTTGAACCTCAGGAAAACCGTCCATGCGTCCCAGTACCCGTGCCACCGACGAACTGCGCCCGATCCGGATCATCCGGCAATTCACCAAGCATGCCGAAGGCGCGGTGCTAGTGGAGTTCGGGGATACCCGGGTAATTTGTACCGCCAGCGTCGAGGAGCGCGTGCCGCCGTTTCTAAAGGGCAAGGGACGGGGTTGGGTGACGGCCGAGTACGGCATGTTGCCGCGCGCTACCAACACCCGGATGCAGCGCGAGGCCAGCCGGGGCCGGCAGGATGGGCGGACCATGGAAATCCAGCGATTGATCGGTCGAGCACTGCGGTCAGTGATGGACTTGGAGGCCTTGGGCGAGCGCACCATCACCCTGGATTGCGACGTGATCCAGGCCGATGGCGGCACCCGTACCGCCGCCATCACCGGCGGTTTCGTGGCGCTGGCCGACGCCGTGCGCTATCTCATCGGCAGAAAGCAGGTCAAGAGAAATCCGCTGCACGGGCAGGTCGCTTCGGTATCGGTCGGTATCTACCAAGGCGTGCCGGTGCTGGATTTGGATTACGCCGAAGATTCCGAGGCGGAAACCGACATGAACGTGGTGATGAACGACGCCGGTGCGTTTGTGGAAATTCAGGGTACCGCCGAGGGCCACGCCTTCCGCTTGGAGGAATTGCAGGCGATGCTGGATCTGGCGCGGACCGGCATCGATCAACTGCTGAGCAAGCAGCGGCAATCGCTGGGTTTGCCGGTTTGAATTCGGTCGCGACGCGCGAAAACGAGAGGCCAACCGTGCGCAAAGTGGTTCTGGCGACCGGTAATCCCGGTAAGGTGCGGGAATTTCAGGCCGTTCTTGCGGGGTTCGGTCTGGACATCTTGCCGCAGTCGGTTTTTAGCGTGCCGGAAGCGGAAGAAACCGGATCGACCTTCGTCGAGAATGCCCTGCTCAAAGCGCGCAATGCAGCGCTGTATACCGGATTGCCAGCGTTGGCCGACGATTCCGGACTGGCGGTGGACGCGATCGGCGGGGCGCCGGGCATTCGTTCGGCCCGTTACGCCGGTTCCGGCGCCAGCGACCGGGCCAACATCGATAAGTTGTTGGCCGAATTGGAAGGCGTACCAATGGCACAACGCACCGCCCGGTTCGTTTGCGCGCTGGCGTTGCTGCGCCATCCCGCCGATTCGACGCCGCTGGTTTGCCAGGGGAGTTGGGAGGGCGTCATCTTGACCGAACCGCGCGGCACGGGCGGCTTCGGTTACGATCCGGTTTTCTTTGTGCCGGCCGAGAACCGGACCGCTGCCGAACTGGATCCGGACACCAAGAACCGGCTTAGCCATCGCGGCCAAGCGTTGGCGTTGCTGTGCCAGCAGTTGTCTCGATCGCCGGGTTTCTGGATGGCGGCTATGGCGGCGGCGAATTGAGCGAGACCATGATGGGTTCCAACTGGCGCCAAGCCTGCTCGGCTTGCCGTTTGGAAAGTACCTTGGGCAGCATATCGTGGATGGCGTCGAGCTCGACGCGCAATTCCTCGGGGGTGGTGGTCGCTTCGACGCGGTTGATGCGACGCTCGGCGGTTGGCCCCATGGCACCGAGCAGAATGTGGCGAGCAAATCCCTTGGCTTTTGCCAAGTTGAATTCGGGGTGGTGGTCGCTGGAGACGGCGTCCGGTCGCCGGGAGTTCTCCGTTGTTGGGGCGGAATCCGGGCGCGGTGCGATGAAGCCGCCGACTTCCAACTGCGTCAACAGCATCTCGATTTCCCCGAATCCCACCAGCTTCTTGATGAGTTGGGCGACCGTGGAATGGCTGTCTACCATGATCAGTATCCGGCGGAGTTCGGCCGGTACCTGGAAAGTTCGATTCTCGATTTCCTGCAAACCCTTAATGGTTTTGATCGGTATTTGGTTCAAGTACATATCTGCTACCTCCTTCGGTATTTTTCGATGTCGCCGCAGCCGGATGACCGGGATACGGACGAGGTTCTTTGGTTTCCCGCGTCATTGGTTACGAAGAAACAAAAGAACGACATAAATGCTCGAACGGCATTTTATGATGTGGTTCAAGCAAGTCTCATACCGCTTTGTTATTGTTTCGCTGGAGAGAATTGACTAGGGTGCCATCGAGCCAGATTGGAGCCGAAGCCGCTCGATTCGAGAGACTATCGAAACGCGAATTGGCGAGCGTCGAACTTGTTCCGTTGACCTTGTATGTCCACTTGCCGTGGTGCGTCCGCAAGTGCCCTTATTGCGACTTCAATTCCTACGAAGCGCGTGGGTTAATACCGGAACGGGCTTACGTGGACGCGCTGCTGGCCGATCTGGAACAAGATTTACCCCGAGCGTGGGGACGGCGCATCGATAGCGTATTTTTGGGTGGTGGCACGCCCAGCCTGTTTTCGGTCGAGGCATTGGAGCGGTTGCTATCGGGCCTGCGTGCTCGATTACCGCTGCGGCCAGATTTGGAGACCACCTTGGAAGCGAATCCGGGCACGGTGGAACGAGGCAGGTTCGCCGAATTCCGGGAAGCCGGCATCAACCGGCTGTCCATCGGGGTGCAGAGCTTCGATGACGACCAATTGCAGCGGTTGGGCAGGATTCACGACCGCCATGACGCGATTGCCGCGGCCGAAGCGGCTCATGCTGCGGGGCTAGAGAATTTCAATCTGGATTTGATGTTCGGTTTGCCGGCGCAAACCGTCGAAGGGGCGCTGACCGATATCGCTGCCGCCCTCGCTCTCCAGCCGGCGCATCTTTCGTATTACCAGCTCGCCATCGAACCCAACACCCGGTTTCATCGATCGCCGCCGGTCTTGCCGAACGACGAGGCGGCCGACGCCATCCAGCAGGATGCCGAAGCGGAACTGGCTCGGCACGGCTACCGGCGCTACGAGGTGTCGGCCTACGCCCGCGAGGGTGGCCGTTGCCGCCACAACCTGAACTACTGGGAATTTGGCGATTATCTCGGCATCGGCGCCGGCGCGCACGGCAAGCTGACCGATCCGGCCACCGGCCAAATTCGCCGGCTCTGGAAGCGCAAGCATCCGCGCGATTATCTGGCGCACGCCGGAACGCCGGCCGGCATCGGCGGCGACGAGCCGATTCGAAAAACCGATCTGCCGGTGGAGTTCCTGATGAACGCGCTGCGCCTGGTCGAAGGCGTACCAGCCGCGCTGTTCGGCCAGCGTACCGGTTTGCCGCTGGCTGCGCTGGAGCCGGCGCTGAGTCGAGCGCGGGAGCGCGGCTTGCTGGAAACCGACCCGGCGCGATTGCAGCCGACCGAGCGGGGCCTGCGGTTTTTGAACGACGTATTGCAAGGGTTCATGGCCGATTAGCGGCGAACCTTACGGTACCCGCCGGCAATTGCATGGTCGTGCAGTGCAGGCTACCGCCTTGACAGATCAAGGTGGTGCATGGTAGGCCAATCACTTCGCGATCCGGAAAACAGTCCCGCAACCGCGCCAGTGCCACCGCGTCCAGCGGATCGTCGTAAGTCGGCACCAGCACCGCACCGTTCAGGATCAGGAAATTGGCGTAGCCGGCCGGCAGCCGGTTACCGTTTTCGTCGCACCGAGCGCCGGGTAGCGGCAACTCGACCAGCCGGTACGGTTCGCCTTCCGCCGTGCGGAACGCGCGCAGTTCTTCGGCCATCGCCCGCAACGGCTCGTGGTGCGGATCGTCGGGATCGGTGCAACCCTGATAGGCAATCGTGCGCACATCGCAAAAACGGGCCAGCGTATCGATGTGGCTGTCGGTATCATCGCCGGCCAAATGTCCATGCCGCAGCCACAGGAAGCGGGCGAACCCCAGCGTTTCGCTGAGCCGCCGCTCCAGGGCCGCTCGATCCAGCCCGTTGCGGTTGGGGTTCAGCAGGCAGTCGGCGGTGGTCAACAGCGTGCCTTGGCCGTCGGTTTCGATGCTGCCGCCTTCCAGAATCAAATCCACCGGCTCCAAGGGGGTGGTGCCGAACGCGCCCGATTCGTGCAGGTGCGCGGTGATCCGGTTGTCGAGTTCGCAAGCGAACTTGCCGCCCCAGCCGTTGAAGCGGAAATCCAGCAGTACCGGCCGGCCGTTTCGGTAAACCGTGATCGGGCCGTGGTCGCGCGCCCAGACATCGTTCGATAGGACGACGTGGAGCCGGCAGCGCTGCATGTTGATGTCGGCAGCGGCCAGCAGATGGCGCACATGCTGGCTATGCTTGGGATCGCGACAGCCGATAACCACCGCTTCGTAGTGGCCAATGGCGGCGGCCAGCGCAACGAACGTCCGATCGACTCGATCCAGCCAGGGCCGCCAGTCGCTATCGGCGTGCGGCCAAGTGAGGAGGATGGCATCTTGCGGCGCCCATTCGGCGGGCAGGAAGGTTGCAGTTCGCGACATAAAACGATTCCCCATTCACCAAAACCGGGTAGAGCGCATGAAAATTAAAGCCGTGCATCAGTATGCCAAAGACGTGGATACCGTCTTCGGTTTATTCCACGATCCCGAATTCATGAAAGCCAAGTACGCCGGAATCGGTGCCCGCAACGTCGAAATCTTGGAGTGCGCCGGTCGCGCCGGCCGCTATACCGTCAAGACCAAGCGGGAAGTGCCAGCCGACGTGCCGTCGCTGCTGAAGACCTTCCTCAACCCTTGGAACACCATCGTGCAAAGCGAGGAATGGGAAGGGCAGCCTGGCGGTCCTTATCGTTGCAAGTTCAAAATCGAAGTTGCCGGTGTGCCGGTCGGCATGAGCGGCGATATGGCGTTGTCCGTTCGAGACGATGGCTGCGTCAACGAGGTGCGGCTGGAAGTCAGATGCGGCATTCCGCTGGTGGGCGGGAAATTGGCCGATTTCGTGGGCGGCGACGCGGAGAAAGCCGTTCGGGCGGAATACGAATTTATCCGCGCCCATCTGGCCAAGACGTAATGTCTCCTCTCCCGCGGGGAGAGGATTGGAGCGAGGGTTCCCGTCGCGCGAAGTGGCCTCAATCGAACAGGCCGCCCACGGACAAGTAGCGTTCGCCGGTGTCGTAGCAAAAGGTCAGAATCCGGCTACCGTCGGGGATTTCCGGCAATTTCTGGGCGATGGCGGCCAGCGAGGCGCCGGAGGAAATGCCGATGAAGATGCCTTCTTCCTTGACGCAGCGCACGGCGTACTTGAATGCGTTTTCGTGGGCAACCTGGATGATGCCGTCCAGAATGCCGGTGTTCAGCACCGTCGGCACGAAACCGGCACCGATGCCCTGGATCGGGTGCGGGCCGCGCTGACCGCCGCTCAGCACCGGCGAGGCGGTGGGCTCGACCGCAAATACCTTGAGGCTCGGGAACTTCTCTTTCAGCACCTCGGCGCAGCCGGTGATGTGGCCGCCGGTGCCGACGCCGGTGATCAGATAATCCAGCCCCTCGGGGAAATCGTTAAGAATTTCCTGGGCCGTGGTGCGGCGATGAATTTCGACGTTGGCGGGATTCTCGAACTGCTGCGGCATCCAGGCATTCGGTGTTTCCTTGACCAGCTCTTGGGCTTTCTCGATGGCGCCCGGCATCCCTTTTTCTTTCGGGGTGAGTACCAGCTCGGCGCCCAGCGCCGCCAGATAGCGCCG
>DEHU01000132.1:230-3012 GCA_002352125.1 Competibacteraceae bacterium UBA2792 | reverse complement strand
GCCGAGCGGCAGCATGGTGGAAGGAGTTTGAGCCATGATGGTCCCCTCGCGAGTCGATTGGAGTTGAAGGACAACGATGCGGATTGCTCGCTACGACTGGGGGTCGCATCCCAGGCGGCGCGGGATTTTGGCGCGAACCAAGCTACCGGCCGACGGTCAATCCCGAGAAATCAAGCGGTTTTTCCAATACCCCGGTTTTCCCGTAGGAGAATTTTCGATGCAACGATCAAACGTGCCTCTCTGGTTCATCGCGATCCTTGGTCTGCTGTGGGGTCCGATGGTTCGAGCGGCGGAGTACCCGGATTTTGTCGCGCTGGTAGAGCAAAATAGTTCGGCAGTGGTAAGCATCCAAACCAAATCCGAACCGAAAGGGCGACCGGGACGCGGACATCCACAAATTCCCGAAGATAGCCCATTTCACGACTACTTCAAAAAGTTCTTCGAGCAAATGCCCGACCTTCCCTCGCAACCACGATCTTCGGTCGGTTCCGGTTTCATCGTTTCGCCGGAGGGTTACATCATCACGAATGCCCACGTCATCGAGGATATGGATAACATCGTGGTCGGCTTGCCCGACCGTACCGAACTGGTTGCCCAAGTGATCGGCAAGGATAAGCGCAGCGATATCGCCTTGCTGAAAGTCAAAACCGACGCCAGCCTTCCCGCCGTCAAGATCGGCGACGCTCGCAAGCTCAAGGTCGGCCAGTGGGTGCTGGCCATCGGTTCGCCGTTCGGTTTCGAGCGCACCGCCACCCAAGGCATCATCAGCGCCCTGGGACGCAATCTGCCCAGCGACAACTACGTGCCCTTCATCCAGACCGACGCCGCCGTCAATCCCGGCAATTCCGGCGGACCGCTGTTCAACCTCGACGGCGAGGTGATCGGGGTCAACTCGCAGATTTACAGCCGTTCCGGCGGCTATCAGGGNNGTCACCCCGGAACTGGCGCAATCCTTTGGCCTCGACAAACCGCGCGGTGCCCTGGTTGGGCAGGTGATGGCCGATGGTCCGGCGCAGAAGGCCGGCGTCAAAGCCGGCGATATTATCATCGCTTTCGGCGGGCAACCGGTGCAGACTTCCAGTGATTTGCCGCTGATGGTCGGCCGCACCCGGCCCGGTACCGGCATGTCGCTGACGATCATCCGCGACGGCAAAGAACAAACCTTGACCGCCCAGATCGAGCAACTGCCGGAAGACAACAAGCTGCAACAAGCCATCGCCGAGCCACCCGGCCGTAACCAGCTCGGTTTGGTGGTCGTCGAGCTACCTGCCAACAAACGCAAGAAAGGCGACCAGGGCGTACTGGTCAAGGACGTGGACGAAGGCCCGGCGGACAACGCCGGTATCCGGCCAGGCGACGTCATCGCCCGAATCAACAACGTGGACGTGATCGATGTTGGCCAGTTCGCCGATTTGGTCAAGCAACTACCGACTGGCCGGCCCATCCCCGTGCTGGTCCGGCGCGATAACGGCGCTTTGTTCTTGGCGCTGACCATTCCCGAAAAGGAGTGAGATTCGCGCTGCGAGGCGGTGGATCGTGGACCTCTTCGACTACGTTTCCAGACGCCTCGCTTCGACGGTACAATAGCAACGTTTTTTATCCTGAAATCCATCCGCCGGCAATCGAGGCGGATGGGTTTCGGCCCCCCGTCTATTTACCGCATCGGCTGCCCGCACCTGCGGGAACCGCAACATCGTCAAAGGGGTTTTCCCGTGCTCGAAAATTATCGCCAACAAGCCGCCGAACGTGCTGCCCTCGGCATCCCGGCGTTGCCGCTGAGCCCGCAGCAGACCGCCGATCTGGTCGAGCTGCTCAAAAACCCGCCCCAAGGCGAGGAAAACTTCTTGCTGGAGCTGATCACGTACCGGGTGCCGGCCGGCGTGGATCAGGCCGCTTACGTCAAAGCCGCTTTCCTGGCCGCCGTCGCCAAAGGCGAGGCCAAATCGCCGCTGATCTCTCGCGTGCGTGCCACCGAACTGCTCGGCACCATGCTGGGCGGCTACAACATCCAGCCGCTGATCGACCTGCTGGACGACGCCGAATGTGCCCCGGCTGCCGCTAAATCGCTGTCGCAAACTCTGCTGATGTTCGACTACAAGCACGGCGTCAAGGAAAAAGCGGATCAGGGCAACGCCTTCGCTCAACAGATCATGAAGTCCTGGGCCGAGGCCGAGTGGTTCACCGGTCGTGGCAAGGTGCCGGAGAAAGTCAGCGTCACCGTGTTCAAGGTACCCGGCGAAACCAACACCGACGATCTTTCGCCCGCTCCGGACGCCTGGAGCCGCCCCGACATCCCGCTGCACGGGCTGGCGATGCTGAAGATGGAGCGTCCTGGCATCCAACCTGACGAACCCGGCAAGATCGGCCCGCTGAAGCTGATCGAATCGCTCAAAACCAAGGGTCATCCGGTCGCTTACGTCGGCGATGTGGTCGGCACCGGCTCCAGCCGCAAATCCGCCACCAACTCGGTGCTGTGGTGGACCGGCGATGACATTCCCTATGTGCCGAACAAGCGCTACGGCGGCTACTGCCTTGGCGGCAAGATCGCCCCGATCTTTTTCAATACGCAGGAAGATGCCGGCGCGTTGCCGATCGAATGCGACGTGTCCAAGATGAGCATGGGCGATGTCATCGACATCTATCCCTACGCCGGCAAGATCGAGAAGAACGGCGAGGTTATCGCCACGTTCGAATACAAGTCCGACGTGCTGCTAGACGAAGTGCAGGCCGGTGGCCGCATCAACCTGATCATCGGTCGCGGCCTGACCGACTGGGCGCGCGA
>DEHU01000132.1:0-194 GCA_002352125.1 Competibacteraceae bacterium UBA2792 | reverse complement strand
TTCTCCGCCGATCTGGTCATGCAGTCGTTCTGTCATACCGCCGCTTATCCCAAGCCGGTAGACGTACAAACCCACCATACGCTGCCCGATTTCATTTCCAGCCGGGGCGGCGTGGCGCTGCGGCCGGGCGACGGCATCATCCACAGTTGGCTGAACCGGATGCTGCTGCCCGACACCGTCGGCACCGGCGGCGA
>DEHU01000263.1:6038-6222 GCA_002352125.1 Competibacteraceae bacterium UBA2792 | reverse complement strand
CGAAATCGCGCTTGGTCGCACCCATGCGGACGGTGACCGCGAAGCCCTGTAATATTTCGTCTTGAGTTTTGCACGCATTGCCGACGATCCCCCATCGTGGGGGATCGTGCAGGCGATGACTGAACGATGGCCTACGCCAGCGGCATTTCCGGCAGAGGCTGCAGCTTCCAGATTTCGGCGTTGT
>DEHU01000263.1:5724-5996 GCA_002352125.1 Competibacteraceae bacterium UBA2792 | reverse complement strand
TTTCCAGCAGGTGCATCACCCGGGCGATATCGGGGTCGCTGTGGATGATGGCCACCGGATTGTAGCTCTGCCGCCGGGTTTCCACCTCCTGAGCGGTCAAACCGAACAGGAAGAAGTTCTCGTCNNCGGTCGGTGGAGAACTTGCCGCTAGTGGCCGTGTTGATGATGCTCATTCGGGTCCACAAGTCCCGATCCCGATACGCCTTTGCGGCGTGTTGTTGAGCATCGATAAACGACCGCAGATCGGCGATGGTCAACCATGGATCGTGCGG
>DEHU01000263.1:5190-5705 GCA_002352125.1 Competibacteraceae bacterium UBA2792 | reverse complement strand
GGATTTCGATGTTGGCGCCGTCTAGGGTGCCGATGGTGACAGCACCGTTCATCATGAACTTCATATTGCCGGTGCCCGAAGCTTCTTTGCCGGCGGTCGATATCTGTTCGGACAGATCGGTACCGGGACAGATGACTTCCATCGCCGATACCCGATAGTTGGGCAGGAACGCCATCTTGAGCTTGTCGCCGACGTCGGGATCTTCGTTGATGACTTTGGCGACGTTGTTGACTAGTTTGATGATCTGTTTGGCCATGTAATAGCCCGGCGCCGACTTGCCGCCGATCAACACGCANNTCGGCTTCGACCAGGCTGGCCAGTCGTACCTTGTTGTCGTGCTTAACCTGCCACCAGCGCTCCCGGAACTTGGCGTTGTCGGCGTGAGGAGCCAGCTTGCGCAATTCGTCTAGCTTGGTGATCCAAGCCGGCCCGATGGTTTCGGTGATCAGCGCGTTCAGGCCGGGATTGCAGTTGGCCAGCCAGCGACGCTGAGTGACGCCGTTGGTCTTGTTGTT
>DEHU01000263.1:0-5173 GCA_002352125.1 Competibacteraceae bacterium UBA2792 | reverse complement strand
CTCGGCCAGGAAGCGGGCGTTGATTTCGTAGATAATGTCCAAAATGCGTGGCAACAACTGCCGGAACAGCCGGACTGGCCAGCGTTCCAACGCTTCGGGTAGCAGAGTGTGGTTGGTATAAGCCATCACTTTGCTGGTGATCGCCCAAGCTTGGTCCCACGAAAGACCATGCTCGTCCAGCAGTATCCGCATCAGCTCCGCCACGCTGATGGTCGGGTGGGTATCGTTGAGCTGGAAACAGCTCTTTGCGGCGAACTGGCTGAAATCTTCGCCGTGCACGCGCACCCATTGCCGGATCACGTCCTGCAAGCTGGCGGAAGCCAGGAAGTATTGCTGGCGCAGCCGCAATTCCTTGCCGCTTTCGGTGGCGTCGTTGGGATAGAGCACCATCGTGATGTTTTCGGCCATGTTCTTGGCGCCGACGGCCTCGGTATAGCTCCCCGAGTTGAAATCCTCGAAATCGAATTCATCGGTGGCAGCCGCCGACCACAATCGCAGGGTATTGACGGTACCGTTTTGGTAACCGGGAATCGGCACATCGTAAGGAACGGCCAGCACGTCGTGAGTATCCAGCCAGCGCCAGCCCATTTCGCCATCGGGTTTCAAGTAACCCTCGGTACGGCCACCGAATTTGATCCGTTGCGTGTACTCGATTCGCTCCAGCTCCCACAGGTTGCCGCTGCGTAGCCAGTGATCCGGCTCCTCGACCTGGTAGCCGTTTTCGATGCGCTGGCGGAACATGCCGTAGGCGTAACGGATGCCGTAGCCGACCACCGGTAGCCGCAATGTGGCGCAACTGTCCAGAAAGCAGGCTGCGAGCCGGCCCAAGCCACCGTTGCCGAGACCGGCGTCGTTCTCGCACTCGGCCAGTTCTTCCAGGGTGAGGCCCATTTCATACAACGCCTTGCTGACTGGCTCGGTGATGCCCAGATTGAGCATGGCGTTGCTCAGCGCTCGGCCCATCAGAAATTCCATCGACAGGTAGTAAGCGCGCCGCACGCCACCGTCCGCTTCGTAGGCGTAGCGGGTGTTCTTCCAGCGCTCCCACAACCGGTCACGCAGGGTCAGAACCAGCGCCTCGTACATGTAATAAGCGTAATTGGTATGCCGGTCGCGGCCCAGGGTGTGGCTGAAGTAACGCCGAAAGTCGGCGGCGATGCTTTTGGTGTCCATTCCCAAAGGAGGTAATTCGGTCAGCCAGGACGCTGGCGTGCTTTTTTCTAGCATTTTGATCGACATGGCGATAAGGTCCGTTGCGTGTGCTTGAGGATCGAAAACACCCGGCGGGCCGGGACGGATGGTATCGGTGTTGTGTTGCTGATTTGCGGCTCGCGCTCCCGGCTCGAAGCAGGTTGTAGCGGGCTGCCGTCAACCTTAACAACGATAGTCGGGCAGTTTTCAATTGCAAGTCGCCGATCGATGATGATCGGTGAATTAGGGAGCGCGGGGGGGTTGGTGCCGTTGGAGCGACGCGTATCGGGTACACGTCGCTCCAACGGCAAAGAAACGTGGGTCAAGCTCGCGATTGTTCGAGGCAACAGGCCGCCTGCTCGCGAGTGTAGAAATGACCCATGCGAATGAACCCGGCAATGACACTGGATTTGATGGCGGTGATCCGGCCGCGCGGGCTGCGGGCCAAGACGAGATGATCGGGCAAGCCGTCCAAGGCATGGAAGGGAGCGGGACTGCCGTCGATCCAACAGGAACAATAAACGGCGCCGGTTTCCTGGTCAAGAAAACCGGGCGTGAAGCCGAATCGCTGGTTTTCCCGACTGACGCCGCCGGTTCCGGCAAACAACTGGTTGTCGGCTGCCAAGGTTTCTGTTGTGAGCGTTTGCGCCATGTCGATACCCTCGCGCCTTGGAAAATGGCGCTAACCCCAGAGGGTTTCCGCCATTTTGCGCAATGTTTAGTATCATGTAAGATACTACGGGATAAATTTGTTTCATAAAGACAAATTTGTTGTATTTATGGTTATCATAATTTTCACGAAATTGCAAGCCAATCGTGTTGCGTAGAAGAAGGGGAATGATGGCCACCGTTGGTGGCCGGTCGAGGACAGCCGAGTGAGCAAGTTTCCGCATCTTTATGTCGCATTATCAGGTCACGGCTTCGGGCATTTGGCGCAAGTGGCACCGGTGCTGAACGAGTTCCGCCGTCGCTGGCCTCGGGCGCGACTGACCGTTCAGAGCGCGCTACCGGAAACGGTGTTGCGACAGCGTGTCGTCGGCGAGTTCGCGGTCGTTGCCGGTGCCGCCGATTTTGGCATGTTGATGGTGGACGCGTTGGAGGCAAAAGTCGCCGAAAGCCTGGCTGCTTATCGGGCTTTTCACGCGGAATGGGACGCGCGGCTGGCTTGGCAGGAAAGCACGTTACGCTCGGCGCCGCCGGATGGGGTGCTGGCCGATATCCCTTACCTGACTCTCGCGGCGGCGGCCCGGCTCGGAATCCGGTCGTTGGCGCTGTGTTCGCTGAACTGGGCGGATATCCTGGCCGGCTATTGCCAGGATGCGCCCGATCTGGCGGCGTTGCGGGCGCCGATGTTGGCCGCATATAACGGCGCGATAGCGTTTTTGCAGCCGGCGCCCAGCATGCCGATGCCGGACTTGACGAACGCTTGTCCGATTGGCCCCATCGCCGCATTGGGCCAGAATCGGCGTCCCGAAATCGATGGCCGGCTCGGCTTGCGGGGCGACGAAACGCTGGTGTTGATGGGGTTGGGCGGCGTGGACATGCGTCCGCCGCTGGAAGATTGGCCGGAAATGCCCGGAACGCGCTGGCTGGCTCCGCCTGACTGGAACGTCGCGCGACCGGACACGATGAACTGGGCGGTGCTGAACGATTGCTCGATGCTGGATTTGGTTCGATCTTGCGACGTGTTGTTCACCAAGCCTGGTTATGGCGCGTTCGCCGAAGCGGCCTGCAACGGCACGCGGGTGCTCTACGTCGAGCGCGACGATTGGCCGGAAGAGCCCTGGCTAAGCCGTTGGCTGGCCGGATGCGGCAACGGTGTCAAGATCGATCGTCGACAATTGGCGGCTGGCGATTTGGCTGGGTCCTTGCGAGAGTTACTGGACCGGCCGGTCGGGTCTCCGGTGGCGCCAAGCGGCGTCGCCGAAGCGGCCGACTGGTTGGAGCGATTGCTCGGTTTAATGTGACGCTTACTGATATGCTTGCCGGATCGCCCGCAAGCTAGCCGCCGCACCCGAGGCCAGCTTGTATTCCACGAAGCGACTGACGTTGGTATCGGTCGGATTGATCTCTACCGTCGGAATGCCCATCTGGCTGGCTTGCACCACTGGTCCAGCGATGTAGGGAAAAACGCTGGTGGTGCCGATGCTGAACACCAGATCGAAGCCCCGATCCAGTTCCGCGTACAGATGTTGGATGGCGTGAGACGGTAATACCTCGCCGAACAGCACCACGCGTGGCCGCACCAAGGCATGGCAACGCGGGCAAGAAGGGGGCATCTCCAGTCCGCCGTAATCCAGTACCGTAGCCATGTAATCGCAGCGGGTGCAATACAGATCGTGGATATCGCCGTGAATTTCGATCAGATTGCGGCTACCGGCATCGCGGTGAAAACCGTCGATATTCTGGGTCAGCACGCACACTTCAAAGTAGTTCTGCAACTCGGCGATGATGGCGTGGGCATCGTTGAACCGGGCACCCCGACAAGAATGCTCGATCTGGTGGAGATATTTCCAGGTGATAGCTGGATTGGCTTCCAGCATCGAGCCGGACAGGGCGGTTTCGATGGAGAAGTTATCTTCGGTCGCTTGGTTGTTGTACAGCCCACCGATACCGCGATAGGTCGGCAGGCCAGAATCTGCGGAAATGCCGGCGCCGGTGATGAACAGTAACCGGCGGGCGCGGCGCATTTCTTCCGCGACGCGGGCGACGATGGCGGGATTAGGGTCGGACATGGCGCGGCCTCGCTGGGATGGTTTTTAGGGAACACATGAAAATTCTAATGCTTTCGGATGTGTATTTTCCGCGCGTGAACGGGGTATCGACCTCGATTCGGACTTTTCGGCACGAATTTCAGCGGTTAGGGCACGAAGTTTGGGTCGTCGCGCCGGACTATGGGCAGGCGACCGCGGACGAGGACGGTATCGACCGGGTAGCGTCCCGGCGGGTGCTGTTCGATCCCGAAGATCGGATGATGCAGCCTGAGCCGTTGTCCCGGCAATTGGCGGCGCTGCGCGTTCGGCGGTTCGATCTGATCCATATCCAGACTCCGTTCGTCGCCCATTACGCGGGCGTTCGGCTGGCGCGACGATTGGGCGTACCCTGCATCGAGACCTATCACACCTTTTTCGAAGAGTATCTGTTTCACTATCTGCCCATTTTGCCAAAAAGCGCCTGGCGGGCGGTTGCCCGATTGCTTTCGCGTCGCCAGTGTAACCGGCTGGATGGATTGGTGGTGCCGTCGGCGGCGATGCGCGACGTGCTGGTTCGGTACGGGGTGCGGACCACGATGCGGGTGATCCCGACCGGGATGCCGGGGGATGCTTTCGTGGAAGGCGATGGCGCCGCATTTCGCGCTCGCCACGGCATTGCCCCCGGGCGGCCGACCTTGGTGTTCGTGGGGCGAGTCGCGTTCGAGAAAAACATCGAATTTCTGCTGCGCGTGGCTGCGGAACTGAAACGGACGAGCCATCCCGACATCGCGCTGATCGTCGCCGGCGAAGGGCCGGCGGAAACGCCGCTGCGCCGGCTAGGGACCGAATTGGGGCTGGCCGACAATTTGCGTTTCGTAGGTTATCTGGAGCGTGGCGCCGAGCTGAACGGTTGCTATCGGGCCGGCGATGCCTTCGTGTTCGCTTCGCGGACCGAAACCCAAGGTTTGGTATTGCTGGAAGCGATGAGTTTGAGCGTGCCGGTGGTTTCCACCGCCGTCATGGGTACTCGCGATATTTTGGCTGCCGGGCAGGGCGCGTTGGTGGCCGAGGAGAACGTGGCCAATTTTGCCGCCCAAGTCCGCCGGCTGTTGGATGACACCGAACTGCGTCAGCGGCTGGGCGAGGAGGGCCGGAACTATGCCCGGCAGTGGGCCGCCGAGGGACCGGCCCAAACGCTGCTGGCGTTCTATGCGGAGCTGCTGGCCGGTCGAGCGGCAACTTGACCGGTCAAGCGGTCAACAGGCTGTAGAGCGCCTCGAACTCGCGAG
>DEHU01000054.1:913-4368 GCA_002352125.1 Competibacteraceae bacterium UBA2792 | reverse complement strand
GGGTGGCCATCGCCCGCGCCTTCGCCGGCGATCCCGCCGTGCTATTCGCCGACGAACCGACCGGCAACCTCGACCAGAAAACTGGCCATCGCATCGTCGAACTGCTGTTTGCCCTCAATCGCGAGCAGGGAACCACTTTGATTCTAGTGACCCACGACCCTGAATTGGCGGCTTACTGCGACCGAATCCTCGAATTGGACGATGGACGGCTGCGAGGCGAAAGGCACAACGAAAAGGGTCGATAACTACGGTGTCCGCGCTAATCCCTCCCGGTAAACCGGTCGCCGCCAACGGGCTAGTGTCGCTCGGCATGGCCCTGCGCGCGTTGCGCCGGGACTGGCAATCCGGCGAGTTGCGAGTGCTGGCGGTGGCGCTGCTGATCGCCGTCGCCAGCGTCGCCGCCGTCGGCTTCTTCACCGACCGCATCCAGCAGGCGATGGAACGCAAGGCCAGCGAACTGCTGGGCGCCGATCTGGTGGTCGCCGCACCCGGCCCGGTTCGGCCGCTCTTGGCCGAGGAAGCGCGCCGGCGGAATCTACAGACGGCGGAAACCCTGCATTTTCGCAGCGTGGTCGTCGTGGGAGACGCGACGCAGTTGGCCGAAGTGAAGGCGGTCGGCACCGGCTATCCGCTGCGCGGCGCCCTTCAGGTCAGCGACCAGCCGTTTTCGATTCCCCGGACGACCACCGCCATTCCGAGTCTCGGCCAAGTCTGGCTGGACGAGCGGCTATTGCAGACGCTGGGGCTACAAGTCGGCGATTCGGTGGATCTCGGTTCCCGCAGCTTCCGCATCGAACAAGTGCTGGCTTACGAACCGGATCGGGCCGGCGATCTGTTCAGCATCGCTCCGCGTTTGCTGCTGAATTTGGCCGACATTCCCTCGACTGGACTGGTGCAGCGCGGCAGCCGGGTCGAATACCGTTTGTTGCTGGCTGGCGAGCCCGCGGAGCTGGAAGGGTTCAAAACCTGGGCGAAACCTTTGCTGAAAACCGGCGAAAAACTGCAAGGGGTGCGCGACGCTCGCGCCGAATTGCGCTTGGCCTTAGAGCGGGCGGAGCGATTTCTGCACTTGGCGGCGCTGGTCAGCGTGATTCTGGCCGGTGTCGGCGTGGCTATCGCCGTCCGTCGTTTTGCTACCCGCCATTGGGACAGCGTCGCCATCATGCGCTGCGTCGGCGCCACCCAAGCGCTGGTGACTCGCTTGTTCGTGCTGGAGTTGTTGCTGCTGGCGGCTTTAGCGGGTGCGGCAGGTCTCGCCGCCGGTTATTTCGCGCAATACGGCTTGAGCGGCGTGCTCGGGCAACTGGTTAGCCGTACCGAACTGCCGCCGCCATCTTGGTGGCCGATATTGCCGGCGCTGGTAACCGGCTTCGTCACCCTGCTGGGTTTCGGCCTGCCGCCGTTGCTGCGGCTGCGAGAGGTGCCGCCGCTGAGGGTGTTGCGGCGCGATCTTGGCCCGGTCGATCCGTGCTTGCTGGCCTTGTATGGCCCCGCCGTGCTGGCGACTGCCGCGATGCTGGTCTGGCAAGCCGGCGAATGGCGGCTGGCGCTGTATGTCTGCGGCGGGGTGGCAGGGACGATTATCGTCCTCTCGCTGGCCGCTTGGGGGTTGGTGAAGGCGTTGAGCTTGCTGCGAGGCCGGGTCGGCGTAGCGTGGCGGTTCGGGCTGGCCAACATCGCCCGGCGCGGCCCCGGCAGCGCGGTCCAGGTGGTGGCGCTGGGTTTGGGGCTGATGGCGCTGCTGATGCTGACTCTGGTGCGTACCGATCTGCTGACCAGTTGGCGGACCAGCCTGCCAGCGGATGCACCCAACCATTTTCTGATCAATATCCAGCCCGACGAGGTGACAGGCATCCGGGAATTTCTACACGAGCGCGGATTGAGTAACGTCGAACTGTTTCCGATGGTGCGCGGGCGGTTGACGGCAATCAACGGCCGGCCGGTAGGGCCGGACGATTACGACAACCCGCGCGCCAAGCGGCTGGTGGAACGGGAATTCAATCTGTCTTGGACCGACCGCTTGCAGGGCGATAATCGCATCGTCGCTGGCCGTTGGTGGAACGCCACAGATCGCGGCCAGAACGTCACTTCGGTGGAGCAAGGGTTGGCCAAGGATTTGGGTATCGCCTTGAACGACGCGCTGCGTTTCCAGGTAGCCGGGCAGACGCTGGAAACCAAGGTCGTCAGCCTGCGCAGCGTCGAGTGGGATTCGTTTCGAGCGAATTTCTTCGTAGTGTTTCCGACCGGCGTGCTGGACGATTATCCGGCAACTTGGATCACCAGCTTTCATCTGCCGGCCGGCCAAAAACCGCTGCTGGCGCAACTGGTGCGGCACTATCCATCGGTGACGGTGCTGGACGTGGAGGCGCTGATGGGCAAGGTTCGCGAGATCATAGACCGGGTGATCGTCGCCGTCGAATACGTATTCCTGTTTACCTTGCTGGCCGGGCTGGTAGTGCTGTACGCCGCGATTCAGGCGACCTTGGACGAACGACGGTTCGAAAGCGCCGTGTTGCGCACCCTGGGCGCGCGGCGGAACGTGGTGCGGGAAAGCCTGCTGGCGGAGTTCGCTACCTTGGGGTTGCTGGCCGGCGTGCTGGCCGCCGCCGCTGCGACCCTGTTGGGGTTCGTGCTCGCCCACCAAGTGTTCGGGTTCCCCTATCGCTGGAACCCGTGGATTTGGGCGCTGGGAGGTGGCGCGGGCGTGCTCGGCGTGGGGCTGGCCGGCTTGTTCGGCGCACGGTCGGCGCTGGCGGAGCCGCCCTGGCGCGGCTTGCGGGAGCTTTAAGGACGAGCGAATCGAATCTTGCGCGCCTGCGATTCCTCGGCTACGCCGCCAAAGCAACACGTAACACGCTGGGCATCGGCTCGCAATTCGAAGCTTTCGACCGGTTCAGGTCCCCCGAACAGCGTTGTTCGCGAGGGGCCTATAACGACACTCACAGGGGATTTGGTCGGGGTGACAGGATTTGAACCTNNCCAGGCTGAGCTACACCCCGACGCGGGGAAGGGTCAATAACGGCGGCTTACCGCAAATCGGGCCAAGGCGATCAGCGCATCTTTGTAGGATGAGTCCGAAAGCATTGGTAAGTCGGCGATGGCTCGTTCGGCTTCCTCTGCGGCAAGGCGCGCAGTATAGTCGAGCGCTCCGGTCGACTCAATAGTTCGGGTAACGATGTCGATTTGCTCCAGTCCGCCCTGTTCGATGGCCTTGCGGATAATTTTCGTCTCTTCGGGAGTACCGTGGCGCATGGCGTGGATCAACGGCAAGGTGGG
Source organism: Competibacteraceae bacterium UBA2792 (assembly GCA_002352125.1). Classification (GTDB taxonomy): domain Bacteria; phylum Pseudomonadota; class Gammaproteobacteria; order Competibacterales; family Competibacteraceae; genus Competibacter_A. Next base: position 1,092 of record DEHU01000054.1, on the reverse strand, counting down.
TTTGCCTTCCGCCAGATCGTCGCCGATATTCTTGCCCAGTTCGGCGCTGGATGCGCTGTAATCCAGCACGTCGTCAATCAACTGAAAAGCCGTGCCCAAGCGCAGCCCGTAACGGGCCAGCGCCAGTTCCTCTTCTCGCGACCGGCCAGCCAACACCGCCCCCAGTTGCGCCGCCGCCT
>DEHU01000054.1:0-812 GCA_002352125.1 Competibacteraceae bacterium UBA2792 | reverse complement strand
TGCAGCAGGGTGGCGGTGTGGATGAACTCGATGATGGCGGCAGCATCGACGTGCTGGATGCCGGCATAACCGCAGGCTCGCGCCGCGAGCAGGACGGTAACGGGGCGCAGCCGCTTGCCGCCGCCGTCGATGATATAACCGGCCAACTGGTTGATCAGCGCCACGTCGGAGCGGAGCTGTCGGCGGATCAAGGCGTTGACGGCTTGCAGATCGTCCGCGACGGGCGCGCGGATCGGTTCGGTATCCATGGGGAAACGATAGCGATAGAGAAGACGCCCGCCATGCTACGGATTGGTTGCGGCAGGGTCAAGGCGAGCGCCTAACCGTCGCTATTGGCTGGAATTTGTTTGACCTCGACCGGGCGCACGGCTAGAATCGCATCCCTTTAGTCGGGACGGAAGGCCGTTTTGGAGAATCGATAATGTACGCTGTCATCAAAACCGGGGGCAAACAATACCGGGTGGCCGAGGGTCAGACCCTCAAGGTCGAAAAGCTCGAAGTCGAGGAAGGTGCTTCCGTGGAATTCGACACGGTGTTGATGATCGCCGACGGTGATCGGATCAAGATCGGCGCACCTTACGTCGAAGGCGCACGGGTGAGCGCCACCATCAAATCCCAGGGTCGCGGACCGAAAATTCGGATCGTCAAATTCCGGCGCCGCAAACACTACCGTAAAACCCAAGGTCACCGGCAATCTTACACGGAACTGCGGATCGGCAGCATCAGCGGGTTCTCCGTCGCACCGATGCTCGACAAAGCGGAAGCGGCGCCGGTCCAAGAGGGCTAACACATGGCACACAAAAAAGCGGGCG
>DEHU01000220.1 GCA_002352125.1 Competibacteraceae bacterium UBA2792 | reverse complement strand
TGGGATGTCAAGGCGAACAAGAAGCTCTGAGTGCTGGAGCGGATCTTTTCGAGGCTTTGGCCGAATCCGCGCATTTGGGTTATCGAACAGATTCCGGTGCGCGGAGGTTTTTGTACCCTAAGATCGGGAAACGCCGTTTATGCAAGCCGAGCAGAGTCTACGCGAAGGCCGATTGCAGGATGCTTTGACCGAGTTACAGGCGCAGGTGCGCAAGGAACCCGCCAACGCCAAGTACCGCATTTTCTTGTTTCAATTGTTATCGGTATTGGGTCAGTGGGAACGCGCGTTGAACCAGTTGAACGTGCTGGGCGAAATGGACGCCGAAACCTTGCCGATGGTGCAGACCTACCGCGAGGCCGTGCGTTGCGAACTGTTGCGGGCGGAAGTATTCGCCGGGCATCGCTCGCCGTTGGTGTTCGGCGATCCGGAGCCTTGGGTGGCGTTGTTGCTGGAAGCATTGCGCCTGACCGCCGACGGCCATCACGCTCAAGCCCAAGCGACGCGCGACCAGGCATTCGAAGCGGCGGCAGCTACGCCGGGAACCTTGGACGGCCAACCGTTTGCGTGGCTCGCCGATGCCGACCCACGGCTTGGACCGGTATTGGAAGCCATCGTCAACGGTCGGTATTACTGGATCCCGTTCCAGCGAATTCGAACTATCGCGTTCGAACGGCCCAGCGACTTGCGGGATTACGTATGGATGCCCGCCCAGTTGACGTGGGCCAACGGTGGCGAAACCGTCGGCTTGATTCCGGCGCGCTATCCCGGATCGCAGGCCAGCGCCGATTCGCTGGTGCAACTGGGGCGGAAAACCGAATGGCTGGAGCACGAAGCCGGCGTTTACCTGGGGCTGGGGCAGCGCATGTTGGCGACCGATCAGAATGAGTATTCGTTGCTGGATGTGCGGCGCATCGATTTGGACGTTTCGGAGGCTGCCGACCCGGCGGCGACCGATGCCGAAGATGGTTGAATTGGCACCAAAAGCGTGTTGGCAGATCTCGCTCTCGACGGTGATCGGTATCGGCGATGGCTGAACTGACGCCGAAGGAACGTCTACAGCCCTCTCTGTTGGATCGGCTGACCGATTACGAGCCAGACCGATCGCAGGAATCCCGCGAGAAGCGGGTTTTGTCTATGAATCGGCTGCGAGAGTGCGTGCTGCGCGATTTGGCTTGGCTGTTCAACACGAGCCAGATGTCCAGCGGCGATAAGATCGAGCGCTATCCGTTCGCCGCCCGTTCGGTGCTCAATTTCGGGTTGCCGCCGCTGACCGGCGTAACGGCTCGCAGTCTGGACGTGGACGCTTTGGAGCAGTCTCTGCGTCAAGCGATCATCGATTTCGAGCCGCGCATCTTGCGCAATTCGCTGCGGGTTCGCGCCGCGTTCACCGAGGAGCGCATGAGCCACAACGCGCTAACCTTCGAAATCGAAGGCGAATTATGGGGACAGCCCATGCCCTTGCAGTTGTATTGGAAAACCGAGATCGATCTGGAAAGCGGCCAAGTCAAGGTCGAGGAATCTAACCAGCCGAGGGAGCGCTGATGGATCCCCGTCTGCTCGAATACTACAACCGGGAACTCCAGCACTTGCGCGAATTGGGCGGCGAGTTCGCCCGCGAANNCCCTACGTCGAGCGGTTGCTGGAAGGATTCAGTTTTCTGGCAGCGCGGGTGCAGCTCAAGATGGATGCCGAGTTCCCGCGATTTACCGGGCACCTGCTGGAAATCGTCTATCCCTATTACTTGGCGCCAACTCCTTCGATGCTGGTGGCCCGGTTTCAGCCGGATCCGACCGAAGGCGCGCTCGAACAAGGATTCGTCATTCCCCGGGGCAGCGAATTGCGTAGCCTGTTGGGCAAAGGGGAACAAACGCCCTGCGAATACCGTACCGCGCACGACGTGACGTTGTGGCCGCTGGAATTGACCGAAGCGCACTATTTCGCCGGCAAGGAACCGGTGGCGCAACTCGAACTACCGGATTTGCCCAAGGTCCGGGCCGGTATCCGCATTCGGTTGCGCACGACCTTGCCGGGGTTGTCTTTCAACAAATTGGCGCTGGATCGTTTGCCCTTGTTCGTACAGGGCAGCGATACGCTGCCGGCTCGTCTTTACGAGCAATTGCTGACCAACGTCGTGATGGTGGTGGCGCGGCCCAGCCAGCGGCCAGCGCCCTGGTATGAGGTGGTGCCCGGCAATTCGATCCAACGGCTGGGATTCGACGACCGGGAGTCCCTGTTACCCTGCACGCCGTCCTCGTTCCAGGGCTATCGTTTGCTGCATGAATACTTCGCGTTTCCGCAGCGTTATCAATTCGTGGAGCTGAGCGGACTGGGGCCGGCGGTGCGCCGCTGCGCGAGCAACGAGCTGGATATTTTGATTCTGCTCAACCGGGCTGAACCCGCGCTGGAAAACGCGATGGCGGCCGCAAACTTTGCTTTGTTTTGTGCGCCGGCGGTCAATCTGTTTCCCAAGCGGGCCGACCGGATTCACTTGAGCGATCGGGTCGCCGAACCTCATGTGGTGCCGGATCGCACCCGGCCGATGGATTTCGAGGTTTATCAAGTCACCGGGGTGACCGGGATCGGCGCCGAAGGCGAGGAACAGGAATTTCTGCCGTTCTACGCCAGCTACGACCGCATCAGCCAGCGCCATCAGCGTTGTTATTACACGGTGCATCGGTTGCCGCGTCTGCTGTCGAGCCGGCAGCGGCGCGACGGCCCGCGCTCCAGCTATGTCGGCGGCGAAGTCTACCTGTCCCTGGTGGACGCCGACGAGGCGCCCTATCGCGGCAATTTGCGGCAACTAGCCGTTACCACCCTGTGCACGAATCGCGATTTGCCTTTGCAGATGCCGATTGGCCGAGGCGATACCGATTTTACCTTGGCGTCCGGAGCGCCGGTCAGCGTCGTGCGTTGCGTGGCCGGTCCCACCCAGCCGCGACCTTCCCACGCGCACGGCGATACCGCTTGGCGGTTGATCAGCCATCTGGCATTGAATTATTTGTCGATCGCCGATACCGACGCCCGCCAAGGCGCCGTGGCGTTGCGAGAGCTGCTGGCGCTGTACGGCAATCTGGCGGAAGCGGCCGTCCGCAAACAAATCGATGGCGTGTGTTCGGTGCAGGCCGTGCCGATTACCCGGCGAGCGCCGATTCCCGGCCCGATCGCCTTTGCGCGAGGCTTGGAGGTGACCGTGACGCTGGACGAGGCCGCGTTCGAGGGCGTGGGCGTCTTGTTGCTGGGGGCGGTGCTGGAGCAGTTTTTCGCCAAGTATGCGTCCATTAATTCCTTTACCGAAACGGTTGTCAGATCGACCGAGCGGGGCGAGATCATCCGATGGCCAGCCCGGATCGGACGTCGGCATACGCTGTAGCGCTGTTCGAGGCGCTGCAGCGCGAACCGTATGCCTTTCATTTTTTCCAGGCAATGCGACGCCTGGAATGCCTGTATCGCGATAAGCCCCGGCTGGGGAAAGCGACGCGCTTGGCCGACGATCCCGTGCGGTTGGCCCAAGAGCCGTCGCTGGCTTTCCCGCCGGCGACCTTGGCCGCGTTCGACCCCGGCGACGGAGAGCGACCACCCAGGCTGTACGAGTATTTTCTCGGGCTGTTCGGTCCCCAAGGTCCGTTGCCGCTCCATCTGACCGAATACGCGCGCGGCCGGATGTACAACGCGGACGACCGGACGTTCGCCTGGTTCGCCAACGTCTTCCATCATCGGATGCTGTGCCTGTTTTATCGGTCTTGGGCGGACGTGCAGCCGGCGATCAGCTACGACCGGCCAGAGACCGACCGCTTCAGCGTCTACGTTGGCGCCCAGTTCGGCATGGGGATGCCGTCGCTGTGGAACCGGGACGCAGCGCCGGATCTGGCGAAGTTTCATTATGCCGGCCGGCTGGTTAGCCAGACGCGCAATCCCGAAGGCTTGCAAGCCATTCTGGGAGATTTTTTCGGTCTGCCGGTGATCGTCGAAACCTTCGTCGGGCACTGGTTGCCGCTGTCCGAAGCCAGCCGCTGCCGCTTGGGCGAAACCCCGGTCACCGGTCTGCTCGGACTGACGGCGGTCATCGGCGAAAGAGTTTGGGATTGTCAGCATCGGTTCCGCATCGTCGTGGGGCCGATGCGGCTGGAAGAATTCCAGCGGTTTTTGCCCGGCAGCGACAG
>DEHU01000209.1 GCA_002352125.1 Competibacteraceae bacterium UBA2792 | reverse complement strand
TCATGATGATCCGGCGCTCGCTCAATACCTTCATGAACGCCTTCACCAGCAGCGATTGGACTGCCTACCCGTTCGCCAGCCAGAACAAAAAGGATTTCAACAGCCTGCTGGATGTGTATCTGGACGCGACCTTCTTCCCGCTACTCGACGAACGCGATTTCGCCCAGGAAGGNNCGGCGGCGATCCCGAAGCGATTCCCGATCTCACCTATGAGCAACTCAAGGCTTTCCACGCCCGCCACTACCACCCCTCGAACGCCATCTTCCTGACTTACGGCGACATTCCTGCCGCCGAGCATCAGCAACGCTTCGAGGCTGGAGCACTGAACCGGTTCCAGGCGCTTCACCTCGATCTCGCCATTCCCGATGAGCGACGCCACACCGCCCCGATTGCCGATCTGATCCATTATCCGCTGGACGGTACCGATGAGTTGACCGACCAGACGCATATCGTGCTGGGTTGGCTGCTGGGGCCGATCACCGACCCGCTGGCGACGCTGCGGGCGCGGCTGTTGAGCGACGTGTTGCTGGACAACAGCAGCTCGCTGCTGCGGCACGCGCTGGAAACCTCCGAACTCGGCGCCGCGCCGTCGCCGCTGTGCGGCTTCGACACCTCGACCCGCGAAACCACTTTCGTCTGTGGCCTGGAAGGCTCCAATCCCGAACACGCCGAAGCGGTCGAGGCGCTGGTGTTCGACGTGCTACGTCAAGTCGCCGCCGAGGGCGTGCCGCAAGAAGCGGTCGATTCCGCCTTGCATCAACTGGAGTTGAGCGAACGGGAAATCACCGGCGACGGCTTCCCCTACGGCCTGCATCTGCTGCTGGAAGCGATGACGCCAGCGATGCACGGCAGCGATCCCGTCGCCGCGTTGGACAGCGATCCGCTGCTGGAACAGTTGCGCACCGAAAGCCGGGCAACGGATTTTATTCCCCAACTGGTCCGGCAACTACTGTTGGACAACCCGCACCGGGTCCGGCTGAGCATGGCCCCGGACCCCGAACTGAGCGCGAAACAAGCGGCGGCCGAGCGGCAAAAACTGGCGACCATCCGCGCGACGCTGACCGAAGTCGAGCAAACCCGCCTGATCGAACAGGCCAAGGCGCTGGCGGAACGCCAGCAGCGGCAAGACGATCCCGAACTGCTGCCGTGCGTCGGGCTGGAAGACGTACCGCCGGATTTGAAAATCGCCGAAGGCGTCGCGCGCCCGGTCGGCGGACTGCCCGCACACTGGTACGCCCAAGGCACCAACGGCATGGTCTATCTTCAGTCCGTGATCGACCTGCCGGCGCTCGATTCCGACGAATTGGATTTGCTGCCGCTGTTCTGCGCTTGTTTGACCGAAGTGGGCAGCGCGGGCCGCGATTACCGGACCACGCAAGCCCGGCAGGCGGCGGTGACCGGCGGCATCAGCGCTCGCGCCAGCGTGCGCGGCGGGGTGAACGACGTGACGCAGGTCAAGGGCGTGCTGGTTCTCGCCGGCAAGGCGTTGGCCCGCAATCACGGCGCCTTGTCCGAGCTGCTGTGGGAAACCCTGACCACCGCTCGCTTCGACGAGCTGCCGCGCTTGCGGGAACTGGTCGCGCAGATGCGCGCCCAGCGCGAGGAAGCGGTGACCGATCACGGCCACATGCTGGCGCTCGCCGCCGCCAGCGCTGGGCTGAGTCCGGTAGCGGCGCTGAACCATCGCTGGGATGGCCTGCACGGTTTGAAAGCTCTCAAAGCATTGGACGACACGCTGGACGATACCGGTGCGCTGCACGTCTTCGCCGAGCGGTTGGAGCGGTTGCGCGATCGCTTGCGCGACCTGCCCAGGCAACTGCTGGTAGTCAGCGAAGCCGAGCGGCAGGACGCCATCGCCGGCGCGCTGGCCGCGCATTGGCAAGAGCAAGACAATTCGGCTCCGCTGATCGAGCCGTTCGCCCTTGCCCCTGCCGCGCCGCAGCCGCCACGGCAGGGGTTCCGGGTCAACACCCAGGTCAATTTCTGCGCCAAAGCCTACCCCACCGTCGCGCCGAACCATCCCGACGCTCCGGCCTTGCAAGTGCTGGGCGATTTTCTCCGCAATGGCTATCTGCACCGCGCCATCCGCGAGCAGGGCGGCGCCTACGGTGGCGGCGCGGGTTATCACCCCGACAGTGGCGCGTTCCGCTTCTACTCGTATCGCGATCCTCGGCTAGCCGACACGCTGGCCGATTTCGACCGGGCGCTGGATTGGCTGCAAACTCACGATCACCCGGCGCGAACCCTGGAGGAAGCCATCCTTGGCGTCATTGCCGCCATCGATAAACCCGGTTCGCCCGCCGGCGAGGCGGTCACCGCCTTTTTCGGCGCGCTGTTTGGCCGCACCCCCGAACAGCGCCGCGCCTTCCGCCAGCGCGTGCTGCAAGTGACGTTGGACGATCTCAAACGGGTCGCAGCGGCTTGGCTGAAACCCGAGCAGGCCCGCTACGCGGTGCTGAGCGACGGGCGGACGCTGGCGGAACACCCGAGCTGGACCGTCGTTTCGGTCTGAGAACCAAATTCTCTCCCAGCGGTGGAACTAAAACCTCCCTCTTCCGGCGAAAGAGGAGCCGGAAGAGGGTTTAAAACCGATTTCGAACGGCGGGCGCGACCGCGTCAGGCCACCTGACTTTTTTCCTTCTGTTCTTCCAGGTGCTTGCAGTCGATGCACAGTTCCGCCGTCGGCCGTGCTTCCAACCGGCGCAGACCGATTTCTACGCCGCAGGCTTCGCAGTAACCGTAATCGTCGCTATTCAGGCGACCCAACGCCTTGTCGATCTTGTGCAGCAACTTACGCTCCCGATCCCGCGCCCGCAAATTGATCGAAAATTCCTCTTCCTGGCTGGCGCGATCATTGGGATCGGGCAAGTTCAAGAGTTCGTCCTGCATGCTGTGGACAGTGCGCCGGCCTTCCTCCATAAGCTCCTCTTTCCAGGCCACGAGAATCGCGCGGAAATGAGCTTTTTGCTTGTCGCTCATATATTCTTCGCCTTCCTCCGCGCGATAGGGCGAAAATCCCGTAAACATATCGGTCATCGTTGTTCGCCTTCAGTCGTTTCGAGCACTCAAAAATAACCAAATTAACCCCCGAAAACCGGTTGCCACACCGGCTTGCCGAGCGCAACCAACGGTTGCGCATAACAACATAGAACATTCCGGAAGGAAATTCCGGCAACCGACCGTTTCGCCACCCCGGATGCCTTCTCAACCTCCGCTCAAGCACGTTCGCAGCGCATCGGCCAATCCGCCCAGCAATTGGAAATAAGCTTCCGGTCCAGCCTGCAATGTCGTTCCCCCTTCGGGATCGAGCACGCCACGACGGGCGTTGCTGCCAGCGATGATCGTTTCCACCAGAGCCGGCTGGAATTGTGGTTCGCCGAACACGCAGCGAACGCTAAGATCGCGGACGCGCGCTCGGATTTCCGCCACCCGTTTCGCGCCGGGCCGCCGCTCCGGGTCGAGCGTGATCGAACCGACGCCGCTCAGGCCGTAACGCCGCTCGAAGTATTGGTAAGCATCGTGGAACACGATGTAAGGCTGGCTCTTGACCGGCGCCAGTTCGGTCGCCAGTTGCCGATCCAATTGGTTTAACCGCCCGACCAGTGCCGCGCCGTTGCGCTCGTAATCGGCCCGATGGCCAGGATCGACCTCGCCGAGCGTGGCGACGATCTGCCGCACCATAGCGGCAGCGGCGGCCGGGTCCAGCCAAGCGTGAGGATCGCGGCCGGCTGTCCGGTCGTGATCGCGGTCGTGGTCGGGACCTTCGCGATGATCGTCGTGCTCGTGCTCATGCGGTTCCCAAGCACCTCCTTCCCGCAGCGGCAACACCGCAACGCCAGGCGCATCCAGCAAGGCCACCGGCCGAACCGGGCCTTTGGCGTTGCTCAGCGGCTTGACCATGAAATTTTCCATGTCCGGCCCGATCCAAAATACGATCTGTGCCTCGCTGATGGCTCGCGCATCCGAAGGTTTCAGATTGTATTCGTGTGGCGAGGCGCCGCCCTGCACCAGCAACGACGGCTCGCCCACGCCTTGCATGACGCCGGACACCAGCGAATGGACCGGCTTGATGCTTACCACGACCTTGGGTTCGGCCAATACGATCAGCGGCAAGAACAACAACAACCCCAGCAGCTCTCGCAATAATTTCAAGCTCGTAGCATGATGCCACATCGGTTTTCCTCAGCGTTATGTTATAGAGTAACAATTGTTATAAGATAACATTTATCAAATCTGATTCAAGCTGGAACCTCCATGATCCAACCCCTAGATCTTTGCCGTTCCCAATTGCCCAACGTTCGGCAAGCGCTAGAACAGGCTGAAGTTTTGTGCCAGCAGCGCGGCACTCGCTTGACCGATCTGCGACGGCGGGTGTTGGAAATCATCTGGAATAGCCCTGCTCCACTAGGCGCTTACGCGATTCTAGACGTACTGCGCAACGATGGTCGCCAAGGCGCCCCACCCACCGTTTATCGTGCGCTGGATTTCCTGTTGGAACAGGGTTTGATCCACCGATTGGCTACACTCAACATGTTCACCGGTTGCCGTCGGCCCGATTGCTGTCACAGTAGCCAATTTTTGATCTGCCGGGATTGCGGCCAAGTCGAAGAATTGAGCAATCCGGCGGTCGACGAACTGTTGCGCGACGAAGCAGCTACCCGTCAGTTCGAGGTGCTAGCGCAGATGGTAGAAGTGCTGGGCCGCTGTCCGAACTGTCGAGGAGTGGCGTTTCATGCCCGCTAAGACGTTGTTGACGGTCGAAAACATCGATTTCGCCATTCGCGGCAACCCGATCTTGCAAAACATCACTTTCCGGGTCGCGTCCGGCGAAATCGTTGCCCTGATCGGCCCGAACGGCGCCGGTAAATCTACCCTGGTACGGATCGTTCTGGGATTGCTTCGCCCGCATGGCGGTCGGGTCTGGCTCCAGCCGGGGCTGCGGATCGGCTACATGCCGCAACGCTTGACGGTGGACGACACGCTACCGCTGACCGTGCAACGCTTCGTCACCCTCGGCACGCGGGTACCGCGCGAACGGGTCCGGGCGGCGCTGGCCGAAGTCGGCGCAATTCGGGTGCTGGATTCGCCCATCCAAGCGATTTCCGGCGGCGAGCTGCAACGGGCGCTGTTGGCGCGGGCGCTGTTGCGCGAACCCGATCTGTTGGTGCTGGACGAGCCGATCCAAGGCGTGGACGTCAACGGTCAATACGAGCTGTACGAATTGATCGGCAACCTGCGCCGAAACCGGGGTTGCGGCATCCTGATGGTGTCGCACGAACTGCATCTGGTCATGGCGGCCACCGATCACGTCGTCTGTCTGAACCGGCACATTTGCTGTTCCGGCCATCCCGAACACGTCGCCCGCGATCCGGCTTATCTGGAACTGTTCGGCATCGAGGGCGCACGCACCCTGGCGATTTATCACCACCATCACAACCATCGCCACGATTTGCACGGCGCCGTGGTGGCGGAGCGCAACCGCGATGGATGATTTCCTGCCGCGCGCCCTGCTGGGCGGCTTTGGCGTGGCGCTGACCGCCGGACCGCTCGGCACCTTCATCGTCTGGCGGCGCATGGCCTATTTCGGCGACACGCTGGCCCATTCCGGCTTGCTGGGGGTGGTGCTGGGCACGGCGCTGGGCGTCGATCCCGAATTGGGCGTGGTCGCCACCTGCTTGGCGGTAGCGTTGGCGCTGGTGCTGCTGCAACGGCAGCGCCGGCTAGCTACCGATACCCTGCTCGGCATTCTCGCCCATACCACCCTATCGCTGGGGCTGGTCGCGCTCGCCTTTTTGGAAACGGTGCGGGTCGATCTGGTCAGCTATCTGTTCGGCGATATTCTGTCGATCAACGCGACCGATCTTTGTTGGATTTGGGGCGGCAACCTGCTGGCGCTCGGGGTGCTGGCTTGGCTGTGGCGACCGCTGCTGGCCGCCACCGTCCACGAAGATTTGGCGCATGTGGAAGGCGTGCCGGTGTTTCCGGTGCGGTTGGCTTTCATGCTGCTGATCGCCATCGTCATCGCCGTAGCGATGAAGGTGGTCGGCATTCTGCTCATCACTTCGTTGCTGATCATCCCGGCAGCGGCAGCGCGGCGGTTCGCCCGTTCGCCGGAAGGCATGGCGATTCTAGCCAGCGCCTTCGGCTGTGCGGCGATCGGGCTGGGCTTGTGGGCCTCATTGCGCTGGGATACGCCGGCCGGCCCGTCGGTCGTCGTAGCGGCCACGATCTTATTTGCGCTGGGTTCTGCCGCTCCAAGCCATTGGCAGCGCTAAACAGCCGCAATCCGCAACCAGACAAGACGCTCTCCACGGCGGCTTGGAGGCTTTGTTTTTTCGTGTCGCGATTTCCTCCATGCCACGATTTCTTCGACGTGCTGGTGCAGTTAACGAGGCGAGGGAGGGATCCGGACGGAAAAAACCGTTTCGTAACTGTATAATTAGAAAAAAGTCATAAGAACGTTGCTCCAAATCGACCCGCACCGAAACCGGTGTTACGAGAGGTCTCTCGTGAGCAAAACGCCCAAACCGGAAAGCCGACGACCGGCGCTAGCGTCCGATTGGTCCGCGCCGCCTTCTCTATTCTCGCCCACCGCCTTTTGCTTGTTCGAGCCAGACGCATCGCGCGGCTTGCGGCTGCCGATCCGCTTCTTTTTCCGCTCCCTGGCCACGGAAGACCAGCGGCAACGTAGCGTGAGCATCATCTTGTCCGGCATGGGCTCCGATGGCCTGCCCGGCCTGCCAGCGACCGAGGAAATGGTGGGGGTCACGCCCGGCGATGCATCGGTCGCGGCCTCGCTCGCCGGCACGATGGACAACTTGCACCACACTCAAACCGCCCCCCAAACCGAGCGAGTCGAGCATGGCCTAGCACCCCGATCAACCGGGAAAGATGGGCCATCGAGCGCATCATGAAAAAAGATCGCTCGTCGAACGCCGACGACCTGCGCCACTGCGCGGAAGCGCGGTTGCGAGAGCGGCAAGCCCAACTCGACAGCCGGTTGCTGACCGCCGACGAAATCCAGCGGCTGGTTCACGAACTGCAAGTCCACCAAATGGAGCTGAAAATACAAAACGAGGAGCTGCGGGAAACGCAAAGCCAGCTTAAACGGAGCCTGGATCGCTATATCGAGCTCTACGACTTCGCGCCGGTCGCTTACTTCACGCTCACCGCCGACAGCGCCATCCGGGAGCTGAATCTCGCTGGCGCAGCTCTGCTCGGTCAGGAGCGGTTCCGCTTGATCGGTCAGCGGCTCGACCTGTTCGTTTCGAGGCAAACCCGCCCCGACTTCAACGCCTTCCTGGACCGCGTCCTGCTGGGAACATCCAGAGAGCGTTGCGAAATCGCGCTCGATCGCGAAGGCGTGCCGATCTGCCATGCGCGTCTCGAAGGCGTTGGGGTGCGAGACGACGAGGAAGGGTTGTGCCGTCTCGCGGCGGTGGACATCACCGAGTGCAAACGGACCGAGGAGGCGTTGCGCGTCAGCGAGGAAAAATACCGCACCGTCGCCGACTTCACCTACGATTGGGAATATTGGTGCGACCCACAGGGTCGCTACGTATACATCTCGCCCTCTTGCGAGCGGATCACAGGTTATCGTCCAGAGAATTTTATTGCCGATCCCGGCCTGATGTTGAAGCTGGTTCACCCGGATGATCGGGAGCAGGTAGCCCAACATCTCGCCGATCGCAACGAAGCGGGAAAGCTACTGGAATTTCGGATCGCAACCCGCACGGGCGAGGAACGCTGGGTCGGCCACGCCCGCCAATCCGCATACGGCGCAGATGGCCGCTGGTTGGGCCAGCGCGGCAGCATTCGCGATATTACCGAGCGCAAGCGGTCGGACGAAGTGCTGATCCGGAGCGAGGCACGATTCCACGGCCTGATCGATCACGTATCGTCCGTGGCGGTGCAAGGCTACGATGCGGATGGCACGATCCATTATTGGAACGATGCATCCGAGACGGTTTACGGCTACACCGCGCGGGAAGCCGTTGGCCAGAACTTGCTGGACCTCATCATCCCGCCGGAGATGCGGCCCAAGGTTCGCCAAGCCATTCGGCGAATGGCCGAAACCGGCCAACCCCTGCCGGCCCAAGAGCTGTCGCTGCTGCACAAGGACGGCTCGTGCGTGGAGGTCTTTTCCAGCTACGCGGTCGTCCAGATTCCGGGGCGTGCCCCGGAACTCTTTTGCCTCGATATCGATATTGCCCACCGCAAGCAGGTGGAGGAATCCTTGCGGGCAGAGCGGGACCGCTTCGCCAAGATCGCCGCCACGGTGCCCGGCGTGATCTGCTCTTTCCGCCTGCCCCCGGACGGGAACGCCTGTTTACCCTACGCCAGTCCGGCCATCGAAGACTTGTACGGCCTGCGCGCCGAAGAGTTGGCCGAATCCGCCGCACCGCTGTGGGCGTTGATCCATCCGGACGATCTTGACCACCTCAACATAGGCATCGCGACTTCCGCCCATGCCATGATCCCCTGGCGGGATGAATTCCGGGTGCGGCACCCGGCTAAGGGCGAAATCTGGGTGGAAGGCCACTCCATGCCGGTCCGCGAACCGGACGGCGGCATTCTCTGGCACGGCTACGTGCAAGATATCAGCGACCGCAAACGGGCCGAGGCAGCGCTGCGAGCGGCGCTGGAAGAAAAGGAGGTGTTGCTGCGCGAAGTCCACCATCGGGTCAAGAACAACCTCGCCGCCATCGTCCACATGCTGGAATTGCAATGCGAAGCAGCGGCGGCGGCATCGACCGCTTCCCTGCTGGCGGAATTGGGCGACCGCATCCGATCCATGGCGCTGGTCCACGAGATGCTTTACCGGTCGGACAGCTTCAACCACATCGATTTTCGCAGCTATTTGCAGGAGTTGGTCGCGCACCTGCACGAATCTTTCGATCCGCAAAGCGCGATCCGGTTGGAGGTGGTGGCACCAGAAATCTGGATCAACCTCGACGCTGCGATTCCCTGCGGGCTGATCGTCAACGAACTGGTAACCAACGCTTTCAAGCACGCCTTTCCCGACCCGCGTTCCTGGCCAGAACCCGGTGCCCGCACAATTCTGGTTTCGATGGATCAGCACGACGCCGGCTACATCTTGACCGTCGCCGACAACGGCGTGGGGCTACCGGCCGAACTGGACTGGACCACCACGCGCACGCTCGGGTTGCGGCTGGTGCGCATGCTGGGACAACACCAGCTTCGGGGCCAAATCGAATTTGATCGCACCGACGGAACCCGTTTTTCGTTGCGGTTCAACGCCGACAGGACAAAAGTGAACCCGCATGACCGGTAAAACCATCTTGATCGTCGAAGACGACGGCATCATCGCCGCCCGCCTGCACGATGTCCTGACCCGTTCCGGTTATGCCGTGCCCGATCCGGTCGCCTCCGGCGAAGATGCGGTGGCCGTCGTGGCAGCATCGCCGCCCGATCTGGTGTTGATGGACATCCAACTGGCCGGGGTGATCAACGGCACCACCGCCGCCCAACATATCCGCAGGGATTTCGATGTCCCGATCATTTACCTGACCGCGTATTCCCAAGCCGAACAACTGCAACGGGCCAAAGCGACCGCCCCCTACGGCTACCTGGTCAAACCGGTGGCCGAACGCGAACTACTGGCAACTCTGGAAATGGCGCTGCGCCGCCACGAGCTCGACCGCCGGCTAAAGGAAAGCGAGGAACGGTTGGCGCTGGCGCTGTGGGGCGCCGATCTGGGTCTGTGGGACTGGGATATTCGCACCGGCACGATCACCTGCAACGGGCCTCGGACCGAACTCGTGGGTTGTCGGCCGGGCGAAACGCGCCTTTCGTTCGGCGATTGGGAACAACGCATTCATCCCCAGGATCTGGCCGCCGCCCGAGACGCCCTGCGCGCCCACCTGGAAAACCGCGCGCCGTTTTTCGAAAGCGAATATCGCTTGCGGCACAAAGATGAAGCTTGGAGTTGGGTACTGATTCGCGGCAAGGTGATCGAACGTGATCGGCGCGGCCAGTCCATGCGCGCTTGCGGCATCGTCATGGACATCGGCCAACGGAAAAGACTGGAGGAGAACTTGCGCCGTCTGGCCACCACCGACCCGCTCACCGGCGCATTCAACCGGCGCTATCTGTTGCAGGTCATCGAGACGGAAATCGGCCGCGCTCAGCGTTACGCCCGGCCGCTCTCCCTGATCATGTTCGATCTCGATCATTTCAAGCGCATCAACGATACGCACGGCCACGATGCGGGCGATGCGATCCTGCGCGAATTTTCCGTGCGGCTTGCGTCCAATGTGCGGCCCTCCGATTTCGCCTGCCGCATGGGCGGAGAGGAATTCGTGGTGATCATGCCGCGCACCAGCGGCGACACCGCCTGCATGGCGGCCGAGCGCTTGCGCCGGCAGATCTGCGCCGCCCCCTTCCAATGCGCGCGCCTCAGCGAGCCGCTGGATGTCACCATCTCCATTGGCGTCGCCAGCGCCGAAGCCGATGACGACGCCGACACCGTGCTCAAACGCGCCGACGAAGCGCTCTACGAAGCCAAAACCGCCGGCCGCAACCGCGTGATCGGCAAAGCCGCCAAAAGCGCGGCTTAAGCCGTCGCGCCCCTTATGCCGCTCGTCGCAGGCGGGCGCCCATTGTCGCGGCAAGGCCGCGCCCCATCGCCCGCACCTCGCTTGCCCGCCCAAGCTGCGCGACATTCGCCGCACAAGAGCGTGATCTTAAGCGCCCGCTACGCCCCTACCCCCTATTCGGGCGTTCCCAACCGCCTTTTGCGCTGCTGGCGGGCCCGCCCCGCCAGCGCTTCTTGCGCCAAGCCCTTTAGCTTTGCGTCCACGCTGTCTATGTTCGCACCGACATGACTTACATCACCGCCGCCGGCGCGCCCGCGCGCAATACCGGGCAAATCAAGCTCTACGATCAGGCCGCCTCCTTCGCCGGCATGCGCAAGGCAGGGCAAGTGGCCGCGGGCTGCCTCGACATGCTGGCCGCCGAGGTGAAGGACGGCGTCACCACCGCGCGGATCGATGATCTTGCCCGGCAATACACGCTCGATCACGGCGCAGTGCCCGCTTGCGTGTTCTATCGCGGCTACCGGCACACGGTGTGCACCTCGCTCAATCACGTTGTCTGCCACGGCATCCCCGGCGATCGCGCGCTGCGCGGCGGCGATATTCTGAATATCGACGTCACCGTCGTGGTCGATGGCTGGCATGGGGATACGAGCCGCATGTACGCGGTGGGCGAGCCCTCGCGCAAAGCCCAGCGGCTGATGGACATCACCTATGAAGCGCTGATGCGCGGCCTTGCCGCGATTAAGCCGAATGAAACCACCGTGGGCGACCTCGGCCATGTGATCCAAGCCTTCGCGGAAGCGGAGCGCTTTTCCATCGTGCGCGAATTTTGCGGCCATGGCGTCGGCAAAATTTTCCACGACGCGCCCAACATCCTGCACTTCGGCAAGCCCGGCGAAGGCGAGCTGATCAAGCCGGGCATGATGTTCACGGTCGAGCCCATGCTCAACGCCGGCGCGCCTTCGGTGAAAGTGCTCAATGACGGCTGGACGGCCGTGACAAAGGATAAATCCCTCTCCGCCCAATACGAGCATTCGATCGGCGTGACCGAAACCGGCATCGAGATTTTCACCAAATCCCCGGCGGGCCTCNNCACGCCAATCCGGGCTGAGCGCGCAATGGCGGGCCGCTCCCCCAAGCCGCCCAAGCCCGCGCCCGCGCGCGTCGAAGATAGCGAGAGCTTTGCGTTTTTCGCCGACGCCGCCCCGCTTGAGATTGCGCCCGTGCGCACGCGCAAAGCCGCGCCCAACCCGCCGGAAAAGCCGCACTATCACGGCCACCGCGATCGCCTGCGCGAGCGGNNTGGCTCACTCGCCGGCGTGCTGGCGGCTGAGCCCGCGCGCATCGCGGAAATCAGCGGCGCCGGCCCCGCCGTGGCGCAGGATCTGAAAATCACCCACGCGCTCATGCTGCGCGCGCAGAAGGGCGAGCTTGCCAAGCGCACGGTGATCACGTCCTGGACGCAGCTCGTGAACTATTGCCGCAACGCGCTCGCGCATGAGCCGCGTGAGCAACTCCGCGCGCTTTTCCTCGATGTCAAAAACCAGCTCATCGCCGATGAGGTGATGAATGAGGGCACCATCGATCACGCGCCCGTCTATCCGCGCGA
>DEHU01000244.1 GCA_002352125.1 Competibacteraceae bacterium UBA2792 | reverse complement strand
TGCGCCGCCAGGGTCTTGTTGGGCGCCAGTACCAGCGCCGGACGCTGCGCGAGGGCGATGACGTTGGCGACGGTGTAGGTCTTGCCACTGCCGGTAACGCCGAGCAAGGTCTGATGCGCCAGACCGTTGCCAAGGCCAGCGACGAGCGCGCGAAGAGCGTCCGGCTGGTCGCCAGCGGGCTGGAAACGGGCGCGAAGGGCGAAAGGCTTACGATTTTGCATGGGGTTTTGGCCGGGGCACGAAATTTCAGTATTATCCGACATCGCGCTCGACCTTTGTGTTCAAACCCTTCAGCGCCAGGAGTCCGTTGTGAGTACCCCTCTTTCCGAACGTGTGCAGCGCATCAAACCGTCCCCGACCTTAGCGGTCACCGCCAAGGCCAATGCCTTGAAAGCCGCAGGCAAGGACGTGATCGGCCTCGGCGCCGGCGAACCGGATTTCGATACCCCCGATTTCATCAAGGAAGCGGCGATCAAAGCCATCAATGCCGGTTTTACCAAATACACGCCGGTCGATGGCACGGCGGGATTGAAAAAGGCGATCATCGCCAAATTTCAGCGCGACAACGGCTTGAACTACGAGCCGAAGCAGATTCTGGTGTCGGTCGGCGGCAAACAGAGCTTCTACAATCTGGCGCAGGCGCTGCTGAACAGCGGCGACGAAGTGATCATCCCCGCACCCTACTGGGTGTCGTATCCCGACATGGTGCTGCTGGCCGACGGCGTGCCGGTGATCGTCGAGGCCGGCATCGACCGGCACTTCAAGATCACCCCGGCCCAGTTGGAAGCGGCGATCACCCCGCGCACCAAGCTGTTCGTGATCAACAGCCCCTCCAACCCCACCGGCGTGGCCTACAGCGCCGCCGAACTGACCGCGCTGGGCGAGGTGCTGCGCCGCCATCCGCAGATCTATATCGCCACCGACGACATCTACGAACACATCCTGTGGACCGGGGAGAAATTCCATAACCTCCTCAACGTCTGCCCCGACCTGTACGACCGGACCATCGTGTTGAACGGTGTCTCCAAAGTGTACTCGATGACCGGCTGGCGTATCGGTTACTGCGGCGGCCCGAAAGACTTGATCGAGGCGATGACCAACATCCAGTCGCAGAGCACTTCCAACCCGACCTCGATTTCCCAGGTCGCGGCGGAAGCCGGGCTGAACGGCGATCAGTCTTGCGTCGCAATGATGACCAAGGCGTTCAAGGAACGACACGACTACGTGTATCACACCTTGAAAGCGATGAACGGCGTCGCGGTCGCTCCGGCGGACGGGACGTTCTACATCTTTCCCAGCTTTCAGAAAGTGATCGAACGGCTAGGGTTGGCCAACGACATCGCCTTCGCGGAACTACTGCTCAACGAAGTCGGCGTGGCGCTGGTGCCGGGTTCGGCGTTTGGCGCCGAGGGCTGCGGACGAATTTCGTTCGCGACCAGCATGGACAACCTGACCAAAGCGCTGGAACGCATCGATCGGGTGATCGGACGTTGATTCGAGATTGACAGCGCAACCGAGGATAAATAAGATTCCATCTTTCACATTCCCCGGTAGCTCAGTCGGTAGAGCAAGTGACTGTTAATCACTGGGTCCGTGGTTCGAGTCCGCGCCGGGGAGCCAAAAAATCAAAGCCTTGCAGCGATGCAAGGCTTTTTTGCTTTCGGCCGTAGCACCATCTATAGCTGCGGAGCGCGAGGACAAAATCCGGATCGTGGTTTACGAAGCGACGCTGGCCTACAACGAGCCGTTGATTCGCCGGGCTGTCCTGTCCTTCTGGCGCCGCTCGGTGGGTGTCGGCTTTTTTGTCGCGATCCTGCTTGAAGCGGGAGCATTGGCGGTTCTCCTGGCTGCCGGCGACCGATCTTGGTGGGTCGGTATGCTCGGTACTGTTCTCGTCGGGGGTGTTGCGCTCGCTGGGGCGGTTTACGTGATTCATTACGCCAACGCCATCCGCAAATTCAAAGAGATGGGGCCGCTGCTGGCCTCCTTCCGCGCCGAGGAGTCAACATTCACGTTGGCCTCCGAAATCGGCACAGCGACATTTCGATGGGCTGCCGTCAAGGAAGTATGGCGGTTTACCGATTATTGGCTGATTTTGTTCTCCAAAGCACAGTTCGTCACTGTCCCGATTGCCGGCCTTTCACCCGAAATGCAAACCTTCGTCTTGGAACGCGTTGATGCGGCGGGCGGCAAGATAAGCTGAGGCTTCCGCCGAGAGCATGTCGGGCAGTCGCGTGGTCGAATGAGCTTGGATTACGCCGCACTAACCCGGCCGACGACTACCGCTCGAACGCGGTTTTGCCAGTTGACCGAGTACGGCTCGAAACTTTTATGCGCGCAAAAGGCCATAACTCGGCGGAATCTGCGTCTCCGCCAACACCGCTTACACGCTACTAGCGTAGCGGGACAACTCGTTGGCACCCAATTCTAGGACGACTCCGACCGGATGGTCGTTATCGGCGTTTCGACATGAGCAAACAGGCAGACCAGGCGAAACGCCCAGCTACAGCACGACACGGCCAACCATCTTGAGCGATTTGCTTTCATCATCGGAGAATTAGGTAATGCGGGTCGATCACGACCGAGAAGCGGGAAGCGGTATAAGCGCGACCGCCGCTGCAAAATCAGACAATCGAGCCACCGAGCGCATCGTGCGGGCGGAAAATTTGAGCAAGCAGGTCGTCAGCCCGGAAGGGCCGCTGCTCATTCTCGACGATGTCAGCTTCGATATCGCCCGCGGCGACAGCGTGGCGGTGGTCGGGGCGTCCGGTTCCGGCAAATCGACGCTGCTGAGCCTGTTGGCGGGGCTGGACGTGCCGACCGGCGGCCGGGTCTGGCTAGCGGGGGCCGATCTTAGCGGTCTCGACGAGGACGGCCGCGCCCTGTTGCGGGCGCGACAGGTCGGCTTCGTATTTCAGTCCTTTCAGTTGTTGACCGGATTGACCGCTCTGGAAAACGTCATGCTGCCGCTGGAATTGGCCGGTCAG
>DEHU01000249.1 GCA_002352125.1 Competibacteraceae bacterium UBA2792 | reverse complement strand
GTCTGGGATCCGCTGGTCCGCTTGTTCCACTGGATTTTGGTAACCGCTTTCTGCACCGCCTACGTCACGCAAGGCGAACCGTTCGAACGCTTCCAGGACCAACTGGACGGCGAATGGCTGCAAATCGTCCACGTCTGGGCCGGTTACATTATTGTCGGGCTGCTTTTGTTTCGTCTGATTTGGGGCTTCGTGGGACCGCGCACCGCCCGCTTCGCCGATTTCGTGCGTGGACCGCGCGTCACGCTTACTTACGTCAAGGACGTGCTAACGCTGCGCGCAACCCGCTATCTGGGGCATAATCCCGCCGGCGGGGCAATGATCGTCGTCCTGCTGCTGAGCTTGACCGCCACCGTCGCCGCCGGACTGGCGCTGTACGGCGCCGATAAGGGATTGGGACCGCTGGCCGACTTGTTGGCGAACAGTAACGATTCCACCGTTCGTTTCATCAAAGAAGCGCACGAATTTTTAGCTAACTTCACCTTGTTGCTAGTGGCCGGACATCTGGTCGGCGTGATCTGGGAAAGTCTGCTGCACCGCGAAAATCTGGCCCGCTCCATGATCACCGGACGCAAGCGAGCGTGAAACCAAACAATCGCTTCCCCCGGAATGCGCTCTCGTGAGCCGCCAAAAAATTGCCATCGTCCTGCTGCCCTTGATGGTGGGAGGATTGCTCCCGACCGCCCGGGTCGTGGCGGGGCGCGATCACGACGAAATTCGCCGGTTGCGAGACGCGGGACAAATCCTGTCCTTGGAAACGATCCTCGCCAATCATCGTCGCCGCCACCCAGGCGGCCAATTGCTGGAAGCAGAGCTGGAATTCGAGCGCGGCCGCTACGTCTACGATCTCAAAATCCTGGAGAGCGACGGCTCGGTGCGGGAGTTCGAATACGATGCCCGCAGCGGCGCACTGTGGCATCTCGAACGCGAAGAAGACCGGGAATAGCGATGCGCCTCTTGCTCGCCGAAGACGATACCTCGCTGAGCAACCGCTTGCGGATCGATCTGGAGCAGGCCGGATTCGCCGTGGACGTGGTGGCCGATGGCGTGGACGCTGCTTTCATGGGCGAATCGGAACCTTACGACGTGGCGGTACTGGATTTGGGATTGCCTGGCCGGTCTGGCCTGGACGTGCTGCGCGGCTGGCGCGTGGCCGGCAACCCGATGCCGGTACTGATCCTGACCGCCCGCGACGCTTGGCACGAAAAAGTAGATGGGTTCAAGGCCGGCGCCGACGATTATTTGGGCAAACCCTTTCACGTCGCCGAACTGACCGCCCGGCTCCATGCCCTGTTACGACGAAGCGTGGCCCGGCCGCACGGCCCGCTGCAAGTCGCCGGTCTAGAGCTGGACGAAGGCGCCCAGATGGCGCGAATCCTGGCCACGGGCGAAGCGTTCGAGCTGACGGGCACCGAATTCCGCCTATTGCGCTATCTCATGCTGCATCCTGGCCGGGTCCTGTCCAAAACCAGGCTGGCCGAACACGTTTACGATTTCGAGACCGAACGCGACAGCAACGTTCTGGAGGTCTACATCAATCGATTGCGTCGCAAAATCGGTCGCGATTTGATCGTCACTCGCCGCAATCAAGGTTACGTGTTCGGAACCAAAACCACATGATCTCTCTGCAAGCCCGGCTGTCGGCCGGCTTGATCTTGGCGCTGGCAACACTCACCATTTTGGCGGTCGCCATCGGTGGCTATTCGCTGCGACGGATCGCCGAGAATTTCGTCGCCGCTCGCTTGGAACACGATCTGGAAACGCTGCTGGCCGCGCTAGATTTCGATGCCGACGGCCGACCGCAGTTGGCGACCGACCGGATCGATACCACTTTTCACCAGCCCTATTCAGGGCACTACTACCAGATCGAAACATCCAGCGGCAAACTCTGCTCGCGCTCCTTGTGGGACGCCGACTTGGCGCTACCACCGCTCGCCGCCGACCGTACCATCCGAGCCTTCGTTACCGGCCCTCAAGATCGGCGGTTGCTGCTCGTCGGGCGCACTTTCCGAATCCAGAACCAACAGAACCAACAGAACCAACAGAACCAACAGAACCAACAGAACCAACAGAACCAACAGAACCAACAGGTTACCATCGCCGTAACCGAAGATTTTACTCCGGTAGACGCCGGGCTCCGGCGCCTGCTGCTGGAATTCGGCCTCGTCGCGCTGACGTTGTTCGGTGCGCTGCTGCTGCTCCAGCGGTCGATCGTGCAGCGCGGCCTGGCCCCGTTGGAGCAAGTGCGCCGCGAACTGCCCCGGCTGGCGCGCGGCGACATTTCTCATTTGCCCCTCGATGCACCAGCCGAGGTGCAACCGTTGGTGATCGAGCTCAACCGGCTGCTCGACTTGCTGAATCAGCGCCAACAGCGAGCTCGCCACGCTCTAGGCAACTTGGCTCATGCATTAAAGACACCGCTGACTGCCCTGACCCAACTGGCCGACCAACCACCACCCGGCGCCGACGATAAGGATTTCTGGCAGGACCTGCGCCAACAAATCGAACACATCCGCCGGTTGACCGAACGGGAATTGAAGCGGGCCCGCATCGTCGGTAGCCTCGTCCCAGGTCAGCGGGTGCTGTTGGCTGGGGAAATAGCGGACTTGACCGAAATCCTGGGCCGCATCCATCGCGACCGCGCATTGCGATTCGACCTGCGGATTTCGCCGGATAGCGCGTTTCCCGGAGATCGCGATGATTTGCTGGAATTGCTGGGCAATTTGCTCGACAACGCTTGCCAGTGGGCAAAACTCGTGGTGCGGCTGAGCGCCGACGCGACCGCAGAGGATTTACGGCTGCGGATCGAGGATGACGGACCGGGTTGTCCGCCGGACCAGTTGGAGTCGTTGCAGCAACGCGGAACTCGCATCGACGAGTCGCGTGCCGGTCACGGCCTGGGGTTGGCGATCATCGGCGACATCGTTGCCCAATACGGCGGCACGTTGCGGCTGGGCCGCTCCGGCGATCTTGGCGGCTTCCTCGCCGAGGTGGCGCTTCCTTATCCGCCGGGTAGCCGACCTCAAATCAATATGCTTCGAACGTGAACTGCGCCGTGCCAATCCGTAAAACGTCGCCCGCCTCCAAAGCCAGCACTTCGTTGGTCGCCAAGCCATGGTGGCCAATTCGAACCGTGCCCGGGTCAGCCAAGTTCTGAATCCAGTACATGCCGTCCCTGAACAGCAATTCGGCGTGCCGGGGTCTTACGTCTTCGGCGTCGATGCGCAAACCGGCTTCCGGAGAACTACCTAGCGACAGCCACTTGGGTACGTAAAAATGAGCGATCTGCTGGCGGGCGGCATCTTCGCGCTCGAAGCGGGCATAAAGCAGAGCACCGGGGTTACCGACACCGTTCAGTTGGGCTACCCGGTCTTGGACACGCAGCAGATTGAGATAGCGGTTGCGCAGCGCGATTCGCAGTTCGTCCGCGCCGCCTTGCTGGTCGCGCTTGCGCAGCACGTCGATCAAATCGAGTAAATAACGGCCAAACTTCTCTCGCGGTGGCTGGGGATCCCAGGCCGGCGAACTCTGTTCCCATTTGCGATCCCAAGCGAGAACCAGCTTCAGGCGATATAAATCGCAAACCTCCAACATATCCCCCGTTTCCAGCATTTCCCAGCGGCCCCGCTCCAGCCGCCGACCGTTCCGGCCGGTATAGGTGTATCCCCGGTCGCTGGCCGGCATGAGCGTCAACTGGTCGCCCAACGCGCAAACCACGCAATGCAGGCGGGAAATGCGGGTATATTTCGGCACGAAACCCAGGGTGAAATCGCCGAATCCCGTGCCAGCGGTAGAACTGTGACGGCCGAAGATCATGAACGGGCGCGACACCAGTTCGATGCGGGCCGGCGCCTGGGTCGGATCGGCAGCCAGCAACAAGGCCCGCGTCAGCAAGGTACCGCGACCGAGCGCATGTTCGGTGGCGGTACGTAGGCTGCCGGCACGCGCCGAGTCGGCCTCCAGTTCCAGCGGCCAAGTGCAGACTAAATCGCCGGCATCGCCTCCGTCAGCCAGTAACCACGCCCCGGATACGCGGTTCGACGCCACCGCCGGCGGCTCCGGCCAAAAGCGGTCGTGCTGCCCGATACCCACCGCCGTTCCCTCGCCCGGGTTGCCGCTGGCCCGGCTAGAAAAATCCAGCCTAATCTCGAACCGGCTATCGTAGGCGTGCCATTCTCCGCGATGATCGCAAAGATCGAGTTCGAGCCACAGCGTGGTTTGGGTCAAATCGGCCCGGGGACACCGGTAGCTCAAGTACGCAGGCTGCGCATCCCGGCCGTCCAGCAGCCGCATCGGCGGAATTTGCCCATCGTTGGCGAATACCAAGTCCGTGCTGCGCAACCGCAGCCGAATTTCCCGATACAGCCACCAGGTGGGATTAATCAACAGAGCGCAGAGCACACCATCCTGACCCCGCGATGGGTTGACGGTGGTCGCCAACCCTACGAACACCGGCTGTTGGGTCTCCGTCAGCCGATCGATCCGGCGCTCGAACTCGTACAGCCGCGTCGGTTCGTCGCCTTGCAACAGCCGCTGATACCGATTCCGAAAATAACGTAAGGCTTCCCGGTCTCGCGCGTCGCCGCGATCCAGCTTAGCGGCGACTTCATCGAGCAATTGGGCAAATCCTCCTGGCGGCGACGATGCGGCGTGCGCGGAGACCAGAGTCGGTTCCGACAGCGCCATCAAGGAAACCGTGTCATCCAGCCCGCCGGCTTGCTCCGTTTCGGCGGAATACGGCGGAGCGGGCGGCTCGACGAACGGAGCCGGCGGCATCGGCGCAGATTCCGGCAAAAACTCTGCGGCCGGCAATGCCGCCGATTCATTTTTCGTTTCTTTCTCGCCGAAATCGAACGAAAAATCGAATTCCGGCAAATCCAGATCGAAATCGTTGCGCCCGGAAACGATCGTTAGCGGTGCTTCGGCAGGCGCGATACCGCGCTGGTCGCTTCGGTCGTCGACGACCAACTTGGACTGTTCGCCGAGAAAACAGCTCTGGGCAGCTTCGTCTACCAATTCGGGCGTGATGTCCCGCTCCGACTGCAAGCTAGCGAACAGCAAGACCGTATCGCACAATATAGCGATGGCGCGAGGCACGCCTTTGCAATAGGCACCGATACGCTCAACGGCAGCGGGCGATAGCAGATCCCCGCCCTCGTAGCCAGCGGCCTTGAGCTGGTGGGCGATAAACAACCCGGTTTCCAGCGTACTCAGCCGGTCGAGATGGCAACGAACCCGAACGCTGTCGCGCAAATCGCGCAATTCGGGCCGATCCAGTTTGTCGGCAATTTCCGGCAAGCCAGCCAGCACCACCTGCAAGCGCTGGCCGGGAATCGGCGGCGTTTCCACGAACGCCCGCAAGCGGAGCAATACATCGTCGGCCAGATGTTGCGCATCGTCGACGAGCAAGGCGACGACTCGATTCCGGCGCGCTTGCGCAACCAGGGAATCCAGCAAAAACTGCTTCTGTTGCTCGGCGTCCAACCCGGCGACCGGCAATTCCAGAGTCGTGCACAAGTAATTGAGGATGTCGGGAAAATCGAGGCTGGCATTGACCAGAAAAACGAAGCGGACATCGTCCCCATCCGCTATGCAACGGCGCAAAACGAACGTTTTGCCGACCCCGGCTTCGCCGGTCAGCAAGATGAATCCGCGTCGTTCTCGAACCCCGTCCAGAATATCCGCACAGGCAGCATCGAAGTTGATGTTGCGATAAAAATTTTTCGGATCCTTCGGCTTGAAGGGTTTGGTGTTAAAACCGAAGTAGGCGGTATACATGCTTTTCTCCTGGCCGCCGCGCGCCTTCGCGCGATTCTACGATCCTCGAAGCAATCGAGACAGCCCTTCGGCGCGGTTGGTCCTGCCACCACGTTCGAGTCTGGATCGTCCGAGCTATCACCGGCGACGCCCCATCGTCATCCTTCCTTTATCCGCGCTTTTCCCAGCCGGATTTTCCCGATAGGAACGCCAATTTTTTATTGAAATGGCAATAAAAGTGCCAACATCGATACCATTTCGCATTTACAAACGCTTTAGCGTCTTCATGGCTAAGCCAACACGACACCGTCGATTGCCCTCTGCAGGGTCGGCAAACCGTTGCGACATCCACCAGCGGCACCGAATGCGGTCAACGGATGTCGATGTCGCGGATCGCGAAACCGTCATCGCACGTTCGCCTCCTTGATGACAAAATTCTGCACGCTTTCCTGCCAAGTCACGACCACGCTATCGCCGGTCTTGGGAAAATCCATCAACCGATAAGTGCCGCCGGCCCCTCGCAAATAATCCGTGCCCAGCGTCGTTACCGAGAAATTGGCCCGACCGAGTTCGGAGCCGTCCACCAGTGCTCGCGCTATATGCGAACCGTCGCTCAACAGGCCGACGTTAAACAGCAAGCCCCAACCGTTATCGCTGTCGCCGCAAATCTCGCGCGTGTCACCACGCTTCGTACCATAGCTTGCCCGATACAGCGTACCATCGATCTCGACATCGACCCGCCCGATTTCCGCGTCGGATCGGCAAGCCCATCCGGAAAAAAGGGCGATGCCGCTCAGATAAGAAGCGGGTTGCGGATTTTCCAGATAACCGGACGAGGTGGCGCTCGCTTGCGGAACCGTTCGAGCGACGGCCGAATCGACGGCCAAGCGCCTCAACTCCGGCATGATTTCCGTTCCCGCTTTCGCTTGCTCCGCTACACGCTGATTGTTAGACACGTTACGTGCGGCAATCGCGAAGTTCTGCAAATGCTCCTGCCATCGCAATACAACGTTCTGACCACTGTAGGGGAAATCGGGCACCACGTAAGCGGCCTCGACGCCTTTCAGATAATCAACACCCAAGGTCGTAACCGTAAAACTGGCGCGGCCTATTTCTTGACCATCGGCCAAGGCCCGCAACGAATGTGCGCCATCGCCCAAGCCATTCGTATTGATCAACAGACCGAAGCCATTGTCGTCGTCGCCACAAACGCTGCGGGTATCTCCGCGCTTGGTGCCATAGCCGGCCTGCAAGACGGTGCTGCCATCGATTTCGATGGTCACCTGCCCAATTTCCGGCGTTCCTTGATTCGCGCCGGGGACGCAGGCCCATCCAGAAATCAACGTAATCCCGCTCTGATACGAAGACGGCGACGGATTTTCTAAATTACCTATCTTTTTATTTTCGAGCCACTTATTAATCCCGTTATCGTAGCCAACCTGAAAACGCCCATAATAATCAAAGTCATTGTTACAAACTCCGTTACCCCCGGTCAGCGTACCAACTAAATAGGCGTTGTCCTTAAAAACTCCCGAGCCGCTACTGCCCCCCTCTAACCATCCTTTATCGATAAAAATCCCAAAGAAATTTCCCGCTGGATTTAGGAGACAAGTAAATTGATCGGAAGAGTCTATACCACAACTGTATAAACCTTCATGAGTTCCAAAGCTGATCTTCTTCCAGTCGCCAGCAGGATGATGAATCGCGGTATATTGCTCGCTGAGCGAATCGGAAAACCACCCGGCATACACGACTCCAGCCGGTGGTTGCTCGTTCAGGCGCAAGAGAGTCATATCGTTGTTGACGTATGCTTCCAGCAGCGTAGCGCCGCCCGAGCGAGATCGAGTATCGGCAGATTGTGTATCGCTGTTGCACGCCGACGATTCGTAAAACCAGGTGGTCTCCAGAGAAGAAGCTTCGGCTGCGGTAGAGATACAGTGATGCGCTGTCAGAAAAAATGGAGTTTTGGAATCCATTCTATCCGCCAGCAAAGTACCCGTACAAATAAATGTTTTTTCCGATGAGGTAAAAATCATCCTGGCAACAGCGTTAGAAATATCATCGCCGTTTTGGTTAACGGTCGAATAGCAATTCACGTCCAAATTACAGTTTGCCGCCGCGTTCGGAAAAATTATGCTTGATTGCTTTGGGTCGATGAGCAAGTGCGATACGGCGTCGATCTCCAAATCGACTTTATCCAAATCGGCTTGCGATTTCAGGCGAATTTCTACAATCGCTTTTTCGCCTTCGAGCACCGGCGACCAATAAACATCCGGATTGCTGCCCGCCCGTTCTCCAGCGCTTCGATTCTGCTCGACGAGTTG
Organism: Competibacteraceae bacterium UBA2792; assembly: GCA_002352125.1. Classification (GTDB taxonomy): domain Bacteria; phylum Pseudomonadota; class Gammaproteobacteria; order Competibacterales; family Competibacteraceae; genus Competibacter_A. Next base: position 16,542 of record DEHU01000249.1, on the reverse strand, counting down.
CAACACATCTTTAGTGCGTATCCGGTAAGCGCGGCCCCGGTCGGCTTGGCCGGAAAAAAATCGCAATTCTCCCTGTAGCGGTAATTCCCGCACTCGAATACCCACGCGCAAGGCCGCTGCGCCGGGCGAGGCGATCTGGAGGCGGGTTATTCGTTCACCGCTCGCGAGCGTTTGCCATCGCCAAGATCGAGACGTTGCCAGCGACTGCTCCAAAAAGTCGGCAATGCGGCGATTAAAGCCGATTTGCCGGGGACGGATCGGCGGCTCGGACGCTATCTGCGCGGCGGCCGCCGACGGAGCGGGTAAATCCAAGCGCAGTACCGGGACATCCGCCTCGTCTGCGCGGAAGGCTTGCGCCCGAAACAGGGTATTGGGAATCTCTTCGACGATTCGCGCGGGTTCTGCGGCTGGCTGGTAACGCCGGGGCTCTACCGGACGAATTCCCGCCGAAGAATTCGCTGAAGACGCCTCATTCGAAAAAAGCGATTCATCGGCGACGGCATCGTTCCCCAGAAGCATTAGCGCAGCGATCACCGGAATCAGTTTCCGGGCGACGAGTGCCGAAAAAGAGACTGCATCAATTTGTGAGGTCACTGCCCAGTCCTCGCTGTGGTTGAATCGTTATCCTAAACCACATCCAGAAAATTTAAGGAGAATACCTCGAATGCACTCGAACGGCATGCTCCGTCTCAACCTTGGCATCGCTCGACCCAAACGCCACTGACCAAACGAATCCGGGCGCATGTCTGGACAGGAGCCGCGGATGGGCCGCTGCGAATTCTCCGGCTCCAGCTCAGACTTCGCTTGCAAGCCAACGATCGAGCGTTCGATAGAGGTCTTCGCGAGAGAATGGCTTGGACAGAAAATCATCCATGCCAGCGGTCAAACAGCGTTCTCGGTCGCCAGAAAATGCGTTGGCAGTGAGCGCAACGATAGGGATTCGGTCAGGAGCGGAGGCGCCATTTGGCCCGGCTGTCTCGCGGGCACGAATGCATGCCGTCGCCTCAAAACCGTCCATCTCGGGCATCTGGCAATCCATAAACACGAGGTCGAATCGTTCCCGACCACAAGCTGCTACAGTTTCTAGACCGTTGGCCGCTGTTTCCACCTCCAGCCCCATAGCTCTCAACATCTCTTCGGCCACGAGACGGTTGACGGGGTTATCTTCGGCGAGCAACACGCGGCCAGAGAACCGTCGCGCTCCGCTCGACCGAAGATGTAGGGATTGGGGATCGTCGGGGGCGATGGCTAGTTCCGCCGTAAACCAAAAGGTCGTGCCCTTTCCCAAGGTGCTCTCGAAACCGATCTTGCCCCCCATCATCTTCACCAGTTCCCTCGAAATCACCAGACCCAAGCCGGTACCGCCGTATTGGCGGGTCGTGGAATCGTCCGCTTGGGAAAACGGCTGGAACAGGTGCGCACCAGCGACCTCGGAAATGCCAATCCCGGTATCGCAAACCGTAATCCGTAGGCGACAGATATCGATCCCATTATCTCCGGCCACTTTGGCGTCTTCGCGAACCACATCCACGCGGACGCCTCCCCGTTCGGTGAATTTGACGGCATTGCTGACCAGATTGGCGAGAATCTGATGCAAGCGATCCGGATCGCCGCGCAATCGAGCCGGCACGCCGGCAGCCACTTGCCAGACCAGCCCCAAGGTTTTGCGTTGGGCTTGCGGCACCAGCATCCGCAGGGTATCGGTGATTCGCTGCCGCAGATCGAAACCGGTTTCGGAGAGCGTGAATTTTCCCGCTTCGATCTTCGAAAAATCGAGAATCTCGTCGATGATGTGCAGCAACGTCTTACCGGAATCTTGCAAAACATCCAGGTAATATCGCTGTCGGTCGGTCAATTCCGTTTGTTCCGCCAGCAGTTGGGCCATGCCCAAGACGCCGTTCATCGGCGTGCGAATTTCGTGGCTCATGTTGGCCAAGAATCGCGACTTGGCTTGGTTGGCGGCTTCGGCGGCATCCCGGGATTGGCGCAGTATTTCCTCGGTCCGCTTGCGTTCGGTGAGATCGTGAACCACTACCTGCACGGCCGGCTTGTCTTGATAGACAAAAGGAGCGGCGGCCACTTCCACCGGCAGCGCGGTTCCGTCCAACCGCACATAGCGTTCCTCCACCAAAGGGACCGTAGTTTTCGTCGTATGGATATGTCGCAATCGCTCCCGCACGATAGAGTGCGAGTCAGGATGCAGCCGGTCCCAAAACGGCATGCCGATCAGCGCCTCCGGCGAGCCAGCCCCAAACAGCCGGACGCCGGCGGCGTTGATGTAGGCGATTTTTTCGTCCTGGTTGATGTAAATCGCATCGGGTGACAGTTCGACGAGCTGCCGATAGGCGTTTTGGCTGTCCATCAGTGCCCGATTCGCTCGCTGTAGCGCACGAATCGGCAGCGTCCGCAGCGGAAAAAAAACGACAATGCCCGCTACCAACCCAACCACAGCGATCAGGGTAGTTTCCGCCACCAGATCCTTCAGCGAGGCGATCACCTCCACCGCACCCGTCTCGACGCCGAAATCGTAAATCGGGTGGACGTGGCTTATCGTCGGCGCGACCAGAGCCGGCGGTATCAAGTAAGCGATACGGATTCCGGCCCGGTCGGTCACCGTAGAACCGTGTTGCGGATCGACGTACTTGCGCAACACCATTTCCAGACGCTCGGGTTCGAAACGCCACAAGCCAGCGTTATGGTTGATGTATTCGGTAACGGCTATCGCGGCGATGCGCGTTTCGCTTTCCAGCGCGCCGCTGCGATTTTGGCAAGATAACAGAAAAAAAATAGCGGGCGGCATCAGCGTTACGATGGTCGCCAGGCAGCCCGCCAGCCATGCCAGCAAGCGTTCGAATTGCGCGTGGCCATTCACGGTCGACGCGAAGTCGTCACGTAACCGGCGCGCTCGAACACTTCCTGGCTGGACGCCGAAAGCACAAACTCCAGAAAATCCTGGGCCGTCGGCGACAGCGTGGGGCCGCGCACCACGTAGAGCGGTTTAGAGTAGGAATAGGTTCCCTGCGCCAAAGCGGCCGCAGTCGGCGCAGCACCGTCGATAGCTAAAGCGTGAAGTCCGCGATGCTGGCTTTGCAACAGAGCCAAATTGGTCGTGCCAAGGGATCCTGTCGTCTTTTCCAGCAAATCCACGTTTTCCAGGTCGTTGGCGGCGACCAGCATGCCAGACCGGGCTAGCGCCGCGTCGATCGCTCGATCCATCTCCGGCGACAGCTTGCGCAGGATGAGAGTGTCCGATTCCATCGGGCTGCGCAGCACCAGCCGGATGGGCGAACCGTCAGCCCAAACGGTGACCTTGCCGCTGTAAATCGCCGCCAGTTGCTCGACGGTGAAACCGGAAGGCGGCGGAGTCTTCGAGGTGACTACGAGAAAGGGCGTTCGGCCCAGCTCCCAATCCTGGCCGCCTTTCGTTTTTTCTTCCGCCGTCAACGGCTTGCCCGGAAAGGCAAGATCGATTGCGCCGGCGAGAGCCGCGCGAATCGAAGCGTTGCTGCCCATCGGTGGGCTGATCACCTGTATCGCGACCTCTGGCCGGCGGTTCTGGTAGGATCGGGCGAATTGCTCGATCAGCGGCGCCGCAGAACCCGTGCCGCCGGCGGTGACGGTTTCGGCGTAGGTGGACGCCCACGGACTTGCCACGCCCGCTACAAACGCCAAGCCCAGGACGATGGTGCCGATCCCCCTTTTCAACGCGATGAATTGCACGGTGATAACCTCTCGGATGCAACAATATCGAGAACCTTGATTCTGACTGAGGTAAGCATAATCGCTCGCAACCCAATTTGCTTGACCCCTATCGAGCCTTGCTGTATCGCAGCATAAAGCGCCGGTTCGAGCAAGGCATTCGCTGCTTAGCACGTTAAACTTGAAACACGTTGACACCTTGCGTTCGACCGCTATGCCCTTTCTGAATCCGCTGCGCACCCCGTTCGCGCTGATGCTGTTGCTGGCTGCTTTCGCCGTCCGTGCCGGCAACGATTATCCGCTCGTGCTAGTCCACGGTTTTACCGGCTGGGGACGGGACGAATTGCTCGGCTTCAAGTACTGGGGTGGTTTCGATGACTTGCAGGAGATTCTCGATCAGGCCGGCTACCGTACCTATACCGGCGTGGTCGGGCCGCTGGCCAGCAATTGGGATCGCGCATGCGAGCTCTATGCTTACATCAAGGGCGGCACCGTGGATTACGGCCAAGCCCACGCCGCCGCCCACGGTCACGCCCGTTACGGCCGAACTTTTCCCGGCCTGTACCCGGACTGGGGTACGGTGGACGCCAACGGCCAACTTCGCAAGGTTCATTTGATCGGCCACAGCCAAGGCGGCCAGACCGTGCGCGTGCTCGTCGCTTTGTTGACACAGGGCGCGCTGGAGGAACGCGCCACCACGCCAGCCGCTGAGTTGTCCCCGCTGTTTCAAGGTAGCAAGTCCTGGGTTCACAGTGTCACCACGCTCGCTGCACCGCACGACGGCACCAGCATCGCCGCCGACGATACGCGGCTGCTACCTTTCGTGCGCAAGGCACTACTCGGCTTGGCCGCGCTGGTCGGCGTCAAACCCGACGAATTGCCTTACGATTTCAAATTGGATCAATGGAGGTTGCGGCGCGGGCCAGACGAATCGTTCAACGCTTACCTGGCACGGATCGAACAAAGCCCGATCTGGCGCTCGCACGATATCAGCGGCTGGGATCTCGGTCCGGATGGAGCGAAAGACTTGAATCGGCGGTTTCCCGCCCAACCCGAGGTGTATTATTTCTCGTGGGCAACCTCGGCGACCGTGCCGCTCTGGCCGTCCCGCCATCAGGCCCCGCGCCCGACCATGTTGCCGCAACTCTGGATTACCGCTCTGTTTATCGGCGCCTACACCCGCGACGAACCGGGCCACGTCCGCATCGATGCGAGCTGGTGGGAAAACGACGGCTTGGTCAACACCCGTTCTATGGCGGGTCCGACGCTGGATTCGCCCGACCGCATCGTGCCTCTCGGCGAACCGCTGCAACGCGGCGCGTGGAACTATCGGGGCACCTTGGCTGGTTGGGATCACATGGATATCGTCGGCATCGGTACGGTGCGCGACGTGCGCAACTGGTATTTGTCGCTGGCGCGATCGCTGGCCGATTTGCCGCCTTGATCATTTCAACCCCTTGCTGGCTCCAAAGACGAACGCGATCATGTCCCACATCGTCATCCATCGCTCTCACGAACTCTCGTTCGACCAAGCCCGCCGCGCGGCGGAAATCCTCGCCGAACAACTCGCCAACCGCTACGAGATCGGCTATCACTGGCAGGGCGACTCGCTGCATTTCGAGCGATCCGGCGTCGGCGGCCGCATCGATCTGGAGCCGGGTATGGTCCGGATCAACGCCCGACTGGGTTTTCTGCTGGCGCCACTAAAACGCCGGTTGGAACAGGAAATCCATCGCCAGTTGGACGAAACATTTCCGTCTTCATCCAACCCGGCGTAGAGATCGCGATTCACGGTCGCTCATGACGAGGGGGCGATCAGCGCAACTCGCGGCGCAAGATCTTGCCGACGTTCGATTTCGGTAGGCTGTCGCGGAATTCGATGTGCCGGGGGATCTTGTAAGCGGTCAATTGCTGACGGCAACGATCCAGGATCGCGTCGGCGGACAACTGAACGCCCGGCTTGCGCACCACGCAAATCTTGACCGCCTCGCCGGTCTTTTCGTCCGGCACGCCGACGCAGGCCACCTCCAGCACGCCTTCGCAGCCGATCACCACATCTTCGATTTCGTTGGGAAACACGTTGAAGCCGGATACCAAGATCATGTCCTTCTTGCGATCCACGATACGGACGAAACCCTGCCCGTCTACCGTGGCAACATCGCCGGTCAACAACCAACCGTCGCGGATGGTGCGGGCGGTTTCCTCGGGCCGCTGCCAGTAACCGCGCATCACCTGCGGACCGCGCACGCACAATTCGCCGCGCTCGCCAATCGGCACTTCGCTGCCCTCGTCGTCGCGCAGTTCGATCCCGGTGGACGGTACCGGTAAACCGACGCTCCCGCCGAATTCACCAAGATCGATCGGATTGATGCACACCACCGGCGAGGCTTCGGTCAAGCCATAACCTTCCAGGATCGGTATACCGGTGATGGCCCGCCAGCGTTCCGCTACCGCCTGCTGCACCGCCGCGCCGCCGCCGACTGCCAGTTTGAGCGCCGAGAAGTCCAATTTGTCGAACTTGTCGTCGTTCGCTAGCGCGCTGAACAAGGTGTTGACCCCCGTGATCACCGTAAACTTCCATTGACGGATTTCGGACACGAATAAGGGAATGTCGCGAGGGTTGGTGATCAACACATTCAATGCACCGAAGCGGACGAAACACAGGCAATTCACGGTCAGGCAAAAAATATGGTACAGCGGCAGGGCGGTGATAACGATTTCCTGTCCCTCGCGGATGGCCGGTCCGACGTAGGCGACGCACTGTTCCATGTTAGCCACCATGTTGCGATGGGTCAGCATGGCGCCCTTGGACAAGCCGGTGGTGCCACCTGTGTATTGCAGAAAAGCCAAATCGTCGCCGGTCACCGAGACCGGTTGCAGCGAACGGCGACCGCCGATAGCCAGCGTTTCGTTGAAACCGATCACGTTTGGCAGGGTGAAGTTGGGCACCATCTTCTTGATGTGCTTGACCACCAGGTTGACCACCTTGGCCTTCCAGTACGGCAGCAGATCGCCGATTTCGGTAACGATGGTTTTTTCGATCCCCGTTCTTTCGATCACTTCGGCCAGGATGTGGGCGAAATTGGCGAGGATCAGGATCGCGTTGGCTCCCGAATCCTTCAATTGATGTTCCAGTTCGCGCGGGGTGTAAAGCGGGTTGACGTTGACCACGACCAGTCCGGCGCGCAGCACGCCGAACAACGCCACTGGATATTGCAGCAAGTTCGGCAACATGATCGCCACTCGCTCGCCCTTGGTCAGTCCCAATTCCTGTTGCAGATAGACGGCGAACGCCCGGCTTTTTTGCTCCAGTTCGCCGTAGGTCATGCCGTAGCCCATGTTGGCGAAAGCGTTGCGCCGGCCGAACTGGCAGCAACTCCGCTCGAACACCTCGACCAAGGAGCGGTAATGATCGGGATCAATGTCTGCCGGCACGTTAGGCGGATAGCGATTCAACCACACCTTTTCCACGAGGAAGCCTCCAATCGAGAAGTTTGTTCGATTTGTTGGATTTGTCCGGTTGATTATCAGACTTTCATCGGAAGGGATTGTAATATTTAGCTTTTAGGAAGTCGCCTTCCACGATGGAAATTTACCCGTCGCCCATGCGGCGATACGCGGTTTCATCGATGGAACAATCGGCTCGATGGGCGCGGATACAACAAAAAACCCCGCCAGGCGGGGTTTCGTTCGGCTCGTGCGGAATCCCCGATCAAGCCGCCACCCGCCGGGGTTGTGGCGTCGGGGCGTTGCCCAAAACCCGCATCAGCCCACCGACGACAAACAAGGTAGCCAAGTAAAACACCACCTGCATTCCGGCCGGCCGGTCGTTATAGCCGATGAGGACGTGCAAAATTTGGCCGAGCAGGCTTTGTTCGGCCAGAATCGCCGACGTATCCCACAAAGGCTGCCGCCAGGCCGGCAACCAATCGGCCTGGATCAAGAACCCGGCAGCTTGCGCGGCCATGCCGGCGGCCAACAACAAGATCAACCAACTCGTCACGGTAAACAGATGCCGGGTGGGAATGCGCAGCAGGCCCAGATACATCGCTAGCCCGACCACGGCGCCCGCCAACAACCCGAGCAAACCGCCGCTCAACATCGGCCAGACACCATCGCCACCGGCGGCGATGCCATACAAAAACAGCACCACCTCGGAACCTTCTCTGAGAACCGCCAGCGTTACGACCGTCGCCAAGGCCAGCAGAGGCAATTCGCCAGCGCTGACCCGCCGACCGACCGCGTTCATTTCCAGCGCCAATTCTCGGCCGTGGCGCCCCATCCAGACGTTGTGCCAACCCAGCATCGATACGGCAAAAAATAGCACGCTGGCGTTGAACACCTCCTGCCCCATGCCGGCGGCGGCATCCGCGATCACCTGGGCAAACCCCGCTACCACGGCGGAACCCGCCAGACCGGCGACGACTCCTCCGCCGACCCACCAACCGCGACCGACAACACCACGGGTAGCCGCCAACACGATGCTGATAACGAGCGCCGCCTCCAGCACTTCCCGGAATACGATGACGAGCGTTCCGATCATGTCGCGATCCTCCAGGCTTACTGGGCGACCAGCCGCCCCTTGGCGGTCTTCTCGTGAAATTCGCCGACGAAATCGTAGCTGCCGGGCTGCAGCGGCCCGACGTTCAGCGTCGCCTGACGCTTGCCAGGAATCACTTTTTCCAGTTTCAGAGCATGACTCTCGAACTCTTCCGGCGTCGGATCCTGATTGTCCACGATCAACTTGAATTTTTGACCGGCTGGCACCTGCAATTCGCCTGGCTCGAACCGATGGTCTTTGATGACCAAAGCGTAGCTGTTGGCTTCCTGCGAGAAAGCAACCCGATAGCTCAGCGCCCCGAGCAACGCGGCGGCGGCGGCCAGCACGATAAAGGTACGTTTCATGGATGAAAAACCTCGATGTCATAAATTGCCGTTAAATGATATTAATTCTCATTTAAATAGTAAAGATTTATACAGCCGAGGAATTCGTGTCGATGGAAGGCTTGCATTGCCCGATAAACGATCCGATCGACCAATCGGGTTTTATAGGCCTCTCGACCAGCTTCCTTCACTCAGACTTTGCCTCTTGCGTTCCAGCATGCCAACGATCAAGACCGGCAAATTTCCGATGCGCAAGCCTCGCCCAGCGGATATTCCTCGCCGAACAGGTTGCTAGCCACGACCTGACCGATCAGCGCCACCCGCGCCCCGTCGCATGTCGCCGATGGTGAACATCTGGCCGGATGATTCCAAGCTCCAGAAACGTACCGCCAGTTGACTTGGGCCTGGAACAAATTCGGAAATGGACATCGACGACGATTTTAGACGAGTGCGCGATATCAACCGTTGGCGGTATTAGGTAAAGATTCAACACAGTCTGGCTCATTCGTTGAGCCAAGTTGACAGTTATCCCCAAAAAAAGGAAGACGATGATTTCAGGTTCATACATGGAAACAGACTGGATTTTTTGATGGCTTTCAGGTAAAAAATATTGTTAATTCAAAAAAGTAGGAATTATTTCTGGCGTATTAAGATAGTTTTTTCAATCAAATTGATGGATTAAAGTTTACGTATTTGGATTAAATCCTCAACTAAGGAGTTCTTCTTAAAAAACAGATAGATTAATTCCATATTCATAAACTCTAACATCTCATAAAAACTGTTTGAACGATCAATAAAAACGAGCTGTACTAAATATCATGAAGCGTATGATTAGATTTTTTCGAAAATTTTTTACACTCAAAAATCGAAAATATACCCAAATCGAATTAGACGATTATACCCCCCGCGATTATTCTTGCGTCGCGATTAGATATTCGGCTGATTCAGCCTGCGAAGCGATACAACAACTTGAACCCCATTTAGATTTGTCTCGCAAACCACCGTCATTTTTTCAAACCAAGCAGCGCTTTCTGTGGAGCGAGGCACCTCTGTTGCCATTGCCAAACTGCACCTTGATCCGCTGTCGATGTCGCTTTGTCCATTATAAAGACCGCAGAAAGCATGATCGACGCTATCAATTCGAGCCACGAGCCACCTCCAGTCCGCTTACGGATTTCGATCCAGGCTACGTCGGTCCAGAGCGACGAACAGGAGGTGATCGCCGAAATGCTGCCAACCCAAAAAACGTTCCACCATCACCCCAATCCAAGTTGCCCTAGATCGCGGTTGCCTCGCATCCCGAAAAATGTGCGCTAGAAAACGTTCTTCCTTGGATCGAACGCATCCCGCACGGCCTCGCCGACGAATACCAGCAAACTGAGCATCAGCGCCACCACTACGAAACCGCTGATTCCTAGCCACGGCGCTTGCAGGTTCTCTTTGCCCTGGCGCAGCAGATCGCCCAACGAAGCCGAACCCGGCGGCAGGCCTAACCCCAGAAAATCCAGCGCGGTCAACGCGACGATGGAGCCGGACAGGATGAATGGCATAAAGGTTAGCGTCGCTACCATCGCATTTGGCAGGACGTGTTTGAACATGATCCGCCCGTCGCTCATCCCCAGGGCGCGCGCGGCGCGAACGTAATCGAAATTGCGGGCGCGCAGAAATTCCGCCCGCACCACGCCCACCAGCGAAGTCCAGCCAAACAGCATCAGGATGAACAGCAGCGTCCAAAAGCCCGGCACCACTACGCTGGATACGATGATCAGGATGAACAATTGCGGCAATCCGCCCCAGATTTCCAAAAAGCGTTGAAACAGCAAATCAACCCGGCCACCGAAATAGCCCTGCACCGCCCCCGCCGCCACGCCGATCACCGAGGAGGTCAGAGTCAGCAACAGACCGAACAGCACCGAAATCCGTAGCCCGTAAATCAATCGCGCCAGCACATCGCGGCCCTGATCGTCGGTGCCCAGCCAATTTTCGGCGGAGGGCGGAGCCGGGGCCGGGGCCGGCAGGTTGTAATTGACGGTATCGTAGCGAAAGCGAATCGATGGCCAGATCGTCCACCCGTTTTCGGCGAGCAACCCCGCCAGATAGGGGTCGCGGTAATTGGCTTCGCTGGGAAACACTCCACCGAAATCGGTCTCGGCGTAATCCTTGAAGACCGGGAAATAATACGAGCCTCGGTAATTCACCCATAACGGCCGGTCGTTGGCGATGAATTCTGCGCCCAAGCTCAGGCCAAACAGCAGCAGAAACAGCCACAGCGACCACCAGCCGCGCCGGTTGGCGCGAAATTGGGCGAAGCGGCGGCGGGTCAGCGGCGTGAAACGAATTCCGCAACGTCTCGACATCGCTCAGCCTTCCCGCGCGGCGAAATCGATGCGTGGATCGACCAGGTGATAGGTCAGGTCGCTAACCAGATTCAGTAGCAGGCCGATCAGACTGAACACGTACAGCGTCCCGAACATGACCGGGTAATCGCGCTTCACCACCGCCTCGAAACCCAGCAGCCCCAGACCATCGAGCGAGAAGATCACTTCGATCAACAGTGACCCGGTGAACAACATGCCGACCAAGGTTGCCGGAAAGCCGGCGATAACCAGCAGCATGGCGTTGCGGAAGANNATTCTTGGTCAGCATGGTCAGCGAGGCAAAGCCGCCGATCACCATTGCTGTCACCGGCAAGGCCAAGTGCCAGAAATAGTCCAGAATTCGCGCCGGCCAACTCAAATCTGCCCAATCGTCCGAGGTCAACCCTCGCAACGGGAACCAATCCAGGTAGCGTCCACCGGCGAAAACGATAATCAGCAGGATGGCGAACAAGAATGCAGGGATGGCGTAGCCGACGATCACNNACCGCCTTGGCGATGCCCAGCGGAATCGAGATGACATAAACCAGCAAGGTGCTCCACACTCCAAGCGAAATCGACACCGGCAGTTTATCCAACACCAAATCGAGCACGTCGCGGTCGCGAAAATAGCTTCTGCCCAGATCGAAGCTCAGGTAGTCGCGGATCATTCGTCCGAAGCGCACGTAAGCCGGCTGATCGAAGCCGAACTGACGGTTCAGTTCGGCGATGAAGGCCGGATCGAGGCCCTGCGCACCACGATAGGCACTGTTGTTGCCACCCGCGCTCGGTTGGGCCGCGCTGCCGTGTCCCGCTTCGACACCCTCTCCGCCGCCGACGCGAGCCGTGGCAGACACAGCGGTATTTTTGAGTTGGGCCAGCAATTGCTCCACTGGCCCGCCGGGCGCAATCTGCACGATGGCGAAGTTGATGGCGATGATGCCGAACAGGGTCAGCGGAATCAGCGCTAGGCGGCGGAGGATGTAGGCGAACATAAGGGAAACAGGCCGGCCAAAAGGTAGCTAATTGATCTTTCCCGATCCCGAACTGCGTTGGCTTAGCGCTGCCTCTTTGGTCGGATCGATCCACCAGGCATCCAACTGCACGCCTTGCAGCGGCGTCACCGCCGGATAGCCGAACTTGTCCCAAAACGCGATGCGGGTATAGGGAATATGCCAATGTGGAATCACCAGATAATTCCATTGCAGCGCCCGATCCAGTGCCCGTACCCGCATCACCAAGCTGGCGCGATCCGGTGCGGAAATTACCTCATTGACCAAGCGGTCGATGGCCGGATTTTTCAGGCCAACCAAATTGCGGCTGCCAGGTTGATCGGCAGCGGCGCTGCTCCAGAATTCCCGCTGCTCGTTGCCGGGCGATAGCGACTGCCCCCAGACATTGACGATCATGTCGAAATCGAAGCTGCGTTCCCGATTCTCGTACTGGGCCGAATCCACCGAACGCACATTCATTTCGATGCCCAGCCGCTCCAGGTTGCGGGCAAAAGGCAAGGCGATTCGTTCCCAAGTCGGTTCGGCAATCAACAATTCGAAGCGGAACGGCTCGTTGGTCTTGGCGTTGACTAGCTTGCGGTCGCGGAAAACCCAGCCAGCCTCCTGCAATAACTGCAACGCTTTCTGAAAATTGGCGCGCAGTTGGGCATCGTCGCTGGCGGCTGGCGGTTCGTAAACCGCCGCGAACACTTCCGGCGGCAATTCCTTGCGCAGCGGTTCCAGCACCGCCAGCTCCTCCGGCGACGGCAGACCCTGTGCCGCCAGTTCGGAGTTGTCGAAGAAACTACGGGTTCGGCTGTATTGGCCGTAGAACAGATTGCGGTTGCTCCATTCGAAATCGAAAGCGTAGGCCAATGCCTGGCGGACTTTTGGATCTCGAAATAGGGGCCGGCGTAGATTGTAAGCGAAGCCCTGCATTCCCGATGGCAACTGGTTAGGAAAGGTTTCCTTCTTTACCAAGCCATTGGCCAACGCCGGAAAGTCGTAGCCGGTCGCCCACTGCTTGGCGACGTTTTCCACTCGCAAATCGTAGGAACCGGCCTTGAATGCCTCCAATGCCACCGTGACATCGCGGTAGTAGTCGTAGCGCAGCCGGTCGATGTTGTGCATGCCTCGATTCACCGCCAAATCTTTGCCCCAGTAATTCTCATCGCGTTGGTAAACGACGAAACGACCTGGCTCGAAACGTTCGATCCGGTAGGGACCGCTACCGACCGGCACGTCCAATGTCGTCGCAGCAAAATCCCGATCCTGCCAGTATTTTTTCGACAATATCGGCATTTGACCGACGATCAGCGGCAATTCCCGGTTCTCGCCGGGAGCAAAGGTAAATTTCGCTTGCCGTTCGCCCAGTTTCTCGACTTTGGCGACGTTGGCATAGTAGAACCGATAGAGCGGAGTACCCTTGGTTTTCAGGATTTCAAAGGAAAACAACACATCGTCGGCCGTGATCGGCGTACCGTCGTGGAACCTTGCCTGCGGTCGTAGAGTGAACGTCGCCGAACCCCGATCATCCGGCACCTCCACGCTTTCGGCAATCAGGCCATATTCGCTGAAGGGTTCGTCCGCACTGCTGGTCAGCAACGTTTCGAACAACTGGCCGATACCGGCGGCGGCTTGACCCTTGATATTGAATGGATTAAAGGTATCGAAACCGCCGATAGCGGCGAATCGCGCCTCACCGCCTTTCGGCGCGTTCGGGTTGACGTAATCGAAATGCTCGAAGGCCGGCCCGTACTTTGGCTGGCCGTGCAAAGCGATACCATGCACTGGCGCACCGATAGCCATGGTCGTGGACAGCATGTAGATCAAGCCGAGCAAGCCCGCGGCCAAGCCGCGGCGGAAACGGTATTTTGCGCGCGTCATGCACTATCCTTTACAGTTCGCAAATTCAGTGACCCGTCTAAACGATACNNTGGGGCATCGCCCAAGCCATGCACCGGGAAGGCGCCGAACTGGCCTTCACTTACCAGAACGACAAGCTAAAACCCCGCATCGAGAAAATGGCCGCCGAACTGGGCAGTTCGATCACGCTACCCTGCGAAGTGGAAAACGATGCCGATATCGAAGCGGCATTCGAGGCGCTCAAACAACGGTGGGACGGGTTGGATATCGTCGTGCATTCGATTGCCTATGCACCACGGGAGGCATTGGAAGGCGATTTTCTGGAAGGCATCAGCCGCGAGAACTTCCGTATCGCCCACGATATCAGCTCCTACAGCTTCGCGGCGCTGGCCAAAGCTGCTCGCCCGTTGATGAAAGACCGCCGAGGCGCTTTGATCACCATGACCTATCTGGGCGGTGCGCGGGCGGTACCCAACTACAACGTCATGGGCTTGGCCAAGGCCAGCCTGGACGCCAACGTCCGCTATCTGGCGCAAACGCTGGGACCGGAAGGTATCCGGGTCAACGCCATTTCCGCTGGGCCGATCCGCACGCTGGCGGCGTCCGGCATCAAAAATTTTCGCAAGATGTTGGACACTTTCGAACATGTCGCCCCGCTGCGCAAGTGCGTCACTACCGAAGAAGTGGGCAATGCGGCTGCATTTTTGTGCTCGGATCTGGCGTCCGGCATCACTGGCGAAATCGTCTATGTGGATGGGGGCTTCAACACGGTCGCCCTAGGGGCAATGGAATAGAATCCCCTTACCTCGACCCTCTCCCGCCGCCACCGGGAGAGGGGATGCTACCTCAAGTGCCTAGAGCCGGTCGGTGTAGGCTACGACCTTGGTTCTGAGCCGCGCGTTTTCGAGCAGGCTATCGAACTGGCTGGAGCCGGTTTGTTGCGCCAACTGCTGGGTCAAGTTCTTCCGCTCTTCCTCGGAAAGTGCATCTTTTTGGCCGGGCACGACTCGCACCACCTCCAGCACGACCTGATCGCCGTTAACTAAGGCGGTAGTACCCAACGCCACTTTACCCACCTCCGGCTGCGGCAGACGGAACGCGACGCCCAATATAGCGCGATCCACGGATACCGCATCGCGACCCACCAGCCCCGGATCGCTGAACGTGCCGCCAAACTCGGCAGCTAAACCCTGCAAGTGCACGCCCTGGGTGGCGCGAACCCGCAACGCATTTACATCCTTGGCCAAAGCTTCGCGGGCCTTGCGGTCGCGCAACAACTTAACGATCTCTTCGCGAGCTTCTTCCAAGGTACGCAGCGTTGCGTCCCGATAATTTTCGACTCGAAGCACCACGACATGTCCGTGTTCCAACTCGATCGGCTCGCTGTTTAGGCCCCGCTTGAGCACGTCCTCGCCGAAGGCGCTATCAGCGATCTTGGGATTCGCCGCAATCCCTTCCCCACCCTTGCGGTCGAACCAACCGCTTTCTTGGACCGGTACATTCAAAGCTTTCGCTGCCGGTTCCAAGCTGTCGGGATGCTCGTAGGCAATGTTGGCAAGATTTTGCGCGATCTCGTCAAAACGGTTCTCTGCTCGCTGCTGGCGAAGCTCTTTAGCCACGGTTTCGCGCACTTCCTCGAAAGGTTTCATTTGCGCTGGAGCGATACCATCGAGCCGAATCAGGTGAAATCCCTCGGGCATTCGTACCACGTCGCTGATATCACCAGATTGTTTCAGCGCGAACAAGGCATTTTCAAGCGCCGGATCTTCAAACATGCCCTTGCCGATGGTTCCTAATTCTCCACCTTCCAATTGCCCAGATGAGTCTGTTTTGGCTTCCTGCACAGATTGATCGAAACTTTTGCCGCCCGAGCGAATATCGGCGGCAATCTGTTGTACCTTGGTGCGAGCCTGTTCCACCTCCGACTCGCTGGCATCGAGCGACACTTTGACCAGGATATGCGAAGCTCGCCGCTCCTCCGGCCGGCTGTATTTAGCGATCTGCTCCTCGTAGCTGGCTTTGAGTTCGCCTTCCCCCACCGTGATACCGTCGGCTATCTGAGGCAGCTTCAATTCGATGAACTGTACCTGGACCTGTTCGGGATTGACGAATTGGCCTTTGCTTTTCTCGAAATAGTCCCTGATGGCTTCGTCGTCCACACTGGCTTGGGCAATATATTTCTCCAAGGGCAATACCACGTATTGCAACTCCCGTTGCTGCTTAAGCAACGCGATGACCCGATCCATTTCTGCTGGAGTCACCAGCATCGATTCCACCACGCCATCGCGCAGTTGCTGAGTCGTCAACGATTGCCGCACGCCTTCCTCGAAGGCTATCGCGGTAAACCCCTGATTACGCAGAAAACGTTCGTACAGTTCCTTGTCGAATCCGCCACTCTGCCGAAAGACCGGCAACCCTACGACCGCATCGTGCAGTTGCTGGTCACCGATCCGAAGACCTTGGTCGCGAGCGATTTGATTCAGCACGCGCTCGTCGATCAACTGGCGCAACACATCCTGTTTCAAGCGCGGTCCTTCCAGCAGCGATGGGTCTATGTTGCCACCCAGCATCGCTTGCATGCGTTGACGCTGTTGCTGGTAGACCCGCTGGAACTCTTGCACAGTGATCTTGCTGTCGCCCACGACGGCGGCATCCATCGGTCCGCCGCCCTCGAAATAATAGTTGATACCCCATACTGCGAACGGAATAGTCAACAAACCGATGATGGTATAGGCAAACCAGCCTTG
>DEHU01000059.1 GCA_002352125.1 Competibacteraceae bacterium UBA2792 | reverse complement strand
ATGGCCGAGGAGTCGGTGGCGACGATCATTCGCACATCGTTCCACGGGAAGTTGCGGACCACGCCGGCGGC
Organism: Competibacteraceae bacterium UBA2792; assembly: GCA_002352125.1. Taxonomy (GTDB): domain Bacteria; phylum Pseudomonadota; class Gammaproteobacteria; order Competibacterales; family Competibacteraceae; genus Competibacter_A. The sequence goes on along the minus strand of DEHU01000059.1, from coordinate 4,672 downwards.
GCGGTCGATGTTGAGCGGCGAGAACGACAGTCCACGCGGATTTTGGTACAGATGACTGAATTGCTGCACCGCCTGCCCGACGGTAGGCGTGTAGATGATGGGCATCATTTCTTCGAGATGCCGCTCCAGCAGGGCGTAGAACAGCGTTTCGGCCCGTTCTTGCAAAGCGCGTAGATACTGGTACTTGGCGATGGGGTCGGGCTCGCGCAGAAAACCGCGGTAGACCCGCTCGACCTGTTGCTCCAAGGTGTTGACTTGCGGCGGCAGCAGACCGTCCAGCCCCAGCGCGACGCGCTCGTCCTCGGTAAATGCGGTGCCCTTGTTGCTGAGGACCAGCCGTAACAGGGCGATGCCTTCCAAATAGACTTCCATGTATTCGTGGCCTTCGGCGTCGGTTTTGATGTCGAAGTAGGGGCTGATGGGATCTCGTTTCATTTGCGGCTTGGTAGCGATGGTTTAAGTTTGAAGCGGCGTCGATCCGCCCGTTGCGGTTGAACAAAACAATATTGCACGTTCGCTTGACAGGGTCAAACGACATAACCGAGTTTTGGGGTGGTTGCGTTCCGTGGCATCGGATAGACGAGTCGGGGTAAACAGGGAGGGTTGTTGATTCGAGTTCGGCGGGCTGGTTAGCGATGGCCGGGTCAATTGGCGGCCATCGCACGGAGCGGTCCATATTGACCACTTTCGAATCGGTTTGAACCGGCCGTTTTGAGCTGTTGGTAGCAAACGGCTCAATAAATTGTATTAATATACAATTAGTTATAAAAATAACCTCGTTTGCATGCACTTTTGCTCCGCTGGCGCCGAAAACGGGCTACCACGGTCGATCCATCAATCTGTCACTCCTCGTTCCGTCGCGAAAAACCGGTTTCGTCACTGCCGAAACCAAGCGATTTGCGATAACCGGGCGGTTGTTTCGTCGAGCTGGTACTCGATTTGCGTTGCTTCGCTCGCGAGCGATGCCCGACGCGAGCTGAGCGATCTGTCGGATATGACGAAAGACAGCCACCGTCAACTATATAAAGTCGCCGTGTTTTGCAGCCCACTGCTACACGATCAACACACGAGGACGAAATCGATGCGGTTAAAAGCTTGCCGTTTACTGCTCGCGAGCCTGGGATTATGGTTGGGCTCGCTGGCCGAATGGGTTTGGGCGGATGAACTGCCCCTGCGTATTTTGTTGGCGAACGATCCGGCCGCCGACTATGCCGATGATCGCCCCGCCGTTGTCTTGTTTCAAAATTTCGTTGCCGGCGATAACGGCGAGACGGCGATCAGAAACTGGGTGACGGCGACCTTCGGCGGTGAATTTTCCTATGTTCGCGATGCCAAATCTCTCGTCCCCGGCGGGGTGATCAGCCGTTTCGGCATCGTTAAATACGGCGTCTGGAGTACCTTGGAAACCAAGGAAGGCGATGGCCGTTCGCTGTATGCCCAGATCGACTTGCCGGGCAAAAAAGACTTGTGGGTCGTCAATACCCATCTTTCCATCGACCCCAAGCAGCGCTTGGCACAAACCAATGCGCTGCTGGATCGCATCCTCACCGAGATACCCGAAACCGACTATCTGGTGGTGGGCGGTCAACTGAATATCACTGACGCCGATGATCCCGCGCTGGAGGTTCTGCAAAAAATGCTGGGCGTGGAAAGTCCGTTGCTCGTCAAACAGGAAGACGGGGAGGTATACGACTGGCTGCTGATCGACGCCGACCTGGCGCAATATCAAGATGCTCAGCCCCTGCGCAGCAAAGCGGTCGCCCAAGATCTGAATCTGGCAGGTTTGCGCCGCAACCTGTACCGGCTGATCAAGAATTACCGCCTCGACCTCTCCGGCTTTTTTCAACCGCCGCCGCCCATTACGCTGGAAAATGCCGTTATGGTTGACGGGTCGGTCTCGCCCGTTCTGGCGCGCAATATCGACGAGTACCGGTTTACGCCAACGTTTCCCGCGCTGGAGAGCTTACATATCGAAATGGAAAGCGCGGGTCCCGGCGACGCGGATTTGCAACTGGCCTACTGGTCGAACTCGTCCAACGGCTGGGTGTTCTATGCCAATCGCGCCACGCCTGGCACCAGCGATGAAAGCATCACGATTACCGATCGCAATCTGCTGAATCGCGAGTGGCGGATCATCGTGCAATACAGCGCCGGTTCGGTGGTTCCCTATCGCCTGCGAGCCTTTGCGGTCTACGATCTGTGGAATTTGCACAACCTGCTGCATCCTTCCCCTAGGAGTGCGCCGCCAGGAGCCGTCACCAGCGCGCCTCGGCAGAATGCTCAGCCCGGTGGCTGGCAGTTTTACGCCCTCGATGTGCCGGCGAACGCCGCCGGTTTACAGATCGAAGTCGAACGCACCGGCGGCGGTCCAGCGCACCTCTACGTGCAAAAAGACGCGCCACCCTGGTTCAACAATGCGCTGTTCCAAATCCAAAACAACGACATCACCCATACGCTATCCATCGATGGGACCAGCAATCCGCCGCTGACCGCCGGCCGGTGGTACGTTGGCATCCAGGCGCCAGGGCCGCAGGATGCCGACTTCAACCTGACCGCGACCCTGTCCTGCTGTGCCGGTTCGCCACCCGTTACTGGCGATATTCCGCTCGCCAACGGTGTGCCGGTGACCGGTTCGGTCTGGTTTGGAGATTGGCAGTATTACATCTTCGATGTGCCGTTGAATGCTACCCGCATGGAATATACGCTCGTCGGCAATGGACCCGGCGATGGCGATCTCTACATCGATGGGAATCAGCGGCCTACCTTGCTGAGTCCCATCAATAGCCGGCAACGGGGAAGCACTCAGGAGCAAATCATCCGCAGCGGCGGTTCGTGGAGCCCTCTTTCCAATCCCTCGCCTCGTCAAACGTACATCGGCGTGTATGGATACAGGGCCGCGGCCTATGAGGTGACCGCCACGTGGTCCGATCTGGTCACGACGCAAACCCTACCGAGCGGTGATCGGATATTTTCCATGCAAAACATCTACGTGTATGACACCAGCCCCTTGCTCTTCGCGATACAGGTGCCGGCTGGCACCAGTTATAACGACCTGCGGATCGCCGCCCAGACGCCGGACGATATCGTGCTTTACCTGCGGCGGGATGCGCCACCGGATAAGCTCAATTTCGACTTCAGCGCGGTCACGGGGCCCAACGATCCCGAAATCGTGGTCACCGGTGCCACGAACCCCTCGTTGGCTGCTGGCACCTGGTGGTTTGCCGTGTACAGCAATGAGCGGCGTAGCGACATCACGGATATACGGGCCGAATTGCATCGGTGATCGCTGTATCCAAAAAGGTGACTAGGACGAAATAATCGCTACTTGGCCGTCTCGCGATGTGGAACTGGAGATTAAACTGGAACATCGTGCGCCACGATCTCGTAATCGGTAGCTGTCCGCGCGGAGTGAGCGATATCGACGCCATCCGCGCGGAAATCCAAATGTGCCGCCGAAATCGGCCAACGCCAACCGCAACACGGGGCCTTGGATCACTGGCTACAGGCGGAACGGGAAATCTGGCGGGAAGCGTTGACCGCCGATCAACCCTCGCGCGGCGCGGCATAGCGTTCCTCGCCCGCATAGTATTCCGGGAAACCGACCACCGCCTGCAACTCGGCGAAATCCAACACGTCCGCCGTTTCTTCCCGCCGGATGCGCTCCAGCGCCGCGCGCATGGCCTTGATCGACACGCTCAGCAGGGTCAGCGGATAAACGGCGATTTTGTAGCCGATGGCTTCCAGCCGCGCCAGCGGCAACAGCGGCGTTTTGCCGAACTCGATCAGATTGACCATCTTGTGGCCGGGTACTTCGTCGCAGTAGCGGCGCATTTCGGCTTCGCTCAGCGGCGCTTCCAGAAAGGTGATATCCGCGCCGATTTTCGCGAACGCCTGGCAGCGGGCGATGGCTTCATCCAGGCCATCGGTGGCGCGGGCGTCGGTGCGGGCCATGATCAGGATATCGCTGCCTTCGTTGCGGGCGTCCACCGCCGCTCGCAGTCGCAACAACGCCTCTTCGCGGGGGACCACCGCTTTGCCGCGCGTGTGACCGCAACGCTTGGGCATGATCTGATCTTCGATCATGATGCAGCCGAAGCCAGCACGGGCGTAGCCTTCGACCGTGCGTTTCACGTTGAGCGGGTTGCCGAAGCCGGTATCGCCGTCGCCGAACAGCGGGATGGAAACCGCCTCGCACATAGTCCGGCCCTGTTCCACCAGTTCGCCGTAGGAGATCAGGCCGGTGTCGGGCAGACCGAGCCGGACGGCGGAAACGGCGAAGCCGCTCATGAACGCGGTGGGGAAACCGGCTTGCTCGACCAGCTTGGCGGAGATGGTGTCGTGACAGCCGGGCATCGACAGCAAGCCGGGTCGGGCGAGCAGGGCGCGTAAGCGGTCGGCGGGGGTGGGCATGATAGCGGCCTGGAGGTGGTGGAAGTCCGCCAGACTATAGTTGCGGGACCGCGCCAGCGGCAAACGCCGGATGTTGCTTTCAACGATCCAGATACCGTTTTAGTAAGCCGTCGTAAGCGTCGATCCGCCGGTCGCGCAAAAACGGCCAGTTCCGCCGCACCCGTTCCGACTGGCTCAAGTCCAGTTCCATCGCCAGCGTGACCGGCTCGTCGGACGAGGCGGTGGCCAGCCACTCGCCTTGCGGGCCGACGATGAAACTGGT
>DEHU01000015.1 GCA_002352125.1 Competibacteraceae bacterium UBA2792 | reverse complement strand
CTTGACTGAAGGGTCCACTTTACAGCGCAATATCCTCCCAACTCTCCGCGCAGGCGATCACCGCACAGATGGCAATGACCAGAATGTCGATCAATCGGTGTTCAACCTTGCCCTCGCAACGCGGATCCTCCAGTTCAGAAAACTGCGCGATCAATTTGTCGATCAAGATCATCACCTCTTCACCATGCCGTGAAGAGGTAGTTACTTGATCGCCTCAAGCCGCGATTCAATAGCTTTGCAATTTCATGCGTGAGCCCTGGAGGTGTCTCTCCGGCAGTATCAAAGCCTGCGCGAGGCGCACGCCGGACTGGCGGCTTACTTTCGATTCTACAACACCGAACGTCCGCACCAGTCGCTCGCCAATCGGACGCCGGCCGACGTCTACGATAACAGCCAACCGCTCCAGCGTGCAGCGTGATGAGCCGTTTTTAACCCAGCATGGCTTCTATCTTAAATGGCCCAGCCCCTGGCCTTGACTGATGGGTCCACTTTACCGGTAGCATCGTGCCGCTTCACATCGTTCGGCTCGAACCAATTGAAGCATCTCATCGGATTGTTAGCTTTCGTCTGCTGGGGCAGCAGCAGGGCAAAACGGTATTCGCCGGCGAGCCGGGTCCAGCCGGGTCCGTCGCCGTAATCCTTTGCTTGCTGACTGCAGCCGTGCAGAGCAACGACCAGTGGCCGGCCATTGGAAAGTCCAGGCGGCACGTAGGCGCACATCAGCAACCCACCTGGATTCTTGCCGAAGTCGGTGACTTGAGCTAACGGCTCGCAGGTTTCCTTGGGATGAGGAAATAACCCCCCGCCGGAGGCCGTTCCGCTGAACGCCATCGCACTGGCGGTGGCGGCGACGCTCGATGCCGAGATGATCGCGCCGGTCTCGTCGCGCCACACCTTCTCGATGCGCGGCGATTTCTCGCCGTCGAAGCAGAGGCGCAGCACCAGCGACGGGGCGGTCGATGACATGCCGGCGGCGTACAGAGCGAGTCTAACGAAACTCGGATCGGTGCTGATCCATAGATGGCCTTCCTTGTCCCACTCTAGATTGTCGGGGCAGCCGGGAAGGTCGATGGAGACGAAATCGGTCAGTTCTTTAGCTGGATTGCTGGCGTCCCAGACGTAAGCGTGGATTTTCTTCGACCGGGTGGCCGCGACGTAGAGCCGACCGCAGGCGGGATCGAGAGCGATGCTATTGGCGAACGCGATCCCCTTGGCGACCGTCCGGAATCGGTGGCCATCCCAGAACGCCACCGTCGACCAAGGTAGCGCGGTCCCGGTTTCCAGCAGTTGCAGGAGGGCTTGGCGGGCGCCGTGGTCGTTGGTGACGTAGAACTGGCCGCCATCGAGGGCCACCAGATCGTTGGGGCTGACCAAGTGCCCGGCGCCGGCGACCGTCTGGACGTGCCGCAGGCCCATCGCAGCGAACGCCTCGCCCTCCACGTCGAACACCTCCACGACGTGATCGGTTGCGGCCCGGTCGCTGATGACCAGCAACCGGCGCTGACCCTGCGCGCCGCAGGACGGACTGCACCCGCGCGGATGAAACGGAACACCTAGCGTTGCCTCGTCCATCAGTCGACGCGGCACCAACGGCTCACGGTTCAGGTCGAGTGCGAAAATCGCCCCGCCAGGCATTTTTTCTGGACCCAGCAACTCTCGGGCCGTGGATCGTCGTTGCTGCGAGGCGACGAACCCGATACCGACGACATGATCTATCGCGATGTCTTCCGGTCCCGGCATCTCTACCCGCCCACGGACGACCACTTGCATCGGGGTCGCTGCGGAAGCTGCTTCCCTTTCCATGCCCCTTACTCCTATCTCGCTTTTTTCTACCGACCTGCAAACCGGGTCGGGCTATTCCCTAGCTTCCCCGCAAAACTCCATGTCACCAGGTTGTGAAATTTGCAGCTTTCCTTTGAGCCTTTTTCTCAGATAATCGTACCATGATAAATCTTAAAATTAATATGGTATTTTAGGTAGCAAGCTTGCAGTGGGGGTAGCTGACGCTGGCCTTCACCGCCGAGGAGGTCCTGTTCGTATCATTCGTATTTCGGAACTACTCATACCATTTACCGATAGGTATTGGTCTTTTGCTAGAACAGTCTTACCAATTATTTCAATCTGTTATCATCAAAAGCGGCTTCCAACAAATCGGGATTTGGTATCAGATCCTTCCAGTCGAAGGAGCAGCCGAAAGGAACGGGGACGATAGCCGGGGCAGAAGCCGCAGCCATGTCCCCCACCGTCTCAAATCGGTTTGAGCAATTGGTTAAACCGCTCCTGCGCTTGTCGCTGTTCGGCCGACGGTGCACCGGCGGCTGGCGGGGTCCCGGCCTTGTCGCCCGAGATCGAGGCCTTGGTCAGCGAGTAGGACGCATCGAGCATTTGCACGAAGAGTTGCTCGGCGGTTTTTCGCTGGGACGGGTCGAGGTGTTCGTCGACGCCGTATTTGGCCAGCAATTTGCGGAAGGTCGCCACGTCCTCCTTCACCAGGGTTTCGCGCGGGGTGTTAGCCAGTTCCTCGTTGATTTTACGGGATTTATCGGGATCGCTCAAAATCCCCTGGACGTGGTTGGCATATTCCTGGCGGAACTGGTCGGCACCACGGACGAACAGGGTATTGTTGCTGTCCATCATGAAACTTCTCACGTCGGCGTTGGCCGAGCCGACCAGCACATCGTCGCCCAGCAGGGTCACCTTGGTATGTAGCGACGGGGTGGTTATGCCTTTGCCGGGCCGATATTCGTAATACTCGAACCGCGCGCGGCGAGCAGGATCGCTCTGTTGCTGGTAGAACTCGGTGAAGGCCTTGAGCGAGTGGCGGGCCAGAAGGTTGACGACATTCAGATCCGTGGTTTCGATGGAGTTGGTGAGGACGGTAACCGTAACGTTGGAGCAGTCGTGAGCGCCGTTCGCCATCTGGCTCAAGGCATAAGTCAGGTTAGCGGGCGGGAAGAAATAGGCGTTGTGCAAGATGACTCTTTGCGGTTTCTCCTTGCTGGCCCGCTGGCACACGCCGGGCAGCGATCTCAGCCAGACATCGTGAATATACTTGCCGCTTCTGGCTTCCTGTCCCACCTCGGCGCCGTAAATCCGGCGTCGTTCGCCGGGCGAAAGGGATTTGTCCAAAGGCAGATTTTCCAGGTACGCATACAGCGCCTTGCCGTCCACCGCGAAAGTTGGCGCGCCTTTCGGCGGAAAGGCCTTGCGCGCGTAGGTCTGGCGATAGGTTCGGGCGCTCAGCTCCATCCGCTTCGTGTTGTCGGCCAAGCGCAACGCCAGGTCCTTGAACCGCGCTTGGAACTGCTGATCGACGCAAGCTTTGCGCCGGCTCAGCGTCAGCTCGGCGCGACACCGCAGCGCGGAATCGCGGTACGCGTCCAGGTTGGCGACGAAATCGTTGGGCGCGTGCTGGCGGATTTCGGCCAGCGTCGCCACCATCGCGTCGAAGTCCCAGAGTGCGTCGAAAGCCCGGGTGACGCCTTCGCCGCCGCCCTTCAACTCCATAGAGATGTCCGTGTCCATGAAAATGTATTTTTTCGCCAGCGGATTGGGGTGCATGTGGTAGGAGTCCTCCACGTTGCGCCCGCCGGCCTGCAAGCGGTTGCCATCCACCAGCAGCAGCTTGTGGTGCAGGAAGTCGGTGAGGTGGTTCCAGTCCTGCCGGGCCGCCTCGGTCAGGGGCTTCTCGGTGGGCAACAAGCCGGTGAAGGTGTCCCAGATCGGGCCGAGCCGTTCGCCGTAGACGGAGAGGGCGAAATACAGTTGCGCCTTAGCCACCAGGCGCTGAAAGGCGGGAGCGGTTTTGGAGTCCCAGTAAATCCCGGCCAGTTTCTTGAGTTTTTGCCGTTCCTCGAGAGAGATTTCGTCCGGCCGTTGCCGACTGATTTTTTCCACGTCGATGTCCTGGCCTTGCTGGACCGCCAGGGCGATGACGTCGGGACGCTTGGCGTACAGACCGGACAGGAAAAGACCGGAATTGCCGATGTTGAGGTTGGAAATATTGCGCGCGCCAACCGGTTGGCCATCGATACGTTCCTCGGCGAACAGGCGATCGATGGCGGCGAATTTCTCGGCGGAACACTGTCCGGGCTGGCGCGGGGCCAAATCCTTACCGCAGCCCATGGTCAGGTAAACCGCATCCTGCACGATGTTTTTGGTGGGGCGGTTGTAGAACCGCACGCGCAGGCTGCCTTTGCCTGCGTTGCCTTGGAGTTCCATCATCGAGAACCAGTCGAGGCGCCGGTAGTTGGTGAAGTAGTCCACCAGCAGCCGCACCCGCACCCCCCGGCGTGCCGCGCCAATCAACGCCTGGGTGAGCACCGATGAACTGTAATCGTCATCGTAGATGTAATACATCAGGTCGATGGACTGCCGGGCGCCTTCGACCATTGCGAGTTTGCTCGCGAACGCCTCGTCGTTGTCGGTGATGATCTGGGCGCGGGTAGCTTCCAGCGGTCCCGCCGAGGCCCTTTGCAGAACCGCCTGGTCGGAAAGATAACCGGGACGGTCGCCAAAAGGTCCCAGGGCGGTGCAACCCACCAGGCCGCTCAGGACAAGGGGAACTGCCAGGATCGATTTGTTCATCTTGTTCTCCATCTGCTTGATCAGCGAGGTTATTTTAAGTCATGGAATTCCGCATTATTCGGGGCGCTTCTTTCGGGTCTTCGCCGGTGATCTGGCCAGTCGTCCGTCCGGATTCTCTTCGGCAGTGGTGGAACCAACTGACGAAACATCGGCGCCAGTGACCGGATTGGCTTCCTCGGACTCCGCAGTTGTCGAGTCTGGTGGCGAGGGCGCAGGAGGGATTGGCTGCTTTCCGGCTGTCGTGTCGAGCTTTCCTTCCAGAAAGTCGGCGATGCGCCGTAGCTGTTGGACAAGCTTTGCCGGCTTGCCCGCCGCTTTATCCGCCGCCCGTTTCTCGGTGAACGTCGCCAGCAATCTGATTTGAGTCAAAACCGAGTCCAGTTTCCTTTCCGTTTCGGGCAGTTGCTCGCGGAGGTTGTGGTAGCAGCCAAGAATCTCGCGCTCTGCTTCATCGGGGTGATCCGCCAGACCGCCATCGATAAGCCGGGCGATCAAGACTCCGTCGGCCGCCATGACGAGATCGAAATAATCGCGCGAGTTGGCGTAACACCTTCGGGCAATTTCGCCAGCCTGCAATGCCAGCGCTGCCTCTGCCGGCTCGTCTTCTGGCTTGATGTTGCCCAGGACGGCCTGCAATGCCAGTCGGTTCTGCGCGCAATACGGACTGAAGCCCGGCTGGTTCGGGTGTCCTTCGCCCTGTTTATACCAGTTCACCGCTTGTTCGAGCGCCCGTTTCGCGCCCGTCGGCCGATTTTCGGCTCCCGCATCGGACGGCCGCGCGTCGAGCAACCCCGCGAGCCGCTTATAGGCGCTGCCGAGCAGCGCGCAGCGTTTGCAGTTGACGCTCGCATCACCTGCTCCATCCGCCGCGCGCAGCAAACCCAGCAAACGCTTGATCCCACGGCGGACGAGGCTTGCATCCTTCTTTTTCTCACCTTGGCGCGCTTCCAGATTCGCCAGTTGCTCGATCACCACGACCGGTACCTGCCCACGCTTGTCTTCGATGGCAATCGCTTTCTCGAAATACCTCGCCGCCGGTTCAAAAGCATCGGATTCAGCGTAAAAGCGACCCAGCGCGTACAGCACCTCGGGCAGGTCCAGCCAATCCTTGGAAGTGTTTTTCAGGAGAGCTTTGATTTGTCTTTCGTACTGCTCTTGGGTTGGCTTTTTATCGTTTTTCTTCACCCACGCAAGTTCTTCCTTCAGTTGATTGATGCGGGTGACAAGTTCCGCCGACGTGACCGGTTTCCAGTCGTCGCCCTCGCGCTCTGGGCGACCGCCAGGATCCATCGCGAAGCTGGGATCGCCATAAGCCTGGAAAGCCCCCCAGGTATTGCAGTTGGAGAAATTCTCATTTTCGTAGGTCTGGCGGCGCGCTTCGTAAACTGCTCGGCCGAAGGATAATCGTCGTTGCAAGAGGCTCCGGTAGAAAACCTCGGCAAAGTGTTTCGCCGCATCGTCCCGCACCGCCCAGCCGGCTACCACGACTGCGCGGACCCCGATCTCGATCAATTCCCGCGCCACGCTGTAGGCCAATCGGTTGTAAGCGGTCGTGGTGGGATTGTCGATCTTGCCGAGGAAGCAGCAGTTCAGGAACACTAGATCGGGCACGATTTCCATCTGGCCGATCTCGGCGGCTGTCAGCAGGAGGCCGTCCGACAGCACCACGCCGCTGCGGGCTGCTTCGCCCTCGCCGGCCTGGAACGCACCGTGGGCGGAGATATGCACGATGCGATAGGGATACTTGAACAGCCTGTTGATGACGTCCACCGCTTCGGATTCGGATGGTGACTCGATCACCTGATACCCTTGCGCCGTCAGTAAATCCGCAACGGCGCGAGCTTCCTCCATGGCCCCGGGCAGCGGTTCGAGCGCGTCCCGGTCGAGCATCCCAGGGGAGGGAAACGCTGTGTAGTAGCCCTTCGTGGAAGGATTGCCGACCACGAAGGCGCGCTTTTCCAGCGTGCCGCGCACCTGTAGCCGGAAACGGGTGGAGGCCAGTTGGCGCACCATCGCCGTGTTCAGAATCAACGGTTTCTCGTCGGCGACCAGCATTTCCCACGGCAGGTTGGCGGTGTAGCCATCGACTACCAGCACCAGGTTCGCGGCTTGCCGGGCCACCTCCTTGAAATCGTGCGGCACCAGAAGCTGAAAGAGGGCTCGCGACAGATCGGGTTGATAGGTCGACTTGCCGATGCTTCGTTCCACCAGCGTTTCCACCAAGCCGGGCTGGCGCTGGTGCTCGACCGTCTCGGCCCGCGCGCGTTGGGAAAGGAACACGAAACGCAGCCGGCGTGCCAGTTCTGGCCGGCGCTGCGGATGCGTCGGCAGTTTGGGTTCTCCCGTCGGGATCCTCTGCTCTTTATCGAGGCGACCGAGGGCCGTGCGATCTTCGGGGTAAGGCTTGCGAGCGCGGTCCTCGCAATACTTTGGCGGACACAGGTCGTCGCGGCGGTCAGCATCGGTGACGATCAGACGCGGCCAGTAACTGGCGCCGGACATCGCCGCCAAACGCGAGCATAGACCCTCTCCGCGTTCTAGTAGCGGTGCCGCCTCGATGCGACAGCCCAGCACCGCAGCATCTTTCGCCAATCGGTCGCCGATCTCGCGCACGGCGTAGGCGGCGCTGATCGCCACGTCCTGATACAGCTCGATGAATTCCAGCCGCCCGACTCGCAACGACACCTCCATCGCCTCGACGAACTGTCGGTTGGCGACCATGACGCCGCGCACGATAGTGCTGACCGAATCCTCGATGCTGATATGGGTGGTAGAATTGTAGCCCAGCAACAGGGTTGCCAGGCCAACTTCCGTCGTGGCCAAATCGGCGGGGCAAATACCACCCTGGCGATCGACCAACTGCATCAGATAACGCAGCACGCCGTTGCGCACCGCCTCGCTCAGGGCGGCGGTGGTCAGTCCACCGAGTTCGCCGAAACCAATGACGATTGCGCCGCGCTGGATACCTGTCTTGGCTTGTTGGTCGGTCGGCTTGAGCAGCACCGTCGTCGCGGTGCCTGGTGCTCCCGCGTACAGGCCAAGGCTATGGCGCCGGGTCAAAGCACCTTCAACCACATAACGGTCGATCTGCGCTTCGGCGGCCGAAATCGCATCGCCCTGGTAATGACCGACCAGGATCGGATCGCGGGCGTAGCGTACATCCATGCCGCGACAGGACACCGTCAAGGCGTATTTGGCCCGCCCGCGCCGCCGAACGGGCTTGCGACCGCCGAGCAGCGCGCGCACGAGGTTCTGCTCGGTCGGATAGAGCACCGGGCCGGCTTCGTAGCGGAAAGTCTGTTCCGCGCCGCGCACGGTCGGGCGCGTTGTCGGCAGCCTTGCGGTCTCGCCGCGCTCCAGCAATTCCAGCAGCGCCGGAAATTTTTCGGGAGTATTCGCGAGATCAGCGTGGTCGGCATCCATGTACCAAATCCGGCCGTTTTGGCGCAGGCAGTTGAGCAAGCCGGAGTCGTGCGTCACGCTGCCGTCGCCGTTTAGGGTGCCGATCATGCGGATCTGTTCGCGATCGCCGATCTTCACCTTCTCGATACCGCAGGGGGTCGCGCGCCCGTGGCCCGCCACGTAGGCGATACGCTCCACGTTCGGCAGTTGCTCGTTCTGTTGTTGCTCGTTCTGCTTTAGTTCTTGCCAACATTGCTTTGCGTCGGCGAGCAACGAGACGGCCGGTACGCCGCCCAACTGCTTGCCGAACCAGAAGTCGTCGTTGGCTTTCTTGAAGTCCTGCCAGGTGGCGTCGGTGTAATAGTCGAAGCGAGGGCCGTCGTCGCCAGCATCACCGGTATCGCGAAAACCCGGGCACGGCAGCAACTGCACCATGCCGGCATAGGCGGCCCACAGGTCCAGAATCCATTGCAAGTCATGTTTTGTATCGACTAGTGCCAACTGACGCGGGCTGTCGCCCAGGCCAAGCAGCGTTTCGACGATGAGGTGCGAGCCGTAATTGGGGGTGCCCAGCATGACCCAGTAGGCATCCTGGCGCTGTATCAGTCGGTCCCACGCCGGGCGATGGCGCGCGATCAATGCACGCACCACCAGACCACCCATGCTGTGGGTCAGCAGCCGCACCGGTAGAGAGGTGGCGTCGAGCGTCCGCTCCACCTCTGCCGCCAGCCGCGCCGCCGCGTCTCTCAGCGGCTGGCGCCAATCGTAAGCGAAACGGCGCACTTCGTGGCTGTCTTCGAGATAGTCGCAGAGATCGCCGTAGTACCGGTCGAACAGACCATCCGGGCTGATGTTGGGACGGTCGTGCTGGATTTTTTCCAGCCCGCCGCGAGCGATGTCGAAGAAATCGAACCACACCCGATCTTCGGCGCCGACCTTCAAGTGCGAACCCAGAATGCCGGGCAGGAAGATGACGACGGGTCGCGGACCGACCACGGCGCCGCGCTCCTTTTTTTCCCGGGGCGCCGGTTGGATCGGCTCGAATTCGCGCAACTCTGCGGGCTTGTCCTGGGTCAGCCAATTTTGCAGCGCTCGCCTGGTGCGATTGTTGGCGAAGTACCGGAAGTGGCTGACATCCGCGCCCTGGTCGAACAGATAACGGCCGCGTTCCCGCGCCAAGCCGCCGTACATCGAATCGGTGTCCACCACCAGATCGTTGTCTTCGCTCTCGAAGATGATGTGACCGGTGAGGAACACGCCGATGCGCTTGAGCAGACCACCGCCTTCGATGTCGCCGGCGATCACCGCGATCTCGGCACCGTCTTTCGGTATCGCCTGGCCCAGCAGGGCCGCGAGCGGCGAACCCGGCAGCATGGCCTCGATGCCGGGCACCAGTCGCGGATCGGTCCGGTTCTTGGCGATCTGCAACACCACACGCTTGACCATGGCATAGGTCGGGCTGACTTGCAGATACGGCACCAGGCCGATCAGGTGCAGCAGCACGGACAGAAAGGCGTCGGTGTTGCTGCCGGCTAGCAACGTGCCTTGCGCCGGGCAGGCCACGCGCGCGTAACGCTCGACGCGGAAGTTCTTTTCCGCCAGCAGTCGGTCCAGCGTCAGCAGGTTGCGGCGGTCCTCTTCGTCGGCCTCTTTGAATTCCTCGCCCTTGCGGACGAAACGGGCGATCCGCTCCGCGCCCAGTCCCGCCAGACACATCAGGTCGCCCACCTGTCCGCCTCGCGAGTGGGTCACCACGCTGAGGCGCGCGCCGGTTGGTAGCGCCCGAATCAGACCGAGCGCGTTCTCGATGGGGCTCTCGGAGAAGGTGCGGTGCTCGTAGGCGTAGATGTGCTTGCCGTACTTGGCGTGCAGCGCTTGCCACTCGCGGGTGGAACCGGGCTCGCGGAAATCGCCGAAGCTGCCGAGCGTTGAGGAAGCCGTGCCGTGGATGAAGACCAGGATCGGATCATCCGGCCGCCAGTCCTTGATGAAATCGGAGGGGAGCGCAGCCTGCAAGTCGCCAGGCATCCCGTCGGCGGCGACCCAGCGGTAAAGGCCCGGTCCGGGTGTGAGTTGTTTTTCGATGGCCCACATCAGCGCCTTGGTACCGGCCCAGGTTGCCGCTTTTTCGAGGATGTTGGTCGCCTGATCGCCCAGCCATTCCTTGATTTTTTCCTGGCCGAGGCGCAGCACCGAAACCGCCCGCACTATCCAGCCGCCCAGGCCGCGCGTGGCCGGGCCGCGTTGCCCGAATGTGTCCAGGCGCAGCGCGCCATCGCGTTCCGCTGCGGGATCGAGCCGCCGCAAGTTGTCCGCCAGTTGGGCGGCGGAGGTGTAGAGGATGAAGCCGTCCTCCATTTCCAGCGCCAGAATGTCGTCCCCGGCGGCTTCCAGCGTCGTTTCCTGCCGGGCGGCGCGACTGGGCGCGGACAGATCGAAGTGCTCGATGACCTTCAAGTCCACCAGTAGCGCGCTCACTTCGGCGGTCTGCCCCCGAGTCGCTGGTCCGTGGGCGCGACTGGCCGTCTCAGAGACGGCCACGCCCGGAAGCAGAAACCGCAGTTTGGAGGGATCGTTCGCGGGCATGGCGGTCTCCTTGGAGTCATGTCGGAAGGGGTAAGATCGATGCAAGTTGGGTTAGCGCGCAGCGCTTAGCCCAACCCGATCAAAAGGCTGGGTCACGCCCTAGGGCCTCCATCCCCCAAATAGCCCGATGGGGCTATGGATGCCGGCGCTCGTGGACCGGCTTCAATCCAGCACCTTGAAGCGCCGATTGCGCTTGGGGCCGAAAAGTTGCGGGCTCTGCGGGTAGTTCGAGCTGGGCAGGTAGTTGCAGATGGCCTTGTACCAGTCGGTGTAAGTCGCGTTGGCCGGCAAAGTCGGCAGCGTCTTGAGGGCGTAGTAGGTGAAAGCGCCGTTCGGGCGCTCGTCGAAATTGGCGTCGTAGCTGTACTCGGCGTCGGCGCAACCGGCCAGCAGCAAATCCCCGCCCGCCAGTGCCATGCCGCCCAGTCGGGCGCCCCGGCTCTCGCGGCAGTCCAGAATTTCGCCGGTGGCCGCGCGCGGCAACCGGTCCGCCGGCAACCAAGCTGCCGGTGGCAGGAAACGAGCGCGCGGAAATCTGGTGCTCGGGCCAGGCCAGCGAATCACGGACCCGGAGTGGCAACTATCGGAGATTAGGACGATTTTGACGCCGGTGGCGCGCTGGGCGAAGAGCTGGTGAATTTCATCGTCGAGCAGCGCGTTGCTGCTGCTGATGTCATAGGGGCAGAGGGCTTCGTCGCGACTGTCGGGCTCGTCACCGCTAGTATCCGGAACCCAGGTGCCGTGACCGGAATAGGTGATGATCACGCTGTCACCGGCCTGGGCCTGACCGATCAATCGCTGGACTTCCGCGACCATGCCCGCTTTGGTGGCAGCGCTGTCGAGCAGGCTGGCAACCGTGAAGCCGCGCGCTTGCAAGGTGTTGGCCCAGTCATGGGCGTCGTTGATGCAGCCGGATAGGTCGTTCGCGGTGCCGGGGTAGTCGTTGATGCCGATACAAAGCGCTGTCTTGGTCATGGCGCTCTCCTTCAAATATGTATTATTTATGAGACTGATATGCTAAACTAAGCCAACTCTATTTTTACAGTTTCGAGACATTTGTGTCTCTTTTTTATTATATTACCTTTGTTGTGAATCGCAAGCGATACGGCGTGATGGTCTCGGGCCGATGGCCGAGCACCGCCTCCGCTTCTTGCGCTCCCCCCGAAAAGCGACTTGGCTCCGTGACTTCGGCATCGCTTTGACCGTTTCGCGAACGGCAACCCTTCCCAGCCCTCCTTAGAAGTTAGGGCAAAGCCTCGCTAGCGGCAGGAAGATTAGGTGCGTTTCTCGCTGTTTCCGCAGCTTGATCAGGGTTATTATTCATCGGCCGATCCCATCCACCTTCGTCCGGTGCGGGGAAGCGGCGGAGCGCGATTTGAGGCGCGGGCAAGGTCGATGCATCAGTAATATGCCGGTAACGCCATATCCAAAATCTTTCTCAGCCACTCCAGCGCCAATGAGATCGAGGTCGTTGCCCTCAAGCAATGGCTGACGGATAACGGCTGGGACGACGTGTTCCTGGACATCGATCCCAAGCGAGGTCTTGCGGCCGGCGAGCGCTGGAAGGAGGCCTTGCGCCGCGCGGCCGACCGCTGCGAGGCGGTGGTGTTCGTCGTCGCGCCCGCCTGGGCGAAATCGACGTGGTGTCTGGCCGAGTTGATCTCCGGCGTCGTGCTCGAGAACCTGCCGATCGGCGAACTGCCGCCCGAAATGACGGCCGAGTGGCAGTTATGTTACCTGGCCGGTCCGGGATCGACCGAAACCATCCGCTTCGAGTATCGGGAAAAGCCCGCCGAAATTGCCTTCCTCGCTGAGGGACTCAAGCGGCTCAAAGCGGGGCTGCAAAACACCGGGTTGAGCGCCAGCTTCTTCGCGTGGCCGCCCAAGGGCGACGAGCTCTGCTCGTCCTATCGCGGCCTAGAGCCGCTGGACGCGCGGGACGCCGCCGTGTTTTTCGGGCGCGACGCGGAAATCCTGCAAGGTCTCAGCGAGCTGCGCGGTATGTGCGCCACCGGCGATCAGGGGTTGTTCGTGATCCTCGGTGCTTCGGGCGCGGGTAAATCCTCGTTCTGTGCGCCGGCCTGCTGCCCCGCCTGGCGCGCGTGTCTTCCGTCAAGCAGGCTTGCCAGAAGGACACGTTCTAATTCGGTGGAATTCCACCATTTTAATTCCCCCGAATTCGATGGAATTAAACCGGACCGCCCGAATCGCTCCGGCGCCAGCACCGGCCCCTTGCCCGGGGCCGCTGCGTTCTCCGGCCACCCGTCCGTTCGAACCGGAGACCGAACGGACCGACGGCGCGACCTTTCGCCGGTTGCGGGATGTCGGCCAACGTTCTTCGAGAACGGGCGAAACGAAAATCTTTGCTCGTTTGAACCGATGGCCGCCGACCGGGAAATCACCGGGTAAGCGGACGGCGCGAACCCGCCATCCGCGAAGCGCGATGCCGTGCCGGGCCACCGCCTTCCAACCCCTCGTTTTCCGCGAGGGTGGAACGCTCGGGCACGGCGTCGACGAAGCGCAAGTCGCGGATCGATCGCCTCGGGAGACCCGCCGTGATCCGAATGAAGCAACCCTCGTTGGTCGTCCACTCCCACGACGTGCCCGGGTATAAGTACCGGATGAAGTGGACGTGGGAAATGCTGCCCGGCGCGTCCGCTGGGGATATCGTGAACTGGGTTCTCCACGCCAACGACGGTCAGTTCGGCGCCCGGAGGCGGCGGCTGGAAAACATTGTCGTCAACTGTCACGGCAGCCCGGGGTCTTTGTTCGTCGGCGGAACCAGTAGCCCCGACCTCAACATCGGCAACATGGGTGTCTTCTCGGGCCTGCGGAGCTGCGACATCGGCACGATCTGGCTCGTGGCCTGCGAGGTGGCCGCCCAGCAGGGGGTGGCCACTGGCGGGGTCGGCAAGACGTTTTGCGCCGAGCTAGCCAAGACGGCGGGCTGCGAGGTGATCGCCTCGGCCGCGACCCAGCACGTCAACGTCGGCTTTTACCTGCGCGGCTGCCCGTGGGGCTGCATCGACGACTACGAGGGTCTCACGTACCGGTTCAAACCCGCCGGCGGGCACGCGTACTACGTCTCGTGATCCGGTACGAGGATCGCCCGGCTCGGCGAATCGACGACGCGAGCCACCGGGCGTTCCAGCACGCCGCCGCCCGCCCTACGGCGTCGCCGGTTTGGCCGGTTCCGGTTCCGGTTCCCGCTTGAACTGGCTGATTTCGACGTTGCCCTCGGGGAAGTGGGCCACGATGCGCAGCTCGCCGCCCATCGCCTCGACGAAACGGCGCAAGGTGCTCACGTACAGGCCGGTCTGGCCTTCCATCTTGGAGACCGCCACCTGGTTGATGCCGAGCGAGGCCGCGACCTGTTGCCGGGTGAGATCGAGCGCCCGCCGCAGCGCTTGCAAGGGCATTTCGGCCAGCAGTTGCCGGTAGAGCGCGTCGGAACGCGCCCGCGATTCCGGCGACATCTGGGCGACCAGCGCCGAAAATGGTTTCGCCATCCGATCAATCTCCGAAGGGTGGTCAGAGCAGCGCGTCCAAGCCCTTGCGGTCCAGCAGGTCGAGCAACTTGAGCGAGGGGCCGCTCGGGCGCTTGTCGCCGATTTCCCACTGCCGCACCGTCGAGAGGCTGGCGTTGAGCACCGCCGCGAACACCGCCTGGCTCAGCCGGTGGCGATGGCGCAGCGCGCGGATGCGGTCGCCGGAGTACGCCGGCACCGGCGGCAGGCACAGCGCGTCGTATTCCCGCAGCCGGCGCCGGTCGATCAGGCCGGCCGCGTGGAGGTCGGTCGCGGTCTCGTGGACCGCCGCCAGGAGGGGGCTGGCCGCTTCAGTTCGCCGGGTCATGGCAAATCTCCGCTAAAACGTCGTTCTCGACTTGGCGGTCGAGTTCGGCTGAAGAGAGCTTCAACAAGTCTGTGGCGAGGGACTGCAACGCCGCCAATTCCTTCGCGCTCACGTTAGTCCGGACGCTCTTCTCGAAGCCGAACACGAAGAACCAACGGTCGCCCCGATTGGTCGCCACCAGGGTTCGCGCGCCGCCGCTCTTGCCCCGGCCGGGCCGCGCGACGCGCTTCTTGAGGACGCACCCGCCCAGGTCGGCGTCGATCAAACCGCGCTCCATTTAAAAGACCGCCCGGCCAGCCTAGTGCACGGTTTCGATGGCGCAACCCCTGACACCGTTGAGGACGCTGACATAGTTCACATAGCGGCCGATCGTCACGGTGCAGGATGAGCGCAACACCCGGTTCACGACGAGGTCGACCCGCCAGATACCGATCTTGAGGTCCCCTATCGCACCTATAAAGACGCAGTTCCCCTCCCCGTCGGGACTCTGGTAGACGGGTGTCAATGTCCCGCCGACGGTCGAGCCGGTGTCGCCCGTCAGCGTGACCGGCTCCACGATCCACTTGACATTCTCGCCGCACGACGCGGTGCTCGGCCACCGGGAAACCGGCCAGATTTCTCCAAGCCTTTCGAGGATGTTGTCGGTCCGCCAGTCGAGGTTGATGCCGTAATCGCGGGTGCCGTAGTGGAGCGAGGCGTTCTTCGCCGTGTTGAACAGCCCCATCCAATAATGGTACGGGTTGATCGCCTCGCCGGCATTGGCGAACTGCGGCTTGATGCGCCACTCGTAGGACGGCGTGGTGGACCACACCAGGTCGATGCCGTAGCTGCGGGAGCCGTGCTTCACGAAGCCGCCGCCGTCGACGTACATCGCCAAGGGCTCGTCGTACTTGAGCGGACCGGCGTTGCCGCTGTTGGGATCGCGCATGAAACGGACGTTGCGCTGCGGGAAGTAGGGGCTCCACACCAGGTTGATGCCGTTGCTGCGGGAGCCGTACTTGATGTACTGGTCGTTGTTGTTGCTGAACAGCCAGTACGCCTCGGCGTTATTGAGTTGGGTCACGCCGGGTCCGCCGGTGACCCGCCACTCGTACACGTAGGCTCCGGCGGCTTCGGCGTCGCGCCCGCCAGACGGGTTGAAAACGGACAGGAGCAGGGCGAGCGCGGCGAGCGCGCCCAGCCGCCACCACCCCCGAAAACGGGGGACGGCATCCGAGACCCCATCGAATCGCCCGTTCGCCCGCATCCTCTCAAGAGAGCCGCGCTTGTCGTACACAAATAACGTTTTTGCCATTTTGCCAGTCCTCATCTCGCCGAATCGGTAATCGCTCTCGAAAAGTGACCCGCCCGACCGCAACCGACACGGTGATTCGCCGGTCGCGGCGGCGATTCTCCGAGGAAAAACCAGGCGCCGGGCGTCGGCCCGGCGATAGCCGGTTTTTCTTCGGTCGGGGAGGTAATGGCAATACGGATGCCAGCTTCGGCGAACCGCGTGCGACCGGGAGGAACCGCGAGGGGCAACGGGGTCGGAGCGACGGCGCTCGACGGGCAAACAACATTTTGAAACAATAAGTTGAAATGTATCTTTTCAAGCGCCCGCCACTGTGGACAAGCGGTTTTCCGAAGGGCGCGCGAGCCGGCGGAGTGAAGCCGCCGGCAGGAGAATGCCGCCGTCCCGGCGGATCGTTGGGAAAATCCCAATATATTGGGCGCGACGAGATGGGTTTTCGGCCCCCGGAAATCGCCGCCCCCGATTGCCGGTCGACCGTTTCGGGGTCATCTCAGAAAACGG
>DEHU01000164.1 GCA_002352125.1 Competibacteraceae bacterium UBA2792 | reverse complement strand
GTCTTGCCGGCCCCGTTGGGGCCGAGGAAGCCGAAGATTTCGCCTTGCCGCACCTGAAGCGCCAAGTCCTTCACGACGTGCTTGTCGCCGAAGTGTTTGTTCAGCCCGGCGACGTCGATGGCGAGCGGGCCATTGGCGAACGGACCATTCATCTTAGCGAACGAGGCGAACGTCCACGGGCAGGCCGGGGCGAAGCTGTGTGGCCAGCTCCGGATCGGGCGCGGCCTCGACTCTGAACACGAGTTTTTCCCGGCTGCCGCGGCTATAGATAATCGGCGGCGTGTATTCCGCCTGTGGCGAGACGAAGTCTACCTTCGCCCGGACGGGAGACGCACAACCGTCGCAGCTCGCCTCGACGGCATCGCCCGGTTCGATTGAGGCCACAAGCTGCTCGGGGACGAAGAAACGCAGGCGCCGGCGGGTATCCGGCAGAAGACTGGCCACCGGCGAACCGGCCGGAACCCACTCCCCTGGCCGATAATAGGTGTCGGCGATCTCTCCTGCCGCAGGCGCGGCGACGGACTTGCGTTCGACGATCCACCGCTTTTGTGCCACCTGCGCGAGCGCGGCGTTCAGATCGGCTTCGGCGCTCTTGACCTCGGCCTGCCGTCCCAAGGTAACGCGATAGGTGGCGATCTGCTGCCTGGTCGCTTCGACCTGCGCGGCAGCCTGGTCGTGGGCGCTTCGGGCTTCGTCTATCTTGGCTTGCGACACAAAGTTTTGGCGACGCAGCGCCTCGTACTGTTCCAATTGAATCCGGCTCAACCGCAGGCTTGCCTCGGCGGCGCGCAGGCTCGCCTCCAAGGCCGCGATTTCCGTAGGACGATGTGGCTCTTTGAGGTTCTGTAGCTTCTCTCTGGCGGACTCGGCCCGCGCTTCGGTTTCGGCCAACGCCTGATCGTCTGGGTCCGCGTCGATGGCAAAGATGGGCTGTCCTGCGGCAACCCGGCTTCCCCGGACGGCATCGAGCGTTTTCAGATAACCGGCCTGAGGCGCCGACAAATAAACGTACTCGCCTTCGACGTAGCCTTGGAAGCCGTTGCCATCGCCCCGATCGCACGCCGTCAGCAGGAGTAGCGCCGCCAGGACGCAGCAAGACGCAAGACCGGCTAGATGGTGCGCGTTCATCGAGCGTTTTCCTTCGAGCACGACAAGACCGGTGCACCAAGGAGATGGAGGATACCGGCGATTCCGTCTTGTGCGTCTTGCGCGGAGGCAGCAGTACGCTGCGCGTGATGCATGACGGCTAAACCCACGATGGCGGCGTGGAACAACAACGCTGCGTTGGTGCTATCCGGTACGCCAGCGCGTTCGAGCATCTCCCGAAAACGGGCCCGCACAGTGCCGATGAGCTCGCGCAGGGGAATTCTTAAGGCGGGCTCTTCGTCGGCGGCAACGATCAACCCGATCACGATCTTCGGCGGGATACCGTCGATCATCGCCGTGCCGAGAGTCTCGGCAAAAGCCGCCCGAGGAGGCGTCGTTTCCAGCCGGGCCGCCAGATCGGACAGGACGGCGTCGATGGTATGCGCAGCAACACCCAACAGCAGGTCGGATCGTTTCGGAAAATAGTAGGTAAGGTGGCTTTGTTTTACCCCGGCCATCTTCGCCACTTTGGGCTGCGTCAGGGCCGCGATGCCACGCTCCCTCAGGAGCGCGCTGCCAGCCTGCAAGATCGATGTTCTGACGTCCAAGATCGATTCCGTTTCGGGAAAAAATGTCGAGTCATTATCCACCATTTTGGTAGTTCTACCAAATACTGTTTCGCCACGTTCTCCAGATTTTCAAAATAAATTGGAGCGGCCGGTACAAGACAGAGCCATCTATTCCATTGAACCGTTGCGGGCGCGCCATCATCCTCGTCAACAATAACAATAAAAATTGTTAACAAACTTAATTGTATTTTGTAAACCTTTTAATTTATTCGTTAAATTTCCATTTATTACAAAAAATATTGTTGTCATGGTTTTTTTATTTCGAGCAATCAACAAAAAATATTTAAATATCAATAAGTTAATATTATGGTACAACCATTGCTAAAACAGGGTCGTGCACTTTTCGAGACGATTAAAGAAGCAAATCGGGCCATGCCGTTCCGCCAGCGGATCGCAATCATCGACGAGCCTCTTCGAACCGGATCAGTGAAAAAATAACTTTTGAGGAAATTCAGATGTTTAAGAAAGAAATAATTTTGGCGATGTCTCTTGTGGCGACTTCGATGAGCGCTCAGTCTGCGGCAGATTACATAACCGTCGCTGGTGGACTGGTTCCTATACCTCTAATGATCAAAGCGGGAGAGCAGTTGGCTAGTAAGAACTCGCAATTCAAACCGCCTCATATTTTGTATAACGATACAACGGTCGGTTTTCAGCTCTTTTGTGCCGGAGATGGACTTGAGACGCCGAGCATCAATACCGGAACACGCCAGATTAAGCCTGCCGAGTTCGAATCGTGCCGTAAAAATGGCGTCAACGAAATCGTTCAATTCGAGTTGGGTCGCGACGCCTTCGTCGCCGCACAAGTTCAGAGCGGCCAATTGAAACACTTAAGCAGAAAAGAATTGTTTTTGGCTATAGCCAAAGAGGTTCCCGACCGAAAGGATAACGCAAAGCTGATTCCCAATCCCTACAAAACCTGGAAAGATATTGATCCTGCGCTACCCGATCTCAAGATTAACGTACTAGGACCAGAACAGAATACCGGCCTTTACCAAACTTTTCTAAAAGGTATCTTGCTACCCGGTTGCAAACAGGCTGGTCTTTTTAAAGACATGGAAAGCAATCAAAAAGAATTCGAAGCCGCATGCAAGAATACTCGCAAGGATGGTGCTTTCACCGAATACCGGGGTCACGACAACGCCATACAAGGATTCAAAAATAATCCGGACAGCCTGGGTATCGTATCGTTAACGGCAGCAGTCAAAGAAGGACTAAAAAAAGTACAATTGGATAATATGGACCCCACCTTTACTAGCATTTCTCGTGATATGTATGAACTGACATACCCGCTGCTAGTGACGGTGAAAAAATCTCACATCAATCGTATTCCTGGCCTCAAAGAATATTTGGCCGAATTGACTTCTGAAGATGCCATAGGTACGACGGGTTACTTTTATAAAATGGGCGTCATTCCATTACCCCTTGTCGAACGTCAGCAGGTGAGGGCCGACGTCCAAGCGCTGAAAGTGATATTCAACTAGCCGCATAACCGCACCATCCGCGCCGCCTCTATCTGGACTAGAGGCGGTGTTGGCGTGCAAGCACCTTAAAATCCTGAGTTTGGCGGTTCGCGTAAAAAGAATTTTTGCGGATCAAGGAACCTCACAGCGCCAATTGAACCTCGCACCAGCCGATGCTTCCCGCACCGGGAGGCACACCGAATTATCTTCCGTCTGTAGCTGACAGGCTTCGCCGCATCGCCGCAGCCGGCCAATTTTGCTGCAAGCGACCACGCTAGCCAATGCGTAGCACGCCGGTCTCGCTCCATCCATGAGTGCAATTTACAGCAACGCACTCAAGCAATGCCCCAGTCATTTAATCGATTCGACTCCAAAAAAACTGTTTCGATGATCTGTTCCCGATCACCAAAATCATAAACTCAACGCTTTTTCAGCCTATTACAACGTTCCCAACATGTTGGGCTATTCCCAATATATTGGGAATGAACGCTCGTCTTTCTTTGATCAGCTTTGGCTTCAATACCAGATATTTAAACAAATAAACCAATATAAACAGTTTGTTGTGATTTTTCTCTTAATAAAAATCCGATTTGGCAATTCAATTGCATCGTTATGCCCATAAATAATTTTATAAAACTCGACAGAGAGCAAAACGCAATGAAGAAGCTAATCATCAACATCATCGGTTTTACAGGTATTTTATTATCGAGCTCTAACACTTATGGCGCAACCATCGAATCCGGTGTAACGATCAACGGTCAAATGTTGAGTTCAGCCGAGTTGGTTTCCCTTCAAACTCGGCTTAATACCCGCATCGCGCCGGGAAATTATCTGGTCGATCCACACAGCGGCTGCTGGCTGAATATCAGAACCGGACGAACCGGCTGTATCGGCGATCCTGGCATATATCCATCTCGCGACAGCAGCGCAGAAGAAAACCTGAATTGAGAGTAATTTTTCGAATAAAACGCTAAGCGAAAATGGCGTAATCTGACACGATTATCATTAAGTATTGTGATCAATCGAGCCGTTAACAAAAAACAACTCAACGAAGTTGGCAAAATTAAATTGGAGAAAAATCATGCCAGACAAGAAAATGGTAAGCCGGGTTATCTATTTTGTCGTGGGAGACAAGAAGCTCGACTCGGGTAACGGCATTCATGTGGAAAATTTGGAAGAGATGAAAAAAAGACTCGTCAAAATCGAACAGGAGGCTTCTTGGCGATTGGTTATCAGCATTCACGGAGCCGATAGTGTGATCTCGCCCAAAGGTGGCGACCTCAAGAATCCAAAAGCGGAAGATTATTATGACGCCGAAAAAATTCAGAAGATTTTCAATGATGACGAAGCATTCAAAACGTGGCGAGAAAACTTTGGTCCGACATGGACGACCTTGAATGCCTGTCAAGTACACAGAAAATTTGAAGCGGTGATCATTTCGGCTTTCAACAAAGCCAGCGCCACTCAATCTGCGCAGGGGCTCGGAAAAGGCTGCCGGCCACTGACAAAAATCATGCAATATTTTGATAAAAATGGTAAGCCAATCGAAACTCGCTCCCAATTGAGCACGTTGGGTGAAAAAGAAAAGGCTATATTTACCAAATTTTTATCAGAACTAAATGACCAATATGGATATTTTGGAGGGCAACCCGTCCCTAGAACACATTTGCTAAATTATTATTTTGACGAACCGCCAAAAGGAGGATGGCCGGTTATCACCGTAGGGGTAGGCGCTTCCAAAGTCGATAGCGGCATTAGTTTTTTCAATCGCACGGTAAAAGAAAGCGAGTTCATCGATAAGTGTCAGGAACATATGGGACCAATGCTGCATGGCCGCACGCCAGCCGTTCCACCGGTTAACGACGAGAGATAGAGTTTCAATCGACACAGCACTGTAGTTATGACGTTACTTGACAGAGGAGCATCACGATGGCCGATGCCTGTAAACACGCCCCTGATTTAACTTGGGAAACCGATCTGATCTGGCATTATTTACACAAGACCACGACAGAAGCCAAACCTTGGAAGCATTATCACAATGACATGGATCCCTTAGGTCAGTTGAGCAATCGGCACCAAGTCTATGAATTGCTGATTAACGAGGGCAATCTCACGACTCAAAAGCAAGTTGCTGAAAGCAAGATTCCCTGGAACCAAAACAACGCCGGTTTTTTGAAAACTGTTGGCACGAAGACTTTATATTGTGGGTCACTGATTAAAATCGTGTTTATTCGCTATATGAATTGGAACTGGGGTGGTGCCGAGCCCATATCGTTCGACATCGGCAAAAAGGGATTTAATGCAGCCAGCCTAGTTATAGAAAGCCTTCGAGACAAAAAGCCCGTGCGGGTTTCATTGGGCGGCCATTACGTCGGTATCGTCGGGCACCGTTGCCGCCGCCCATTGGATGCAAAGGAAGGCGCTTGCTCGCCTCAAAATGAGTTTCTCTGCCTCGAACCTTGGGCGGGTGGTAGCGCCACAGGTCAAAATTTCATCAAATACGCTGGCAATGAAACCTGCTTTCTCGGCATCATTCAACAGGATAACTCATCCTGGAAATACGATAAGCATACTCCTCAAGCAGTTGAGTTCGACGCATCATGGATTGCCGAGCGCACGAAAAAAAGACATTCCTAAATTTTCCCAACCCAAAAGCTAGGGATTGTCAGCGCCCTTCGCGGCTAGCGCACGATACCGGCAGACATTTCAAAAGATCATCTATCTGTAGCCGGAAAACCTCGCAACGTCATCGCATCCCGCTGATCTTGCCGCAGATGGTCGCGCAATTCGGCGGTGGCGTCGCCGCCGGTTTCATCCCACCGATCCAGAAACACTAGCTGTTCCAGCGGCAGGCGCTCGCGCCAGCCAGCCGCTTCCAAATCGGGGCGGTCGCGGAAATGGCTGACGTAGCCCAGACACAGATAGGCGACGGGAATGATCCGCAGCGGCAGCCCAAGAATCTCCCGCAGCGCCGCTTTGTGAAAGATGCTGACCCAGCCGACGCCGATCCCTTCGGCACGGGCGGCCAACCACAAGTTTTGCACGGCGCAGACGGTGCTGTACAAATCCATCGCCTTGCTGTGGGTGCGGCCCAGCACCACCGGGCCGGCCCGGTCCCGGTCGCAGGTCACGCAGAGATTGAGGGGCGCATCGAGGATACCTTCAAGCTTCAAGCGCCGGTAGAGATCCCCCTGTTCGCCCTCGAACAGCGCGGCCGCTTCGGCGTTGGCGTGCAAGAAAGCATCGTACACCCGTCGCTTCACCGCCGGATCGCGCACCAGCAAAAAGCTCCACGGTTGCATGAAACCCACCGATGGCGCGAAATGGGCAGCGGTGAGCAGCCGCGACAGGACGGCGTCCGGGATCGGATCGGATACGAACTGGCCGCGCACGTCGCGGCGGGAAAAAATAGTTTGGTAAACGGCGGCGCGGATCGTGGTCGCGCAATCGGAACCGGCTGGCGAGCCGGACAGTTCGATCTTCATGGTGTCCCCTGGATGAAGGATCGCCGACGGCCTGGCCTTGCCGCCGCATGATGACCTTCCAGGCCGGTCTTCTGACTCGGGTTCGACCCGCCGTGGCGCCTTCCCGACCGAAGTCAGTGGCGTGTTGCCAGGGCGGTCCCCCTCACAGCGTTGGGCACGTCGCGGATTCGCACCGCGTTCCCGATTCTTCCCGCGTGGGACACCTGGATGGAATTGAACCGTTATATCTCCGATCAAGCGGAGATCGGAGCATTGTAGCGTCAAACGGTGACAAGGCACGAACTGAAAACTGCGCGGCTCGCCCTTGCCCACGATTCGACCGAATCCCGATCCGCGCCAAAGCCCAGCAGTACCCCGCGCGCGTCCACCGCTTTCGATACTGCCCCGATGAATGCTTCAATGTTCATCTGGCACCGCATCCCGCTATCGTAGTACGTCACTTTCTCATCGCCGATCTGATCCAGGCAGGTAATGGCGAGCTGGGTCTTGATCGACAGCCCCGGCAACTGGCCTGCATCGGCCAAATCCTCGGCGATGGCGCGACGGAGCACGTCCAAATCGAGCCAGCCGAACCGCAACGTCCCCTGATAGGCGTTCGGTACGTTGGTGGCATCGACCACGCCGGGATACGGTTTTTCCGGCAGCTCGCGCGGCATTGGCCCCGCGCCGTGCCGGGTCAGATAAGCTCGCGTTGCATAGGTGACTTCGAGCCGTTCCAAACCCAACTCCTCGGCCAGCACCAGCACATTGCGCAGGCCGGTATTCGAGCGGGTGACGTGCGGGAAGAAGCCGCGATCCTGATCGAGCAACAGACCCTGAGCGCCCTCGAACAGCGGATATCGCCCGCGCGTCGCGGTCCATACGTCGGCGACGGTGATCGCCTCGACAAAGCGGCGCGCGTCTTCGGCATAGTGTTCCAAAATGGCATCCGACAGGAACAGATCGGCGTTGCGGGCGAAGGCGTTGGCGAATCCCAAACGGGCGAGCCGGGCGGGCGCGTAATCGCGGCGAATGCGGTCTAATTTCGCCGCCAGCGCGGATAGATCGGCCAAGTCTGCGACGGTCAGCGCGTAAGCAGGCGTCAAGTTGCGCTCGACGGTTTCGCCGAAGCCGACGCCACAACTGCCGTGCCGATCCCCTCCCCGTTCCCGCTCGACGATCTGGTTCATCATCATGTCGTAAGGCGTTGTCACCGGGCTTTGCGGATCGGCGTAAATCCTCGGCCTGACGCCTTTGGCCGCCAAGCTTTCCATTTCCTTGAGAAACAGGATCGGATTGGACACGAAAAACCGCGACAGGAAGGTGGCGGCGCCGGCGAACGCACCGCTGCCGACGTGGCTGAAAACGTGACGCAAACCGTCCGGCGTCACCACCGTATGGCCGGCCTGCGCCCCGCCGTTGCAGCGGATGACGAGGCCATCGCAGCCGGCTTTCGCCGCGTAATAATCGATCATCCGGCCCTTGCCCTCATCGCCAAACTGGGCGCCGATCACCACTTGGGCGGTCTTGTGCCTTTGCATCTTATTTTTCCTCGGATTCCCCTCACCCTTTGGGAGAGGGGTCAGGGGTGAGGGCGATCAAAACCGCACCACTCCGGCGCTGCCGCCTCGGGCCGGACCCAGCCCGCCCACGGCGCGCTGCACCACCAGCGCAGTCTTTTTCGACCAGCTTTTCACGACCTTATCCCGGTCGCGGCCTTCGTTGACCTCGATGGCGGACACGATCACCTCCGCCAGCTTGGTGTGGTCGGACAAGCCGATCACTCGTTGCCCGAGCAGTTCGGTCCAGCGATTCCGCACCCCGCGCGGATCGTGGCGGGCGTGGCTGCCCTCCTCCACGATGACGTGAAAAACGTGGTACATGCGGCCGACCAGCGTCAGCAGTTCGCGGGAATCGAAATCGCGTTGCGGCCGGCTGCCGAGGAAGCGAGCGACGGCGGCGGCCGGCAAATTCGGCGGCGGTTCCTCGTCGCCCACCGTGAACAGATAGCCCTTCTTGCCGCGCTTCTCGAAGCAGTCGATGGCCGTGTGCATCGCCGCGAAGTACCACGGCAGGTTATAAGACTCGCACGAATTACCGCCGCCGCCCTTTTCCAGCCACAGCTTTTCGAGCTGCTTGGCGATGCGGATGTCGGCCTCGAATTGCGTTACCTGCAACGGTGCCCGGTCGTACAGCACATCGCCGATACCCATGCACAGAATATGCGGGTCGGAAACCGGCTTGCGGGCCAGGATTTCCTCGACCATCGTGCCAAGGCCCTTGCGCGCCAGCGCGTCGGCGATCATGCCCATCGAGCCGGTTACGTCCAGCCCGACGATGATGGCGGTCGATTCCGGATTGAGGTCCGAATCCCGAGATTCCCGCACGGCAACTCCGAACGGATTCAGGTCTTTGTCGATGCCGCGCGACGCAAACACGGCGTCCGTGGTTTTACCGGCGGTCGAAGCGGCGTAAGCGCCCCAATCGGTGGGGTCCCAACGAGCAGTACCCATGACGTTCTCCTTCTTGGTTGGCAATGGTCCGAATGGCCCTCTGCACACATGGCAGAGGAATTGAGGGTTCAGGTTTCAGTACAAATCCTCGGCCGCGACCTCCAGCTTGACGAAGCGGCGTTTGCCAAAGCTGTCCTTGAGCACCCGGTTCGTCCAAATCTGATAGTCGCGGAGAGCGGAATCGCCCGCTGGCAGCCGCAACCAATCGAGCATCGGCCGCGGGGCCGCTTTTTCGCGTTCCAGCCGCAAGCCGGTCGCATCGCCCAACAGTTCCCGGCCCAGCGCCCGGATCAATTCCAGATCGGTGCGAATGTCGCCGCGCCGCCGGTCCATCACCTCGAAGGGTGCGTATTGGACGGTGGCGGCCGGGGCGGCCTGCATCCGCTCGCCCTGCCGCACCGCGTACCACCAGCCTCCAAGCAGGGCGCCGGTGTGTTGCGGCGGCGAAACGAACCAGGTGTCGGCGAGAATCGCGTTGTGCGCCAGCCGCGCGTAATCGAGATAGCACGCGAGATTCAGCAGCGAGCTGACGATCCAGGCGACGTGACGGGCATCCATCCGCCCGCCGCAGTGATCGAGCACATCGCGCAGCAACACTCGATCCGGCGTTTTCCGCAGCACCAGCACCCGGCCCTCGCCGGTCTCGACGTGGCGGACGATTTCCGGCAGGTAGCCCCCGACTTCTGCCGCCATGCGCGGGTCAGCGCAGGGCAGCCGGTCGATGACCTGGAGCGCGTTGCCGAACAGGTCGGCGTGCTCCTTTGCGACGATGTAGGCCACGATCTCGCCGCCGATGAACAGCCGGCCCAGCTCGAACGCGCGCTCTTTGCGGTAGCGAATCTTGTAGGTCGCGCCGTCGGTCGCCCGCAGCACCAGCAAACCCGGCGTTTGCCAGATACCGCCGCGCAGTTTCCGCACCGCCGCGTCGTACAGCCGGTTGACGTGCTGAAAAACCCCGGTGGTCCCGGCATCCGGGCAACGGTCCGGGTGCCAACGCGACGCCAGCGCCCGAAATTCCTGGTGCGCCACGGCTTCGTCGCCGGTGAACAGCCGCTCCGGTTCGGATGGCCGGATGGCGAGCAACACCTCGGCGGATAATGCGGTCACGTCGTTCATGGGTCACCTCCTGGATGCGAACACTAACAGACTTATTTGTTTTTTGCAAATAACATCTACAAATGATTTTCGTGGATTTTCTACTGAAAAATCTCATATAATGATTCTTGTTATTTTCTAATAACATCGAACAACGACGGAGACGCGAACGTGGAACCGGCTTACCCGCAACCTCTGGTGATGGTAGACACGGCGCTGTTCACCATTCGCGACGAGCGCTTGTGCTTGATCTTGACGCGGCGCAAGGAGCCGCCGTTCGAGGGGTTGCTCGCTCTGCCGGGCGGTTTCGTCCACGCTCAGGAAGATGCCGATACCGAAGCGGCGGCCCGGCGGGTGATTCGCGGCAAGATCGGCTTCGACGCGCCGTATCTGGAGCAGTTGTTCACCTTCTCCGGCGCGGCTCGCGATCCGAGGGGGTGGTCGGTCAGCGTGGTCTACTACGCGCTGATTCCGTGGTCGTCGCTGGAGCAAAGCCCATCGGCTGAAGCATTCCCCGTGGACGGCTTGCCTCCTCTCCCCTTCGATCACCGGCAAATCGTGGCCAAGGCAGTGGAGCGATTGCGGGGGAAGGCGACCTATTCATCTCTGCCGGCGTTCCTGTTGCCGGCGGAATTCACCATGAACGATCTGCACCAAATTTACGAGCAGACCATCGGCGCCCGTCTGGACAAGGCGTCTTTCCGGCACAAGATTCTGGTGCAGGACATCATCGAGCCAATCCCGAAACATTTTCGGGTCGGCGCCCACCGGCCCGCCCAGCTTTACCGGCTATCCAGCAAGGCGCTCACGCCGTTCGAGCGGAAGATTTAAAACTTCTTTCCGCTCAAGCCTGGCACTCCGCCAACACGGCTTGGGCTTCGGCTAACTCCGGCACGCGCAGTGCGGCGAAGATCATCACTGCGCGCTCGGCGTGGCAACGGCCTTCGGCGCTGCGCCCTTGTCGCGCCAAGGCTTCAGCTAGACGCCGGCAATTGTGAGCAATCGCTCCTTTGTGGCCCAACTCCTCGGCCAGCTTCAGAGCCTCGCGGGCGAGGCGTTCGCTTTCAGGCCATTGCTGGCGATCTAGCGCCAACTCGGCAAGTTGCCCGATGAAGGCAGCAATACCTTCGGGATCGGGTATAGCCTTGACCATCACGAGAGACTCGCGGCAATGAGTTTCTGCCTCGTCGATCCGACCCAACTTGCGCAGCGTTTTCACAACATCACTCAGAATGACAGCCGCATATCTGCCCCTCGGCGACAGGC
Source organism: Competibacteraceae bacterium UBA2792 (assembly GCA_002352125.1). Taxonomy (GTDB): domain Bacteria; phylum Pseudomonadota; class Gammaproteobacteria; order Competibacterales; family Competibacteraceae; genus Competibacter_A. The sequence continues at coordinate 5,308 of DEHU01000164.1, read as the reverse complement.
TTCGACAAAGATCCAGCGCTTTACGGTAAGCAGCGAGCGCGGCGGGGTAGTCCTTGGCTATTGCGTAACTGAATCCGCGCAGGCGGAGGACAAGAGCACGTTCGTTGGCACTCACAGGAGCCGCTTGCCAATGGGTAGCTGCGCGCTCGGTGCAGGCTAGTACTTGGGCGGCTTGATCGCGCCGGAAGTGAATCTCACCAGCGCGATAGGCCAGCCAGCCGGCGTTGATAAAGTTCTTGGTCCGCTCGGCCTTGGCCTCCGCTTCGGTTGCAAGGACCAGAAGATCATCCCAGCGGCCGGTAAAATTGAGGAAATCAAACAATGCATCGCACACTTGTTGCAAACGGGAGTTATCCCCGGCGAGCCATAGCGGCCAGGCGGCGGCCAGTTGCGGCCAGGCGGCTTCCAAAATCGGGAAGCGGTCGTATTGCTCGTTCTCCACAGCGAGGGCATAGGCGCGCTCGGCCAAGCGTTCGCCGCTGGCTCCGACCGCCTCGGGACGAACGCGCCGAAGAAAGCGGGCGGCTAGCGGCGGCAACAGCCAAGTCCCGGCCACGTCGTCCTCCACCAGCAAAGCGCGATCACGCAGGCCGTCCAGCGCGGTTTCCGCCGCCTTCTCGCTCAGCCTGGTCAGCGGCAGCAGCCATGCGATGGGTGCAGGCTGAGTGAAGTGGACCAGAGCAGCGAGCACCGCCGTCTCGTCCGCCGTGAAGGTTTTGGCCAGATCGCCGAAAATGAAGTTCAGCGGATCGTTTTTCTTGTTAAGCGTCTGCAAGCGATATGCTTCCCGCAGCCGCCCGACGGCTTCGGCCACGGTCCGGCAACGCCCGGTCGTTCGGCCCAATTGGCCCGCCGTCCAGGTCAGCAACAACGGATTGCCGCCGGTTTCGGCATAGAGTCGATCACGCTCGGCCGGGGTCAGTCGGGCGATGGGCGGCCAGCGCTGGCCCAGTTCGGCCAGCAATTCGTCGGCGGCCTCGCGTTCCAGCTTGTCCAGGCGCAGCGCGTGCGCGGCGAACGAACCACCGACCCGCCGCCGGCTGGTGACGAGGGCGCGGCAAGCGGCGGGCAGAGTGCCCAGCAACTCGAACACGCGCCGGCGTTCTTCCGTGCTGAACGTCTCCAAATTGTCCAGCACCAGCAAGGCGCGATGATTCGCCAGCGCGTGGCGCACCAGATTCGGCCGCTCTTCCGGCGCCGCTCTCGGAATGTCGTCGCGCCCGAGCGACTGGCCCAACTCGGCAAGCAGCGCGTAATAGTCGGCCACGCGATGATCGTGCAGCCGCCGTTCGCCGTCGGGATGCAGCTCGCGGTTCTTGGCCGTGACCCACAGCTTGAGCGGAAAATGTTCGGCCGGCGCCCGATGCGCCGCTTCCAGCGCCAGCGCAGTCTTGCCGATGCCGCCGGGACCGTCCAGCACCACCCCCCAACTGCGATCTTCCGGGAGCAGGTACTTAGCGATCTGTTCCAAATCCTTCACTCGGCCAAAAAACGGGCGCCGAGCGGGTAGCGTGGAGTGCGGAACGAACGTGCCGGGAGTCGGCGGGGTCGATACGGGAGTCGTAGCCGGGGTAGTAATGACTGGCGGTACATTGGCAACGCGCGGTCGGGCTGAGATCGGCTCCGCTCGCGTGCCTTCGTCGTCGCTCTCCAGCTCCGCATGGTCGTGATCCGGCACGAACCGCCAGCGCCCCGTCTTGTTGGTTGCGATGCGTGGCCATAGCCGCAGGACGGTTTCCTGCCCGCCAAATTCGATCCGCCCCGCCGCGTAGCCGTGCGCGCGTTGGGTGACGGGTGGGTCGCCGAATTTTTCCATGCCGAACACCGAGCACCCCTGGCACCGCAGCACCGGCTTGGAGCCACCGCCTTTGCGGAGGTACGTGATCTCGGTTTCGTGCTGGTGACCGAACAGATGGGCCGCGAACCGTCCGGCCGGCGCGATCTCCGATTCGCCGTGCTGGCGGGCTTCGAGCGTCAACCAGTCCGGTCCCTGATGGGTGAGCAGCAAGCAGACATCGTGCTGCTTCGACCAGACATCTACGCCGCCGTCGCACACCGCATGAAGCTGGCGCGCATCCCAAACCAACCGCTCTTCGTAATCGTCGCCGGTCAGTTGGAGAAAGGTGACGTTCAGGCCCACGATGCCGATACGCCGCCCGCCGCGTTCCAGGGTCGCGGAAAAATCGCCGGGCAAAGCGCCGGCTTGCAGCTTGCCGGGCCGATGCGGCGCTTTTTCCCACCACTCGCGGTAGGCCGCGAAAACATGGCCGATCACCCGGCGATAAGAACCCGCTGGCTCGTTCCAGAACCTGTCCTTGACACGCTCGAAGCCATCCGGCTCCAACAGCCGTTCGGCGGCGGGATCATCGTCGCGAGGATCGGGGCGATACAGATCGTGGTTGCCCGGCACCGCCAGCAGCACGGCGTTTCCCGACCCGAGTTCGCCGAGCTTCTGCCATAAAGGATCGAGAACCTCGGTCTGCAATTCATTGAACTGGGCCGATTCGCCCGACTGCACCAGATCGCCGGTAAAAAACACGGCATCCCACGGCCCACACCGTTCATGCAACGCCGCGAGGCTATCCAGAAACGGCTCTCGCAGGTTGGGCCACAAGCAGCCTTGTCCCTTCAGCCCGTAATGGAAATCGGTGAGATGCAACCAAGAAAAAGTGTCCGTCGGCATGACTCGTTCCTAAAATCCGCGTGATCGATAAAGCAATTTTCTGTTGCGTCAACGAACGTATGCGATTGTCAAAGACATCATTTTGACAACGATTACAATATATTACCAAATAATTGACCTTTGTTCGCAAATCGGGCCACAAGTCCCGTATACGCTTTTAAACGAATCGAGGCCGGTTGACGAACAGAATCCCCTACCCCCTTTGAAAATAACCGGACATTGCACGCCGGCAATCTGGACCAGACGCAAGGAAGCATCTTGTTTACCAAATATGTAAACGATTACAAAAACCATCCAGATCAATCATCATCTTGATTTTATTTATCATCTAACATAGCCATTTTCAAGCAATCATCGATGTACAAACAACTTGCTGGTATGCGAAAATAACTGTAATCGTTTACTTACAAACTTTGGCGGAGAGACGCAAATGGCGCAAATCAAGGACGTTGCGAAGCAAGCCGGGGTTTCGGTCGCTTCGGTTTCCCGAGTGTTGGCGGGCCATGCCGGGGTGAGCGAGTCGATTCGCCAGCGAGTGTTAGCGGCGGTCCAAGAATTGGAATATCGGCCGGATTTGGCGGCGCGACGCCTGCGTTCGCGGCAGACGGACACCATCGGCCTGATCGTTTCCGACATCCGTAACCCCTTCTTCACCGAAGTGAGCCGGGCGGTCGAGGACGTGGCCTACCAGCACCGCTTGCGGGTGATTCTGTGCAACGCCGACGAAGACCCGGAGAAAGAGGCGCTCTATCTCGATCTGATGCGGGACGAGAACGTAAGGGGGGTTATTTTGTCGCCTACGTTCGCGACGCTAACCGGTTTCCGCTCGCACGATTATCCGTTTCCGGTGGTGCTGGTCGATCGTTGCGACCGCGACACCGCCGCCGATGCGGTCGTGTTGGACAATATCGACGCGGCATACCGCCTGACGACGCATCTGATCGAAAACGGCTACCGGCGCAACATCTTTTTCTACGGCACGACCAGCGCCACCGGCCGCCAGCGGCACGAGGGCTACGCGACGGCGATGGCCGCGCACGGGCTGGAAGTTCACGCCGAAGCACTGCCGGCAACCGTGGATCGCGCCCGGGCCGCCGCTCGCGAACGACTGCGCCGCCGACCGCTGCCCGACGCGCTGGTGGCCAGCAGCGGCTTGATTTTGCTCGGACTGACCGAGGCCTTGCGAGAAACGCGAATCCGGTTTCCCGATTCGGTCGCGCTCGCCGGCTTCGACGACCTGCCCTGGACCCGGCTGGTGGAGCCCGGCATCACCGTGATCGCCCAACCGATTTACGACATCGGGCGGGCCGCCATCGAGCTGTTGCTCCAGCGGATCGCCAAGCCGGAACAGGCGGTGCGCCGCGTCGTGTTGCGCGGCGAGCTGGTGGAGCGGGGATCGAGCGCGAAGCGAACCGGCGCGACCGCCTCGGCGTCGATGGCGTGACTTCCGCTCGGCATCGCGAAACGTCCGCACCAACCATGAACGACGAGCAACGACTGGCGCCCGGCACCCTGTGGCCGCTGATCCAGCGACGGCAGCGGGAAGCGCTCGCCAGCGGCGCTTTGCAACCCATCGCCACGACCCAAGAATTCGTCGAGGACGGCGGCATACGCTTCCTGATCCGCATTGCGGCTAACTTGGCGCGCAAGGAAGCGGACCGGGTGCGCCAAACCGAACAAAACCGGTCCGGCGAACCGCCGGTCAACCCATTCCTGCCCTACGAGGACGCGCTGTTCGTCGCCGAGCTTTCCGCGACCCATCTGGCCCTGCTGAACAAGTTCAACATCATCGATCACCATCTGTTGATCGTCACCCGACGTTTCGCCCATCAGGAAACGCTGCTGGATTTAGCCGATTTTCGGGCGCTCTGCCTGGGTTTGGCCGAGCGCGAAGGGCTGGGTTTCTACAACGGTGGCGCGGTGGCCGGCGCCAGCCAACCGCACAAGCACCTGCAACTGGTGCCGCTGCCGCTGGTCGATTCGATTCCCGGCATCCCGTTCGACGCGCTGTTGCGGAATGCCCGTTGCGGCGCGAGCGTCGAGACCGTGCCGGGACTGCCTTTTCGACATGCCTTCGCGGCACTGGACCCGGCGTTGGCGATGCAACCGCTCGCTTTCGCGGAAGCGTTGCACGAACGCTATCGAGCCTTGCTGCGAAAGCTAGGCATCGATGCCGTTCGGGTCGATGGCGAACTCCGTCAATCCGAACCGTACAACCTGCTCGTTACCCGAGACTGGCTGCTACTGGTGCCGCGTCGGCGGGAAGACTTCGAGGGGATTTCGATCAACGCTCTCGGTTTCGCCGGTTCGCTGTTCGTCGAGAACCGGGCGCAACTGGACACACTCAAAAACCGTGGACCGATGGCCGCATTGCGGGCGGTAACGCGGTCCGGTCAAACGACGGCTGGAGATACAGCGTCGGACCTATCAGAACGAGAATTGCCTTCAAAGATGCGGTAACTCCGCGCAACGGCTCTTGCCTTCAAACTCCTTTCCTACCAGAGAACCGCCAACGTCCGATGTTGCTTCCGCCTTCGGCAAGGGAGCTGGTTCAACCGCTCAAAGTTCACATCGAGCCTAAATTTTTTCGCTCCTTTGAACCCATCCGATTACCCATGTATGGTC
>DEHU01000025.1:18650-18805 GCA_002352125.1 Competibacteraceae bacterium UBA2792 | reverse complement strand
ATGTTCTCGGTGCGCTCGTTGACTTGGCAAGCGACTTCGGCAATGCGCCGTACTCCGTCTTCCGCGAATTCCAGTTTGACGTCCTCGGTTTCCAGCAAAGCGGCGTACTGCTCGGTCAGCGATGCATCCGGCTCGGTCAAAATCCGCACGAAATC
>DEHU01000025.1:0-18610 GCA_002352125.1 Competibacteraceae bacterium UBA2792 | reverse complement strand
AACCGGCCCTGCAATTCGGGAATGAGGTCGGAGGGTTTGGCCAAATGAAACGCCCCGGAGGCGATAAACAAGATATGGTCGCTGCGTACCATACCGTACTTGGTGGAGACGGTACAGCCTTCCACCAGCGGCAACAGGTCGCGCTGCANNGCCAGCGCCTTGAGCTTGAGTTCTTCCTCGTTGATCATCTTGGCCGCCTCCTCTTCCTGAAGGATCCTGAGGGCATCCTTAACCTTGAGCTTGCGGCTCCGGGTCCGATTGCTGGTCAGGTTTTGGAACAGGCTCTGCAACTGGCTGGTCATTTCCTCCATGCCAGGCGGGGCCATAATCTCCACGCCCACCGGCCGGACCGAGACTTCGATCTCGATCTCGCGGTCGTCCAGATCGCCCTTGAGCAAGCGATCACGCATCTTCTGGCGAGTGACGGAGTGATCCGGCGCGGGCGGCTCGTTGGCGAACCCGACGCTGCGCGGACGCGGCAACAAGGTATCTAGCACTCGCTCCTGAGCAGCCTCTTCGGCGCGGTGGCGAACTTTGTGCGTCTCCTCCTCGCGCACCATTTTCACCGCCATATCCATGAGATCGCGGATGATGGATTCCACGTCCCGCCCCACGTAGCCCACCTCGGTGAACTTGGTGGCCTCGANNTCGGTCTTGCCGACGCCGGTCGGACCGATCATCAGGATGTTTTTGGGGGTAATTTCGTTGCGTAGATCCGGTTCCACCCGCATCCGCCGCCAGCGGTTGCGCAAGGCGATCGCTACGGCGCGTTTGGCAGCTTCCTGGCCAATAATATGCTTATCCAATTCCTGAGCGATTTCTCGGGGGGTCATGTCCGACATAGGGAGGCTACCGTCTGGGCATAAAGCGAAAACAGGACGGCGAACACGCCCGTTTCAAATATCCGATCACGCGCCCGCCAATTCTTCAAAGGCCAAATTCTCGTTGGTGTATATGCAGATGCCGGCAGCGATTTTCAAGGATTGCTCGACGATCATCCGCGCGTCGAGTTCGGTGTGCTCCAAAAGCGCCCACGCTGCAGCTTGGGCGTAGCTCCCGCCGGACCCGATCGCCGCCAACTCGCGTTCCGGTTCGATCACGTCGCCATTGCCCGACAAAATCAGGGTCGTGCCGAGATCGGCAACGATCAGCAATGCTTCCAGCCGCCGCAACAATCGGTCGGTGCGCCAATCTTTGGCCAGCTCCACGGCGGCACGGGTCAGATTGCCACCATGCTTTTCCAGTTTGCCTTCGAAGCGCTCGAACAACGTGAAGGCATCAGCGGTGCCGCCCGCGAAACCGGCAATCACTTTATTCTGGTACAAACGCCGCACTTTGCGGGCGTTGCCCTTCATCACGGTGCTGCCCAAGGTGACCTGGCCGTCGCCGCCGATCACGACCCGACCGTTGCGACGCACGGCCAAAACCGTGGTGCCATGCAATAATTCCATAGCAATGCCTCGTACTGTTACCCGGGATTGTACACGATAAAATATGAGCCTGAGGACGCAACACCCAGTCCGCCGCCGAACAAAAAGAAACCCCGGTTACAAGGGGGAGTGGAACCGGGGCAAATGCAATATCCGGTTTGGCTAACCGGACATAGCCCGCTCAGGGAGGGAAGCGGACAGGCGTAAGGGCTTACGCTTGTCTTTTAAGATGGGGACGACTTGGAAAAGTTCAACGGGACGCGACATCGATATTGGTAAGAATATTTTGATTACATTCGCTAAACGGCCTTCGCGTGTGAGATCGCTGGACAATTTCGCTGGCCTGCCATCCGGCACGCAAAACTCGAAGCCAATTCCACCGCCGCAAACGGTCGACCGGATCGAAGCCCGGTGGCCGGTACGCCTCTTTCGTACCCACTTCAGCCAAACCGGTTCGAACCGGACGTCCGTCGGATCATGCCATCGTACTCCCGCGTCCAACTAGCCGCCGCCGAACTCGGCCGCGAGTGGGCTTGGCGGTGGCGCAACGCTTTCACATGGTCGCCACCGGTACTTCGCCGACCCCGGACGTTACCGGCTTTATGGCGAACGCTGCCCCCGGCGCTGCACCCGGCCGCCAAAGCGTTAGCGGATCGCTACGATCTTGCCAAATGGGCGAAGGCTTGCGACGCGCAAGGTTTCCGGGAAAGCCTGTATGTGTTGGACGTGCTGGATCGCTACGCCGGTCCTCCGACCTATCCCGCACCGTATCTGGATATCGGCTGCAAAAACGGCTGCTATCTGCCGGGCTTGCAGGCGTGGTCCGGCGATTCATGGCACGGCGTGGAGCTGGACGCCCACCGCCGGTATTGGACCCTGACCACCCGCCGCGCCCACGGCGAATTCGTCGCGCGGTCCCTGACCGGCTGTCGCTACATCGCCGGAGACTTGCTGGACTTGCAAGGCCCTTACGGCTTCGTCACCTGGTTTCTACCGTTTCTTCACGCAGCACCGCTACGAGCCTGGGGTTTGCCCGATCGATTCCTGCTGCCGCTTCGGCTGCTAACGCACACTTGGTCGCTCCTCCCATCGGGCGGTGGCTTGTTGGTGATCAATCAAGGCGAGGCGGAAGCCGAACGTCAAGATCGCTTGTTTCGGGAGGCGGGTATTCCGGCTCGACCGCTGGGGCCGATAGAAAGTCCCCTGTCGCCTTTTCGGCGGCCGCGCTGGGGCTGGCGGGCGGACAAGCCCGCTCCCGGGCCTGCATCGGCCCGTCGAGATCCATGGTGAGTTTCCCCGGCAAAGCTGGGAACCGATCTGTTGCCGGGCCATCAACGAGCCGCTATCGAACTTTCGCCATAAAGTCTTATCGATTCGCCAACGCCAATTCGCGCAAACCCTGCGCGAACAGTATGACCGCTTCGAATCGAAGCATATCTTGCAGCAGTTGTGGATCGCCCAAAGAATGCCGAATATCGCCTATTCGAGCCTCGGCATAGGTGGTCGGCGGCACGCCCGGAAACAGCTCTCGATAAATCGCCAAAACCTGGTTTAAGGAAACCGCGCGACCGGTACACACATTGTAGCGTCCAACGACGACGCCCGTATCGAGCAGAGATTTGCCGTTGGCTCGCGCGACATCTCGCACCGAGACGAAGTCTCGCGTCTGCTCGCCATCGCCATAAACGGTTACCGGCAAACCGCGCTGGCATCGATCGGTAAAAATGGATAGCACGCCCGAGTAGGGCGAGGTGGGATCCTGGCGGGGTCCATAAACGTTAAAATAGCGCAAGCAAACGGCTTCCAGCCCGTAGCTGGCTGCGTAGCCCAACAGCATCACCTCGGCGGCCAACTTGGCGGCAGCATAGGGCGACTGCGGTTGCGGCGATGCCGATTCCCGGTTGGGCAACGCGGCGGCAGTACCGTATACGGCAGCCGACGAAGCAAACACGAAACGCTTGCAATCGAATTCGAGACACAATCGGGCGAGATTGTCCACCGCAACCAAGTTCAGGCGGGAATTGAGCGCGGGATCGCGGAAGCTTTCCGGAACGCTGACCAGCGCCGCCAAATGCAGCACGCCCGCAAAACGATGCTGCTCGAACAAAACTCGCATCGCCGCTTCATCGCCGGCGTCGGCGAGCACCCACTCGAAACGAGGCGACGATCGCGCGTCGGCGAGATTTTCCAGGTGTCCGGTCCGCAGGTTGTCGACCCCGACCACCCGCTGCCCCTGGCCGAGCAACCACTCGACGGAATGGCTGCCGATGAAACCGGCCGCACCAGTCACTAAATACGTTGACATCATAGGTTAAGCTCCAGGTTCGCAACTGAAAATGAGCGGATGCTTGTCACGTCGGGGCCGTTTACAATACCGGCCTCATGAATACCCGCACAACCAACCGTGACCAAACGCACCTGGCTGCTTGATCGGCGGTTTTTGGCACCGCGTTACTGGCCGATCTGGCTGGGCCTGGGCCTGATGAAAGCCATGGCCGCCCTGCCGTTTCGCTGGCAACTCGCCATCGGCGGACAAGCCGGCCGCTGGCTGAGCAAAATCGCTCGACGTCGCCGGCGTATTGCCGAAATCAATCTGACATTGTGTTTCCCAGAATTATCTCCAATTCGGCGAACCGCTTTGTTGGAGGCGCATTTTACCGCCTTGGGTATCGGCTTGTTCGAAACGGCCATGGCTTGGTGGGCACCGGATGCAAAGCTGCGAGGATTGGCCCGGGTCGAAGGCGCAGACCATCTCGAACAAGCGCTGGCACGCGGTAAGGGCGTGATTCTGCTGACCGGACACTTCACCACGCTGGAGCTGGGCGCCCGATTCATCACTTGGCACCAGCCGTTCCACGCCATGTATCGATCCCACAAAAATCCGCTGTACGAAACCGTGATGCGTCGCGAACGCGAGCGGCGGTCCCGGCTACCGCCGTTGCCGCACGAGGACGTTCGCGGCTTGCTGCGCGCTTTCAAGAAAGGACGGGCGGTCTGGTATGCTCCCGACCAAAACCACGGCATCCGCAACAGCGTTTTCGTGCCGTTTTTCGGGGTAACGGCCTGCACGGTCACGGCCACCTCGCGGCTGGCTGCACTGAGCGGCGCGGCAGTGGTACCGTATTTTCCCAAACGGTTGCCCGGAACAGCCGGTTACGAAGTCGTCATTCTGCCCGCATTGGCCGACTTTCCGAGCGCCGATGTCGAAGCCGATACCCAGCGGATCAACGAACTGCTGGAACGCTATGTCCGCCAAGCGCCCGAGCAGTATCTTTGGGTCCACCGTCGCTTCAAAACTCAACCGCCGGGCAAACCTAGCCTGTACGGGCCGTAAATCCGGATCGCTCGCATGCTCGCCGGCATCGACCTGCCCGCCAACCCGGCCATTCGCCGTATCCTGATCATCAAATGGAGCGCAATGGGGGATGTGATCATCGCCACCGCGCTGTTCGAGGACATCGCCCGCGCGTTCCAGGGCCGGGAAATCCATCTCAATACTTTGCCGGCTTGGGAAAAGCTTTTCGCTCACGATCCACGATTCCAGCGAGTTTTTGCGATCCATCTGCGCGATTCGCGTCATCCGGCGGCAGCGGCACGAGAATGGCTACGGCAAGTGCGCCAGTCGCATTACGACTTGATAATCGATCTTCAATCGAACGACCGTTCCAGGATATTGCTGACCTTGCTCTGGCTGAGCGGCGCACGAATTCCTTACCGCATCGGCAACAACCGGCAATGGCCTTACAACATCGCCCCGGACGTTTCTCCGCGCTCTACCCGCATTCCGACCCGAATGCACGCCGCATTGCAGGCAGGCGGCATTCCCACCGCGACACCGCGGCCCGTGTTGCACATTCCCGATCATCATCGCGCCCGCGCTCGGCAAATTGCCGTCGCCCATGGATTGAAACCGGGTCGTTACGCGATTTTTTTGCCGGGCTGCAACGCCAACGGTTTTTTGAAACGCTGGGGCGCCGCTCGCTTCGGGATGCTGGCGAATCGACTCCACCGGGAGGGATTGGATCGAATCGCGCTGATCGGTGGCCCGGACGAAGTGGAGGAATGCCGGCGCATTGCCCAAATGTGCGGCCCCTGGCTGGTGAATCTGTGCGGACAAACCGAAATTCTCGATATCCCGCCACTCTGCGAGCCGGCGCGCTTCATCGTCGCCAACGATACCGGCACCGCCCATCTGGCCGCCGTGACGGCCACGCCCATGACGGTGATCTGCGGACCTACCGATCCGCGCCGGGTCAAACCCTTAGGCGACAACGTCACGACCCTGCAAGCCGATCTGCCTTGCATCAACTGTTACTCGAAAACCTGTTCTCACCACACCTGCATGGCGATGGTGACGCCATCGCTCGTGCTGCGGCACCTGCACGAGCAAACGCTGCGGTAGGCTTGATTCGCCGGATAGCGCCACCGGCCGGGCATCAGGTATCGGTAGCACGAGCTTGGTATTCGCCCGGCAGGGGTGGCGCGCCATCTGGCAGCAACCGCCTCCCATACTTGGCAAACTGGTGATGTTCGTACAACTTGGCGTACTTGAGAAAGACGTAAAAAGCCGCGATTACCGAATTGATAAATCCTGCCCAGCCGTTTAAAAAGTTGCGCTTGAACAGATAGCTGCGGATGAAAAACAGCGGCGGATAACAGATCATGATCAGCCCTATTCCCCAGCGATTTTTTCCGATCTTATCCGCCACCAACCCCGTCGAATAAGCGTTGATTTTTTCGATTTTGGTGTGGACGTCGGTTTCGCCATAGTGATACAAGGGCGACTTAAGGCGGGCGACGCTACCCCGCACCTTGGGGGCGGCGTGAACGGGCATATCGTCGATAATACCCTTACGCTTGTCGAACAGGCGTAAATAATAATTCATGCGGGTCGCCGCACTGTACATTCGCCAGAACAGTTGTTCCTGGCGCGGGATTTCATAGCCATCCGCCGCCGGACCACCCCTCCCCAGCAGTTGGCAAATTTCGGCTTGGAGAGCCGGCGACAACACCTCGTCGGCATCCAGCAGCAGCACCCAATCGTGCGTGGTCGCCGCCAGAGCCATTCGCTTTTGCGGACCATACCCCATGAACGCGTGTTGCGCGGTTCGCGCCCCATAGCGATGCGCGATGGCGAGCGTATCATCGGCGCTAAAAGAATCCAGCACGACGATCTCGTCGGCCCACTTGACGCTTTCCAGGCAGGCAGACAGCGTGCGGCCATTGTTGTAAGTGGTCACAAACACAGAAAGTTGCTTATCCGCCATGGGCATAACCTGTATCGAGTCGGCAAACCGCCCTAGGGCGTTCCCAAAAACATCGGCAACACGATTCTTCGCCGTTTGGCACGACATAGCCCCGCAACGTTCTCGGGTGTGCTCGCAATGTTCGACTATCCTGCCGATGGAAGCGGCCATCCTCGCCGGATGTCCGGTGCGGCAAAGCAAAAACCTTGTACGGCGAAAATGCTATCGTCAATGTTGATCCCGAATTGTACCGCCGGCCGGTGATATAAGCTCCTGGCGATGCGCCCGGCCGAAATGGACCAGCCCGCCCAAACAGACGAAGAAAAAGCACGCAAAATTCTGGGAGGTATAACCAAAACTCAACAGTCCAGCGGCAATAATGGCCAACGCCGCAGCCAGCAATACACCGCTACGCTGGCGATCTTCGGCAGGCAGTCGCCGCCAGGCTCGGGCTAACCGACCGAATACGACACCGATCAACGCCAAGAGCAAACCGGCCCCCAGGATTCCGGTTTCGTACCAGGCATCCAGCAAAAAATTATGCAGGTGCTTGACCTGCACAGAAGTATCGCCAATTTTGAAACGCAATACCTCCTCGGCATGAATTCCGCTGCCGATTCCCACACCTAACCACGGCCGCGCAGGAGGATGTTGCAACGCTTGTCGCCATAGAATGGTGCGGCCAGCGGTAAACGCATCCAAAGGATGATCGGGGTCCAGCTCCGCCTTGCGAAACGGCCCAGTGTGAGCGGCGATGCCGGCCAGCAATACCGCCACGCCTACCAGCGCGATCCATCGCAGTCGCCAGCCCAACACCGTCCCGCAAAACACCATCAATCCCACGACGAGCCCGAACAGCGCCGCTCGCCCTTCGGCGGCCACTATGTAGCTCAGCACCACCACCACGGCACCCGCCATCGCGCCGTATCGCCAGCGGCCATAGTCTTGCCGCCAAAACCAGTACAATACGAACGGCAGCAGTAACGGCAAGCTATCCTGTCGCAGTCGGGTGGGGTCGAACGGCTGGCCGGACCAGCCTAGCGCATGATACGGCAGCAGCAGATACAATCCGCCGATAGTCAGCCCGCCGAACAACGCCATAGCGTTCACGAAGCGATTTGGGTTCGCGGGAGATTCGCGAAGTGCCATCTGCATCAAGAGTAAGGAAAGACTCTCCAAGCCAAATTCCATCCACAATCGGAAACCGCGCTTCAAATCGACCGAGCCGGGAATACCCAACAGATATATACCCAGCAGCAAGACATACAGCAGGGTGGTCAAGCGATCCAACCGTTCGCGACGACTCCAAAAGCTGGATAACCCCCAGAGGGCGTAAAGGCCGGCGGCCGAATTGAACAACCCACGACCGCCGAGTTGGGTTAGTGGCAATACCGTCGGCACCAACCAGCCCCACCGAAAAAAAGCGTCTCGAAGGTGGTCACGTAAGATTACGATTTTCTTCATAGACTCGGTCCAGACGCGCTAGCATCTCGAGTACGTGAACGACCGCAATGGCCGCCATACCACGTTCGCCGGCCGGTGGCGTAACCGCCCGAATGAAGCGGGAATGCGTCAACGGCGGCGACCCTCCGAACAAACCGATCACCGGTATCTGCAACGCCGCAGCCATGTTGAGGACGCCGGTATCGTTGCCGACGTAATAGCGGCAGACAGCCAACAGCGCCGCTGTCTGCTCCAGCGGCAACGCCACCGCATCGGCCGCCCTGCCGCGACCGCTCGACACCTGCGCGAAAATCTGGTCGGCCAGCAGCCGTTCCGCCGGCCCACCGATGATGAACACCGAACCGGCACCTCGACGATTCAGCGCTAAAGTCAGTTCCGCAAAGCGCGCGGCACCCCACTGTTTCCAGGGCTCGCTGCTGCCGACACCCAATGCAATCCAAGGCGACGGCCAAGCCGCGAAGCGCGCCGCGACCACCCGCGCCGCCTCCACCGACACCGCTAGCCGAGGCTCCGGTTCGCCCGATGGAACATCCAGCAACTCCAACAAAGCATCGGCCCGAATCATCGGCTGAGCATGGCGGTAGCGGGCCGGCAACCGCACCGGCACGCTCAACAACAACCGCTGCAAACCGGCGCCATAGCCGATCCGCTCTGGGATACCGGCCAGCCAAGCGGCCAACGCGTAGCGGGCGCTGCCGTGCAGCAGCCACACCCGCTGATAGGTTTCCCGGCGCAACAACGCCGCCAGCCGAAACAATCCGCTCACCCCGGCATGACGACCGGCATCGCGTTCCAGCCAAAGAACCCGATCCACGCTGCGATCGGCGCTCAGCAAGCGGTCGGCCAAAGAACGCGGTTTGGTCAGGATATCCACCCGGCCGGCGGCGGTCGTCGCAGCAATGGCGTGAATGTGTGGCAAGTGCCAAACCATGTCGCCGATGCCGGGCAGCGGTTGCACGATCAACGTTCGTCCGGAAGGAGCGAGTCTCATGTACCGCCCTGGCTCGTTCGAATCGAGCCGGCATGAGGCATGCCGAACCGAATGCTTCGCTCGCCGTTCGAAAACTTTCATGCTCCGAATTTTAATCACGAATCCATGCAATCGCGTTAGTCCGATTTATATATCATATCCGCACTGCCGATCCCCTCCTATAGAGCCAAAGATCAGGAGGACTTGCGTAGAATAACGGGTTACCATCCGACCAACGCCGCCAGGCGGTGAAAAGCGATGGCAATGCATCTCCGATCGGCTAGGATTCGCTCGACTATCCGTTTGGCAGCGATATTTCGTCGTTCTCGAATAACATGACTTTCTCGAATTCATGATCGCATCGTGCCACATCGTCGGCGGCAAGGCGCTAGGCGGTGCCGAATTATTTTACGTTCGCCTCGTCAACGCCTTATCGATGCGCGGCTATCCCGTATCGGCAATTACCGTGGAGGAGGGAGACGTAGCGGCCCGATTGCGGGCGGACGTCGTGCAGGCTCACGTTCCCATGCGCGGAGTTTGGGATTTGGAATCGCGCTGGCAAATCGCGCGAATCTTGCGAGAACACCAGCCCGACATCGTCCAGACCTATATGGGTCGGGCTACCCGGCTGACGCACCTGTCGAAGAACCAGCGCCCGATCCACCTCGCTCGACTAGGCGGCTACTACGATCCTCGCGGTTTCCGGCACGCCCACGCCTGGATCGCAGCCAGCGCGGGAATTCGCGAATATCTGATTCGCCACGGCTTTCCGGCCAGCCGGATTTTTCACATCAGCAACTTCGTTGCGCCATACCACCTTAGTTCCTCGGCCGACCTTCATCAGCTACGACGCGAACTCGATATTCCCGCCGATGCGCTGGTCGTGACCGCAGTAGGTCGTCTGCATCCGGTCAAAGGCTTCGACGATTTGCTCGCGGCTTTCGCCTCCCTTCCCGCCCATATCAATGATCGGCCGATTCATTTGATCGTAGTCGGCGACGGGCCATTGGCGGGGCGGCTTCGGCAGTATGCCGCGCAACTTGGCATCGACCGCCGAGTGCGCTGGCCTGGCTGGCACGATCATGCTGGCCGCTTTCAGGAGCTGGCCGATCTGTGCGTATGTTCCTCGCGACAGGAAGGTTTAGGCAACACCATCCTGGAAGCGTGGGCGCGCAGCCGCGCGGTGCTGTCTACTCGTGCCTTGGGGCCGGCGGACACGATCACCCACCACGAGGATGGATGGCTGACTCCCGTCGGCGATCCCAAATCCCTGGCGGCGGCCATGGAGCTGCTGCTGCAGAATGAAGCATTACGCCTCGAACTGGCAGCCAACGGCCACCGCACGCTCGTCGCCCGGCATGGGGAGGACGCCATCGTCGACGCTTATTTGGAACTGTATCGCGCAATGCTGACGACGTAGCGCCAGAGCACGGCGAGCGCCGGCCGAAATCCGGCGATCAGTTCAGCGGATTGGCATCCGCCTCGCGTGCCAGTCCCAAACGCCCGGCACAGGTTTTATACAATGCCAGCGTTTCGTCCAACATCCGCCGCAAAGGATAGGCCGGCTCCGGCGGTACGGCTGGCGCGGCGGCCAGCAATTCCTTCACCCGTTTCGTCAACGCCTCCGAATCGCCCACCGATACCAAGCCGACCGGATAAATCCGCCGCAGAATCTCGCCGACACCACCGTGATCGTAGCCGGCCACGGGTATACCCAAACCGAGCGCCTCCAACACCGTCCGCCCGAAGGATTCCGGTTTGGCCGACAGCGATAAGACCAGCGTCGAAATCGCGTAAATCTCGCGGATGTCGCTGCGATGGCCAGCGAACAACACGACATCGCCTACCCCCCGCGACCGCGCCATTTCGCGCAACCCATCGGCGTAGCGCTGCCGGCCCGGTTCGGGACCGCCGACGATCAACCCATAGACGACCGTCCCTCCCATCCGGAGCCGGGCGATCAGATCGATGAAATCTTCGTGCCCTTTGAGCCGGCTCAGCCGTCCCGGCAGCGTCAAGATCGGCACATCGAACAGTTGTGGATATTGCCGGCGCCAATCCGCCAGCCATCCGCTAGAGGGACGATAACCGTAGGGAAATGCAGCCGGGTCCACGCCGCGTTGGATCACCTGGATGCGATTCGCCGGCAGTTCGGGATAGTGACGCTGCAAATACGCGCGCACGGTTTCGGAAACCGCGATCACCCGCTCGCCGCGAGTCATGATGGCGCTGTAGCGAGAAACCGAATACAGTCCGTGCACCGTGGTGACAAAGCGCGGCCGGGTCATCGGATTCATGCCTCGCCAAGCCAGCCAGCCGACCCAGGCCGGCAATCTGGAGCGGGCGTGCAGGATATCGATTCGCTGCTCTTCCAGCCAGCGCCGCAACGGCCAAACCCAGCGCAGGGTCCACGGCGACTTGACGCCGAGCGGCCAAGCCAGATGCTCGCTGCCGTCGCGCAACAGTTCCGGCACCAATCGCCCGCCGGCAGAAATCACCACCGAACGATGTCCTTGCCGGACCAGCTCCCGCGCCACCTCCAAGGTACCGCGCTCCACGCCGCCGCCGTCCAAAGCGGGCAACAATTGCGCTACGCTCAGGCGAACCATCGCTCGACGATCCAGCGGGCGCAGCGTCCAGCCTCGTCGAACGACCCCGGCGGACGAGTCAAACGCGAAATTCGCCGCCAGTCCTCGAAGCGCGTCACCCAGCCTTGCTCGGCCAACCGTTCGAGTCCTCGGCCGACGCGGCCCGGCCGCTTGCAGGGCACATCCAGCACGCCTACTGCCGCACCAGCCGTCAGCGCCTCGTAAACCATCGATACGCTGTCGGCCGTCACCCACGCCTGCCTCGCCCGCGCGAGCTGGGCCGGCAACCAGTCCGAACCGGTTTCGGCGACCGGGACAACGGTCAGCGCCTCATCCCAGCCGGCCTTCGAGCTGGCCAAAAAAGTGGCCGGCGTGCGGCGCGAAGTGGTCAAGGTCCACCGTATCCCTGGTGTGGCGGCGACGACAGTGGCGATCTGTCGATGCAAGCCCGCATCATCCCAACCAAAATGTGCTGACGGACCGCCGATCAATAGCAAACCTCGATCGGGTTCGAGAACGGCAGAGGGTTGGATGCGATTCAACGCGCCACGAGTGACGAGGACGTTCGGCCGGGTTGGCGGCGAATCGTGTTCGGGGATCAGGCACAGGTCGAACAGGCCGAAAGGTAGACTGGGCTGCATCAGCACGACCGTTTTGCCACCCCGGCACCGGCGGGCGGCGAGCAACGACAGATGAGTCCGATGACCGGCGCCCAGAATCAAGTCCGGCGCCGGCAACGATCGCCACGCGGCGGGCGTTCGGCCCAGCGACAAAACCGCCAGCGCCCCAAAGGTGGACAGCGGATCCGGAACGACCGTCTCGACCGGCCGCAAACGGTCTATCGCTTCGACCAATCCCCGGCTTTGGTTATCGTGGCCAGCCTTACCGTCGCCGAACCGCCAAACGTGGAGCAGCGACACCGGCGCCTTCTCTCTCGTCAGAGCGGCCGGTCAATTGACCAGCACGTAATCCGCTCCGCAATACGGACACTTTGCCTTGCCGGTGGCCTCGATGGGCAAATAGACCTTCGGGTGCGAGCACCACACCATCATGTCCGGCATGGGGCAAGACAAAGGCAAATCGGCACGGCTAACTTCGTAGGTTTTTCGAGCGTTGGGCAGAGCTTTATTGGAGGCAGCGGCGGTCGCGGCGGCCATGAGATCGTTCTCCTGATTTTGTTTGTCGACGATGAAGCGGCAGCGGAAACATGGATCGACCGTGAAAACTTCGGGCGCTTCGCAAAATCCGAATCAAACCAACGTCAACCATTCGGGATATTCGTCGCGGCGGCCATGCACCTGATCGAAATACAGTGTTTGCAAGCGCTGGGTAATCGGGCCACGCCGGCCCTCGCCGATTCTGCGGCCATCGACCTCGCGGATCGGCGTCACTTCGGCGGCAGTACCGGTGAAAAAAGCTTCGTCGGCGATGTACACCTCGTCGCGGGTAATGCGTTTTTCCTTGACCGGAATCCCCAAAGCGGCGGCGAAGCGAATGATGGTGTCGCGGGTAATACCTTCCAGCGCCGAAGTGAGATCCGGAGTATAGATCACGCCGTCGCGAACGACGAAGATGTTCTCGCCGCTACCCTCGGCGACGTAGCCCTCGGTATCCAGCAGCAGTGCCTCGTCGTAGCCGTCGCGCAAAGCTTCGGAAAGCGCCAGCATCGAATTCATGTAATTGCCGTTGGCCTTGGCTTTACACATGGTGATGTTGACGTGGTGGCGGCTGAAAGACGAGGTGCGGATACGAATACCGCGCTCCAAGTTCTCGGCGCCCAAGTAGGCGCCCCACTCCCAAGCCGCGACGATGACATGCGTCTTGAGGTTATCGGCGCGCAATCCCATGCCTTCGGAGCCGTAGAAACACATCGGGCGGATATAGGCGCTAGCCAGGTTGTTGGCGCGCACCGCCTGGCGGCTGGCCTCGTTGATCTCGTCCTTTCCGTAGGGCATCGGCATGCCGACGATATGGGCGGAGCGGAATAAACGATCGGTGTGGGCCTGCAGCCGGAAAATCGCGGTGCCACGGTCGGTGGCATAAGCGCGAACGCCTTCGAACACGCCCATGCCATAGTGCAGAGTATGGGTCAGAACGTGGGTGTTGGCTTCGCGCCAAGGCACCAACTTGCCGTCGTACCAGATCAGACCATCGCGGTCGGACATCGACATGAAATGAATCCCCTTCGTAATATTCAAGACGCCGCGCCGATTTCGGGCTCTTCCATAAGCCGCTGCCAGATGCAAACCACGCCCTCGCGGGCGTCGCGGACCTCTTCGACCGGGACGCAAGCGGATCGCTCTTGCAGCTTGAGCAGATGAATGCGCCGGCGCAGACCCCGATAGGCATTGCGCAACCGGGCGGCATCGGCGATGGACAGGATACCGAACCGCTCCAGTCCATCGAGTTGCCGAATGTTGTCGGTGTAAATCAGCAGATCCGGGTAACGGTTCGCGTTTGCCAAGATTTTATATTGCACCATAAATTCGATATCGGCGATACCACCACGACCTTGCTTGAGATCGAACACCTCGGCGGTGCTGGCATCCAGTTCGGCGCGCATCCGCTCGCGCATCTCGCGGACCTCCTGGCGCAGCATCCCGGGGTCGCGCTCGACGCTCAATACTTCCCGGCGGAGAAGGCGAAAGCGCTCGGCCAATTCGGGGGGCCCCGCCACGACCCGCGTCCGCGCTAGCGCCTGATGCTCCCAGGTCCACGCTTGATGGCGCTGGTATTCGGCGAACGCCTCGAACGAGCTGACCAGCAGACCGGCGCGACCGCTGGGCCGCAACCGGGTGTCCACCTCGTACANNTCGTACAGATCGCCGGCGCCGGTTCGCGTGGTGAGCAAGTGAATGATTCGCTGCACCAAACGGGCGAAAAAGGTGGGATTGTCGATCTGGCGCGGTCCGTCGGTGAATTGCCGGTCACCGGCGCTGTCGTGCAGAAAAACCAAATCCAGGTCGGAGCCGTAATTCAATTCGATGCCGCCCAGCTTGCCGTAGGCCACGACGGCGAACTGCGCTCGCCGCGTCGTCCCCTCGATCACGCATCGGGGTTGGCCGAACTTCGGGAGCAAGCCGGCCCAAGCCAGCTCCAGCACCTTGCGCAACAGGGTTTCGGCGATTTCGGTCAAATGATCGCTGACGATCATCAAGGGCATCGCGCCGCTGACATCGGCGGCGGCGACTCGCAACACTTGCGTTTGCTTGAAATAGCGCAAGGCGTTCAGCGTTTCCTCGGAATCGCCCGCCGGAACGCGCGTCAGTTGCCGCTCCAAATCCAGAGCCAGTTGTTGGCGATCCAACGGTGCATAGAGGATCGCGGGATTCAGCAGGTCGTCCAGCAGCAAGGGATAACGCGCCAGATGCTTGCCGATCCAACTGCTGGCGGCGCACAGCTTGACCAATTGCGCCAAGGCTTGCGGGTGATCGGCCAACAAGGCCAGATACACCGAGCGGCGGGCAACGCTGGTTAGCAGATCGAGCACGCGCTCCAAGGTGGCGGTCGGCTGCGGTGCGGCGGCAATCGCTTCCAGCACGCGCGGCATCAGACCGTCCAGCCGTTCTCGCCCGCGCGGGCTTGCGGCTCGATAGCCGAAACCGTTTTTGAGCGCCTTGATCCGGTTCCAGGCCAAGGCCGGGTCGTCGAAACCCTGTTCGGCCAGCACGCGCAGCGCGCCTTCTTCGCCGGGCTCACCTCGCCACAACACCGCCAGATCGATCTTGGTGGCGTCCGGCTCTCGCGCATCGGGATCGCCGAATACCTGGGCGAACTGCTGGCTGACGACTTCGACATGGCGCGCCAGCCCCAAACTAAAGGCACCCCAGCCCGAATAGTTCATGGCGAAGGCTAACCGCAGCTTCGCCAGGTCGTCTTCGGGCAAATTGTGCGTTTGCTGGTCGGCCCACGCTTGCAAGCGGTTCTCCACCCGGCGCAGGAAGTCGTAGGCTTGCTTGAGGCTATCGACCGCTGCAGCCGGTAACCGGCCGCTGGCGCCGAGCGCGTCCAGCACCCGCAGGATGCCGCGTTCCCGCAGCGCCGGTTCGCGGCCGCCGTAGATGAGCTGGAACGCCTGGCCGATGAATTCGATCTCGCGGATGCCGCCCGGCCCCAGCTTGACGTTGCGGTGCAGTCCCTTGCGTTCCATCTCCTGAGCGATCAGCACCTTCATGTCGCGCAGCGATTCGAAGGCGCCGTAATCGAGATAGCGCCGGTAAACGAACGGCCGCAGTCGAGCCAGCAAGCGGTCACCGGCCTCCCGGTCGCCGGCAATCACTCGCGCCTTGATCATCGCGTAGCGCTCCCAGTCGCGACCGTGGTTCTGGTAGTAATCTTCGAATGCGGCGAACGACATCGCCAGCGGTCCGGAATCGCCGAACGGCCGCAAGCGCAAATCCACGCGGTACACGAACCCCTCGGCGGTCGGTTCGGCCAGAATTTTGCCCAAGCGTTGGCCGAGCCGGCGGAAAAACTCCTCGTTGCTGATGGCGCGCGCCCCGTCGGTCCGGCCCTGCCGGGGATACGCGAAAATCAGGTCGATATCCGAGGAGAAGTTGAGTTCGCGCCCGCCGAGCTTGCCCATGCCCAGCACTACCAACCGTTGTGATCGACCGTCGGCGTCGCGCGGCACGCCGTAGCGCTGGCATTGCCAGGCGTACAAACGCTCCAGCGTGGCATCGACTATCCATTCCGCCAAATCGGTCAGGTCGCCGAGCGTCTCTTCCAGACCAGCAAGCCCGGCCAGATCGCGCCAAGCGATGCGGATCGTCTCCCAGCGCCGGAACCGGCGCAGCGTCGCGCCGAGCCGATCCTCGTCTGCCACGTCCGCCAACGACCGTTTTAGCCGCGCCGCATACTCGCCCGACGTATAGGCCGTTCCCAGATCGTCACCGGCCAGCAAACCGGCCAGCGCCGCCGGCTCACGGATGCAGGATCGGGCAACGAACTCGCTGCACGCCCAAACCCGAATCATTTGCTCCAGCGCCGGGCCGGTGGGCCATTCCACGCTCGCTTTGCCGGCGGCGGTGCTGAACGCTTCCCAGTAGCGGGCAACGTCGTTCCGCAAGGCTTGCGGTAGCCGGTTCAAAACCCCCTCAAATTCGGTCACGGCCGCAATACCATCGCCCCATACACACGATTTATCTTTGCGGCGTTTCCTCCCCGGCACCGCCGTCCGGCTCCAGCGGCATCTCGTCGGTCATGCCAGCGTCCGCACCCACCATCGATCCCAGCGGAATTTCTTTGTCGTTAACGAACAGCTTGCCGCCCTCGAAACGGGCCGTGGATTCGTAGCGATCACCATCGAGCCGGACGAAGCCGGCGGCCATCATGCTCTGAATTTGCTGGGCGACCTGTTGCGCCGCCATGTCCTGCATGGCCTGTTCGCCAGCTTGCTCGCTCCCCTCTTCAGCCTGGGCTTGGAACTGTTCTTTTGCGATGCCGACGAGTACGGTTTCGGCCAAAGTCTTGGATACCGAAATTTCGGCCAATCCCTTTTGCAGAGCGCTCAATAGCCCCGCCGGATTTTGTGCCGGGTCGATGTCGCCGTAATCCTGGAAATTCAGCGTCAGCTTGCCCTGCCAATCACCTTGCGCCAGCTTGGCCTGGGTGTCGAGCACGAATTCCGGTTTGCCGCGCAACAGCGTTTTGACCAGCTTCAACAACTCCTCCAGCGCCTGCGGATCGTCGGGTTTGACGGCCATCTTCTGTTGCCACTGCTGCAACTGCCCGACCGTGGCACCGTCTAGATTATGAAATGCCAGTTTCATGCTGCCGGTGCCACTCCAGGGATCCACCGTGATTTTCCCGGCCTTGAACAGGGCTTCGACATTGACCTGTTGCGGGTTTTGGGGATGCAGTGCAGCGGTCGCGTTCATGCCCAAGTCAGCAAAAACAACCGGTGCCCCGGAGGACGGATCCTGAACGCGCAGTTCGCCGACCTTGAAGCTGGAATCGCCGAACATCAGATCGAAAGCACCCTTCCGCTGGTTCAGCGTCACGGCAAGATCGCGCAGGTTCACCTTGGGGCCCGCAGCCGGCTGGCCTTCGCCCCCGGATTTGCCGACGGCTTCCAGGCTGGCGACGGTCATGCCGCCTTGGACGGCGGTACCGCGCGGCGCAACTTGGAATTGGCCTTGCAGCCCGGCGAAATTGAAACTTTGCAGGTCCTCGACATTGTTTAGGGTCAGCGGCGGCATGGTGATCCGGGTGTTGCTGGCGCCGTCGAACCCGACTTGCGCGATTGCCACCAGCGGCTCCTGGCTACCGTACAGCTTCGCCAGCTCGCGGGTCCAGGCGCTACTCTCCGGGTCCAGAGTTTGCCGGACCACCGCGCCGGTCAACGCCATCGGCACGCCGGGCACGCCCCACCCGGCCAGGGGCAGCGGACCGTGATAGATATCTTCGCGGGTCGAGAAAGACAAATCCGGCATGTTCGCATCACCACCCTCTCCCAATACCAGTTGGAATCGGGTCGTGGCCTTGGAAGAAAATAGGCCTCGCTCGTAGCGAACCACGTTCATCTTGACGTTGGGATGCTTCGAGCCTTCCGCCAAAGCGTCCTTGTACCAACGCTCCGCCTGCTGGCCGGACCAGTACGCCGCGCCGACGAACCCCGCCGCCAGCACCAGAACGACCACGATCACGCCGATCAGTTTTTTCACGCTGTTATCCTCCTAATTGGTTTCCACGCGCGGCATTATTTCATAAACCGGCAAGAAAAAAGCCCCGCCGGGGCGGGGCTTTTTAGGGAAATGGGCGGATTCTTCAAGCGCCCCTACCGGCCAATAAACAGGGATCGACGAGGGTGATGTCGCAACCGTCCATCGCCATACCTAATTCAGCGGGTCAATCGTCGTCGCCGGCGAGCCGATTCAGCTTTCCGGGGATGTTCCGCCAGGTGCTCAGGTT
>DEHU01000047.1 GCA_002352125.1 Competibacteraceae bacterium UBA2792 | reverse complement strand
CCGCCGGGCAACCTGTCCACGGTTTGGGGCGACGACAAGCGTTTCGTCAAGAGCTACTTCACCACCTTCAAGGAGGTACTGTACAACTCCTTCGACTGGGCGGTGCGCGACGACGACGGCTATTTCTTCATCTTGGGCCGCACCGACGACGTGATCAACGTGGCGGGGCACCGGCTGGGTACGCGCGAGATCGAAGAAGCAATCCAAAGCCATGCAGGCGTAGCCGAAGTGGCAGTAATCGGCGTGGCCGACAAGGTCAAGGGCCAAGTGCCGGTCGGTTTCTGCCGGCTGAAAGACCCGACGCAGTTGAGCGAAGCGGGCGCCACCGAGCGGTTGGAGAAGGAAGTCATCGCCAAGGTGCAGGAGTTGTTGGGTGCAGTGGCCAAACCGCACAGAATCCACTTTGTCAGCGCACTGCCGAAGACCCGTTCCGGCAAACTGCTGCGGCGCTCGATCCAGGCGCTGGCTGAAGGGCGCGATCCAGGCGATCTGTCCACCCTGGACGATCCTAACTCGCTGGAAGAAGTCCGGCGGGCGGTCGGGCAGCATTAAACCAGCTTTCTCCCACTCGCTTGCGGTTTTGCGCCGTGGGGTGAGTGGGAACGGAACGGTCGAACTTGTTGTAATGAATCCCTTCTCCGTTTGGGGAAGGGATTTTTGTTATGCCCGATGCGACTCCCCGCTGTACTGTAACAGCGCAACGATCTCTTAAATCGCTTTGGCCCGCTCGCGCAGGATGTACTTCTGCATCTTGCCGGTCGAAGTCTTGGGCAGTGGGCCAAACACCACGGTCTTCGGCACTTTGAACCGCGCCAACTGGGAGCGGCAGAACTCGATAATCTCCTCTTCCGTGACGTGTTCCATGCCCGACTTAACGGTCACGAACGCACAAGGTGTTTCGCCCCATTTCTCGTCGGGCCGCGCCACCACCGCCACCTCCATGATCGCCGGATGCCGGTACAGCACGTCCTCGACCTCGATGGTGGAAATGTTCTCGCCGCCGGAGATGATAATGTCCTTGGAACGGTCCTTGATGTCGATGTAGCCATCTTCGTGCCAGACTGCCAGATCGCCGCTGTGGAACCAGCCCCCCTCGAACGCCTCCTTGCTGGCGCCGGGATTTTTCAGATACCCCTTCATGACGTTGTTGCCGCGCATGAAGATTTCGCCGATGGTCTGGCCATCTTTCGGTACCGGCTCCAGGGTCTGGGGATGGGCCACCATCAATTCTTCCAGCATCGGATAGCGCACGCCTTGCCGCGATTTGAGCGCCGCCCGTTCCGTCAGTGTCAGCTCGTTCCAATGGTCGTGCCAAGCGCATACCACCGCAGGCCCATAGGTTTCGGTCAAGCCGTAGACGTGGGTGACTTCGAAATTCATCTGTTCCATGCCTTCGATCACTGCCGCCGGCGGTGCTGCACCGGCGGTCATCACTTTCACCGGGTGATCGATACCGGCTTTCATCTCGTCCGGGGCGTTCTTGAGCGTGTTGAGCACGATCGGCGCACCGCAGAAGTAGCTGACCTTCTCCCGTTTGATCAGGTCGAAAACCATGTCGGCGCGAACCTGGCGCAGACAGATATTGGTGCCGACGGTAGCCGCGATCGTCCAGGGAAAACACCAGCCGTTGCAATGGAACATCGGTAAGGTCCACAGATAGGCAGGGTGCAGGCCCATGTTCCAGACCATGGCGTTGCAAATCGCATTCAAATAGGCGCCGCGATGGTGGTAAACCACGCCCTTCGGATTGCCGGTGGTGCCGGAAGTGTAATTGAGGGTGATAGCCTGCCATTCGTCGGCGGGGTTTTGCCAAGCGAACTCCGGATCGCCTTCGGCCAGCAATGTCTCGTAATCCAGTTGCCCCAGTTTCTCGCCGCCGATGAACTGCGGATCGTCGACGTCGATCACCAGCGGCCGTTTCTGGATTTGGATCAGCCGCAACGCCTTGCCGATGGTTTCCGAAAACTCGCGGTCGGTGATCAGAATTTTGGCCTCGCCGTGTTCGAGCATGAACGCGATGGTTTCGGCGTCCAACCGAATGTTCATGGTGTTCAACACGGCACCGCTCATCGGCACGCCAAAGTGCAGCTCGAACATCTCGGGAATGTTGGGCAGCATGGCCGCCACCGTATCACCCAGACCGATGCCGCGCCGCTGGAGCGCCGAGGCTAATCGCCGACATCGGGCGTAAGTCTCCGCCCAATTGCGCCGAACCGGACCGTGGACCACGGCGGTGTGGTGGGGATAAACCGAAGCGGCGCGCTCGATGAAGGTCAGTGGGGTCAGCGGTACGAAATTGGCGGCATTCTGATCCAGATTCATTGCATAAGCGTTATGTGTTTTGGCGTTCGTCACGATGCGGTCCTCTGGTGGATAGTTTATGGTCAGTTATGATATTCGCGTGGCCGTTCAACAACCTTTCCATGCCGGTGGTTTGCGTTTGGCGATGAAGGCATCAATCCCGTCGCGGGCATCCTCGCTGTTCATGTTGCAGGCCATGGTTTCGCTAGCACAAGCATAGGCCGCTTCCAGCCCCATCTCCAATTGCTTGTAGAACAGTTCCTTGCCCACGGTGATGGCCAGCGGCGATTTGCTGCGAATGGCATCGGCCAATTGCCAGACGGCGGCGTCCAACTGGTCGAGCGGAACCACCCGGTTCACCAACCCCTGTTGCAAGGCGGTCGGCGCGTCGATGAAATCGCCGGTCAGCAACAGCTCCAAAGCCTGTTTGCGGCCCAGATTCCGGCTCAGCGCCACACCGGGCGTGGAGCAAAACAGACCGACGTTGATACCGGAGGTCGCAAAACGAGCGTTGTCGGACGCGACCGCCAGATCGCAAGCCGCGACCAGTTGGCAACCGGCAGCGGTGGCGATGCC
>DEHU01000157.1 GCA_002352125.1 Competibacteraceae bacterium UBA2792 | reverse complement strand
ACCTTCTTCTACCGCCAGATGCCCGAGCTGGTCGAGCGCGGCCACATCTACATCGCCCAGCCGCCGCTGTACAAAGTCAAGAAAGGCAAGCAGGAGCAATACGTCAAGGACGATACGGAATTGTCCGAAAATCTGTTGCAAGCCGCTTTGGACGGCGCGGCCCTGATCTCTAGGGGCGATGCCGAGCCGTTGACCGGCAAGGGGCTAGAGGATTTGGCGCGTGGCCACATGGCGGCGATGGCGGTGATCGAGCGCTTGTCCCGCCGTTACGATGGTGCATTGCTCGAACAATTGATCCATTTGCCGCCGCTGGATGGCGACCGGTTGCACGATGGTGCTTGGGTGGGCGAGTGGGCCAATACCTTGGTCGAACGCTTGAACGCTGGCGCGGATGATCGCTCCGTTTACCGGTTTGTCGTTGAACCGCAAACCGACAGCGAGGGCCACGGCGTGACCGTCACGCGCCGTACTCACGGCCTGGATCGGCACATTTGGCTGGGCGCGGATTTCTTCAGATCTTCCGAGTATGCCAGCCTGAGCCGGTTTGGCGTCAGGCTGGCGGGCTTGTTCGACGGCGGCGCCGAGGTGCGGCGCGGCGAGCGGGTTCGGTCGGTGCGGGGGTTTCGCGAGGTGATGGATTGGTTGATGGAGGAAGCGAAACGCGGCCAGCATATCCAGCGCTACAAGGGTTTGGGCGAGATGAATCCGGAACAACTGTGGGAAACCACGATGAATCCCGCGACCCGCCGGCTACTTCAAGTCCGCATCGAAGACGCTATCTCCGCCGACGAGATTTTCACCACCCTGATGGGCGATCAGGTCGAACCCCGCCGGGATTTTATCGAGCAGAACGCTTTGGATGTGCTGAACTTGGATGTTTGATGTGATGTGGGGCGCGTGATAAGCGCTATTAAAAATAAGCAAAATTAAATGCTTGTTCTGAGTCCCGACAGATTTTTGCAGATAGGCGGAAACCATATAATCATTTGTTATGCGCTAAACAGCCGCTTACACATTGTCAAAGGGTGAAACAATGAGAGATATGGAGGAAATAAAATCAAGGTTTCCAACGCTTTTTGAAATGCTTGGCGATGAGTATGTAGAATCTTTAAAATCCGAGCAAGGAGCCCTGGCAAAGCGAGCTACAATTAATCCATTTTTTAGCATTCTTTACAGCACTTCAGATGAAACTGAAAGTGACTATATAGAGCGTTGCTTTAGAGATGCCGTCAATAAGGACTGCATAAGCATGGAAAGATTGCAGCGGTTCAAAGATGAAAGAAAAAATGTAAATTTGCAAAATTTCATTAATGAAATAGTAGTCATGCAACCCGCATTTGAGTTCGGTAGATTCCTGGATGAAACAAACGACGGAGTTACCCCTGATTTTTTGGCGTCCCTTGATGAAAACCAAATAGTTTTTGAGTGCGTTTCAGTTAATGAAGCAGCCGACTCTGAAAAACAAAAAAACAAATCGATAGAAGGTACAAATAGAAAACTTAAAACATGGAAAAAAGAGAATCCAAATGGTGGAGTTTTTTCAACAATGCACGAGAGTCAACCCTATGGAACTACAGATGTAGAGAAAATTGCAGATAAAATTAGAAAAAAGAAGACATCCAGGCAAGTTAAAGAGTTTCCATATAAGGTGTTAGTAATATCATTTAGAAATATGATGTTCACAAAGTCACTGGAGTGCCTTCCTAACACCTGTAATCATGTAGATGGAATACATAGCGGCGTTATTTATCCTGCTTTTTATGGCAAGCGTGGAGATATTGTATTTCACGAAAATTCATTTGAAGGGGAAAGACACAGATTAGGCGTTCTGAAAGACGATGGAAAATTTAGAAGAGATAGTGAATACAATCTATGTATAGTTAACTTTGAAACAAAGGCGGAAGAAGATCACAAACGGTATGTTTTTCTGGAAAACCTTGAAAATCCAATGCCTGAAAGCCTAATCTATAAGCTATGCGATGCTTTTAAACCGTATGAGACCCATTCAATACTTAAAATGTATGTCAAATAAATTTCGCATAACAAAACCATCCAGCGGACGCGCCAAAGGCGCGCGCCGCTGATGGTTGCCGTTAGGGCTCTAATGAGCGACACGTCTCTCAGATCGAAGCTCCTAAAACAAACTGAGCTTCGCTACAAATACCTTCCAGAACTGAGCAGGAGATTGGCTGCTGACGACAAAGTCCTTGGCGCCATTCTTCAAGGCCATCTATTCGTGGAGAGTCTGCTGGAGCAACTCATTCAGCTATGTCTCGGCCAAAACGCTGAAGCGGTTCTTTCTGCCCGCCTTACCTTCGACCAAAAGCTGGTTATTTCATCTAAATTGTGCCTGGCAGATAATTGGCCACTAATCCCAGACTACGTGGTTGGGTCTCTCCGAAAGCTAAACTCTTTGCGCAACAAACTGGCACATAGGTACGGCCACGAAGTTACGGAGAGTGATCTTCGCGAACTGTTCGTTGGGCTTGAGAGTGAGCTTCCCTATCAAGAGGTGCTTGAGCACGGTGCTGAGATTGCCATATCCAGATACATCGCCTTCATTTTTGGTCATCTGCTCCCAAAGTACGAACCCGATGCAGAGCCCTAACCAGTCCGTCAACAGGACGCCAAAATGCTACACATTTTGGTTCCCTCCGCTGCGCTCCGGCGCCCGTTACGTCCAACGTTGTCGCGGGCGCGAAGCGCCGCACAACCACGCGGATCAAGCCGTCATCGGCTGTCAACGCCTTTGGCGTTTTCGTCCTCGTGGCTTATCCGCAGCCCCGTTAGACAGAGTAGAAGTTGCAATCAAACATGGGTGAGCGCTACAGAACTAGTCTTAAGCTGCCAGGCGATTCGAAGTTTGATGGCCTCGGGTACGGACTTCCAATTAGCGCAGTTCATG
The DNA here is from genome assembly GCA_002352125.1 of Competibacteraceae bacterium UBA2792. Lineage (GTDB taxonomy): Bacteria > Pseudomonadota > Gammaproteobacteria > Competibacterales > Competibacteraceae > Competibacter_A. Next base: position 4,566 of record DEHU01000157.1, on the reverse strand, counting down.
ATTTCTACGACGTTCTAGAAAAAGTCGCTGGCGGCACGAAAGGGAGGATCGAGTCGTTTCAAGTTGCCTTTGGCGGAACTGGTCAGAGTTCGAGTTTTAACTGGGCAACTGACGACCTGCTCCGCAACATGAGGGAGCGGTCGGAGGACGTGGCGTTCTTTATGGATTCGATGTGGAGCGCGCTCCGTACAGCCGAAGACTGGGGCGTTCAGGTACCACCGCACTCTACTCTTAACAATATTCTCAAAAAGCACGAGGTACCGGTGAGTGTTTCACCGGATGGCGCGCTTGAGACAGCGGATAGAGATTCGGTGATCATCGCCGGACTTGACGAAGACAGCTCACCTAGCGAGTTAGTTCAGCGTCTACAGCTTGGTGAAAAGCTTGGAGAGGGAGGCTACGGAGTTGTCTTCAAAGCTATTCGTTCGACGACGATCTCGGATTTTGAGTTTGCCATCAAGTTATTGGACCCAAGTCCTTTCGTATCTGATAGAAGCAAGGCGGTCAAACGTTTTCAGCGAGAAGTGAAGGCAATACAGTTGTTGGAGCACAGGGTGATCGTACAATACGTGGAGGCCGGGCTAACGACCGAAGGTAAACCTTACATCTTGATGCCGCTTATTCGGGGGTTGGACATTAGAACTAGGTGTGCTAAGGCTGATTTTGACGTCATCGTTAAGTTGTTTTCGGAGGTTCTTGGAGGGCTAACCCATGCACATGAAAACGGCGTCCTGCATCGCGACCTCAAGCCGTCGAATATTCTCGTCCGAAAAACTGATACACAACCAGTAATTCTAGATTTTGGGTCGGCTTACCTGCTTGACGAAATGAGTTCAACTAGTCTGACAACAGCCGTCGTCGGCACTTTAGGTTATATTCCATCTGAGGTGCTTGCTGACCCGAAAAGAAGGAGTGCTCTTCAGGATATATACGCTTGTGGTGTAATGCTTTACGAAGCTGTGCTCGGTCAGAAACCAGACCCTGCAAACTACCGGACTATTGCACAGTACCGTCCAGAACTAAGCTGGGTTGATCCTGTTATCAAGGACGCAATCGCTGGCGAAAAACAGCGTCTGTCTTCAGCGAAAGAGTTTGCGGAACGCCTGCGAACTCCGGCGTGAGTACTGTCCAACAAAATTGCAGCCGACCGCCTAAAGTGCCGCTCGCTTCGCCCGCCGCCCCGTTAGCGCATATCCTGTCCCATTAAACGAAGCTGGTTTTTTTGAAGATTTTTTGAATAGAAGCACGAGCAAACGTCAATATTTTGGCATATTGTAAATCGAACGCTATCCAAAGCGGCATGAATCAATCGAACGCTAACAAACACATGCAACCAACTCGCTTGCGCTCGCATCTGAGGGTAATGGCTCAATTTAGAATATTCAAACGCTCCACGTTATAGCGATGGAGGAAGAGGTGGGTAGTGGTTCAAAATAGAATGTTCAGATTCATGGCAGTACNNACATTCGTTTTTGCGCCACTACCCGATGGAAATGACGGCTAACAAATTGCTCAACACGGGAGGGTAAAAGCGGCGCTTCGCTCTGCTTTTGCCCTCCGGCTAACTCAAATTTTGGCCGAGAACACATGCGTAACCTAATCGCGATTATTTCCTCCATCATTGTGGCTGCGGTCTGCTCTTGGCCGTTGATGTCGGGATTGCAGCATCTGGTGATGCCTCCCGGACAGCGATTGAGTGTCTTTTCTCCCACGGAGCCATTCGCCGCGCTTGCCATGTTTGCTCTCTTCCTCTGTGCGTGTGCCGGATTGGCCACAGCGACAGGTTGCTGCCTCCGACGCTACTCCAGGGCGGCGCGATGGATGATCGCGCTTCTTCCGATGCTGGTTGCGGGGCTCCTGGCCGCGCTGTTGAAAGCTGCTCAGTTTCGTGACGCGCAATCTGCCGCCGCCATCTTCGGGATGCCACCCGCGTTTTCTTTGCAACAAGCATCCCTGCACCTGGTGCCGGCAGCAGCTCTCGCAGCGGGATTGCTGGCCGTTGCGGTTTCGATATTTCTTCGACCGAGGAACGGCTAACCAGGCGCTGCACCCAATGGCGGCTCCGCGCCACCGCTCGGCAATTCGGAAATTGAGGAGAGGCCACCATTGGCAAGCTGATCGTTAGCAGTCCTACGGATACCTAGAGCGCTCCTGTTCTCAAACGTGTCGGCACCGTCCTGTTAGTCGTCGGATTAAAGAAACAGGAGATCCCACTACTTTGCCGTGGGATCTCCTGTTTCTTTAAAATTTCCCAACGGGCTTGACTTGCCGGTTTTCCCGCCTATAATCCGCCCCCCATGAATAGAAACCAGCGCAACTTCAACCTCTCATCCATTGTCGGCCAGCCAATGCTGACAGCGCATCTTTGCGCGCCAACGATGGATTTGATGCGGACCTGACGAGAACATAGGCTCGGGAGGTCCGCGCGAGGCGACCTTCCGAGCGGGAATACCAAACCCCGGTCGGCGGCCAGCCTTCCGGGGTTTTTTGTTGTCTGGCGTCCGGCGGAAAGATTTTGAAATCGCCGCCGGCAAAGTTCGAAGCAAGCCTGTCGCCGCACAGCGGTTCTGGTTCAAACGCCGGTCCGGCGCGCTAACGCTAACCATCGCACGGCGTGTGTCGGGCGGACGATGGGACTTCGAAGCGAGGAAAGTAGCTCAGCTGGTAGAGCATCTGACTCATAATCAGACGGCCGAGGGTTCGACTCCCTCCTTTTCCACCATGGATAAAGCCCTAAACAGGCTTGCGGTTCGAATCCGCTCCATTGACTGTAGTACCCCGGGAGCTGCCCCGGCGGGCGGTAGCGTGCCCGGTGCCTCGGCATCGGGACGGCTGCCGGCCCGCAACGCCCGCGCGGTCTCGCGCGATGGGGAATCGGGCTGAAGTCATGATCGGCCAGCCGAGCGCGGTCCTGGCCAGCAAGGACGCTGGCCGCTGCGCGAGGCCCGCCGGTCATCGATCCGGCATCGACCTGTCGTCCGCTGCGGGGGTGTGGGGTGTGCTCCCAACCCTTTAAACCCTTTTATCAACCAACCGGCAGGAGCAGGTCTCGATGACATCCTGACGCTCGGCGGTGGCGGGCCGGAAACGGCGCCGACAAGCAACACGCCACGCTCGCCCGCCGGATTGCGGCGGAACAGGAAGAATGCACTCGAATTTCACAAGGAGAACCAAGATGTTGGGTTACAAGCGAATCGTGATCGCCCAGAACGAGCGTGGGCTCCACCTGTACGACCGCCGGTTGGCGGCTATTCTGGAACCGGGCATTTACCGCTGGCTCGATCCGCTGAACCGCCACGAGGTGCAGCGTTACGACCTGACCGTGGCCGAATTCGATCACCCCTGGCTGGACGTGCTGTTGAAGGCGGATGCGGGACTGATCGAACGCCATTTTCAAGTGATCGAGACCGGCGACCGGCAGGTTGGCCTGATCTACAAGAACGGCCGGCTGGAGGGCGTGTTGCCGCCCGCGACCCGTCGGGTCTACTGGCGGGGTCCGGTGGAGGTACGGGTCGAGCTGATCGACATCGCCACCGATTACGCCCTGTCGCGGATGCACGCCACCCTGTTGGCGCGGCCGTCGGCGGCCCTGGCCAAGAATCTGACCGGCTTTATTCAGGTCGCCGAGATCGAGGATAACCACGTCGGCCTGTTGCTGGTAGACGGTGAACTGGCGCGCACCCTGTCGCCCGGCTTGCACGCCTTCTGGCGGTTCAATCGCGCGGTGAAGGTGGAGTCGGTGGACCTGCGCTTGCAGACCTTGGAAGTTTCCGGCCAGGAAATCTTGACCAAGGACAAGGTCAGCCTGCGGGTGAATCTGTCGGCGGTCTACCGGATCGCCGATCCGGTAAAGGCCCGCGCCGAGCTGGGCAACGTCGGCGACTACCTGTACCGGACCTTGCAGTTCGGTCTGCGCCAGACTATCGGTACTCGCACTTTGGACGTGTTGCTCGGTGACAAGGACGAACTGGACCGGGCGGTGTGGGATTACGCAGTCGAGAAGATCCGGCTGCACGGTCTGGAACTGGAGACGGTCGGCTTGAAGGACGTGATCCTGCCGGGCGAGATGAAGGACATTCTCAACCAGGTGGTGCAGGCGGAGAAGGTGGCGCAGGCCAACGTCATCCGCCGGCGCGAGGAAACCGCCGCCACCCGCTCGCTGCTCAACACGGCGAAGCTCATGGAAGAGAACCCCCTGCTGCTGCGGCTCAAGGAACTGGAGGCGCTGGAGAAGGTGGTCGATAAGGTCGAACGGTTGACCGTGTTCGGCGGCCTGGATGGCGTGCTGCGCGACACGGTGCGCATCGACCTGCCGGCGCATTGACCGTCGTTAAAACTGGAGCCCGGCCGTAAGGCCGGGTTCTTTCAACCCCGAAAAAACAAGGCGGCCCGTAGGCCGCCTTGCGATGATGCCGCAAACTGCGACGAGTTTTAGCCGAGATCCTTGATGCCTTGGATCAGGCCCGCCGCGACTTTTTGCGCGTCGCCGTAGACCATCCGGGTGTTGTCGGCGAAGAACAGCGCGTTTTCGATGCCGGCGAAGCCGACGCCCTTGCCGCGCTTGAT
>DEHU01000179.1:11318-11443 GCA_002352125.1 Competibacteraceae bacterium UBA2792 | reverse complement strand
CGATGCCGGCCCCGCGCCAAAGCCTAAGCTTGGGCGACGCGATATTCCTCAATATTCGTGGCTTGTATCTCCCCGCCCCGCAATACCAACCCGGTTTCGGTTGGGTGCTGGCGGCGTTCGGAATC
>DEHU01000179.1:0-11264 GCA_002352125.1 Competibacteraceae bacterium UBA2792 | reverse complement strand
ATGGCGACCGGCCAGCAGTTCCCCGTCCTGCCGGCCTCGCTCGCGCTACTGCTCGGTCTGCCGCTGCTGACGTTCTGGCTGACCGGTTCGCCGCTGGTTTGGCAATTTCCTGAATTGCGCGGCTTTAATTTCCAGGGCGGCTGGGTAGTGATCCCGGAAATGGCTTCGCTGCTGCTGGCGCTTTCCATCTACACCGCCGCCTTTATCGCCGAAATCGTCCGCGCCGGNNGCGCTGCGGGTCATCATTCCGCCGCTGACCAACCAGTATCTGAACCTGACCAAAAACTCTTCGCTGGCCGCTGCCATCGGTTATCCGGACCTGGTTTCGGCCTTCGCCGGCACCGTGCTCAACCAAACCGGCCAAGCCATCGAATGCATCGCTATCACGATGGCGGTTTATCTGACCATCAGCTTGCTGATCTCGTTGCTGATGAACTGGTACAACCGTCGCGTGGCTTTGGTGGAGCGATAGGATATGGCCGAAATTCGCGTTTCCCGCCCCGGCTCGCAACCGCCATCCAACACCGTTGGTACCTTCGGCTGGTTGCGGCGCAATTTGTTTTCTTCGCCGCTGAACGCCGCGCTGACCATCCTGGCGCTGTATCTGCTCTACTCCGCTCTCCCGCCGCTGTTGCGCTGGGCCTTCCTGGATGCGACCTGGAGCGGCGATGATCGCGAAGCTTGTGCGACGAACGGCGGCGCTTGCTGGGCGTTCATTCGGGTTCATTTCGATCAGTTCATGTACGGCTTCTACCCGAGCGATCAGCGCTGGCGAGTCAACGCCACCGTTTTGCTGCTGATCTTCGGCGCCGCGCCGCTGTTCGTGCGCACCGTACCCAACAAGATCAAAATCCGCTTGGGTTTGGGGTTGTTGGCAATTTACCCGATCTTCGCTTTCGCGTTGCTCACGGGCGGAGCAATCGGTCTGCCGGCGGTGGACACCAGCCAGTGGGGGGGATTATTGCTGACCTTGGTGATCGCAGGAGTCGGCATGACCGCCGCCTTGCCGCTGGGGGTGTTGCTGGCGCTGGGCCGACGGTCGCAAATGCCGGCCATTCAGACGCTATGCGTAACGTTCATCGAATTCTGGCGCGGCGTGCCCCTGATTACGGTGCTGTTCATGTCTTCGGTCATGCTGCCGCTGTTCCTGCCGGCCGGCACGAATTTCGACAAGTTGCTGCGAGCGCTGATCGGCGTCACCCTGTTCCAAGCTGCCTACATGGCCGAAGTGGTGCGCGGCGGCTTGCAGGCGATCCCCAAGGGCCAGACCGAAGCCGCCGCCGCTTTGGGTTTGGGTTACTGGAAGACGATGGGATTAATCGTGTTGCCGCAAGCGTTGAAACTGGTTATACCCGGCATCGTCAACACGCTCATCGCCTTGTTCAAAGATACCTCGCTGGTGCTGATTATCGGGCTGTTCGATTTGATGAACATCGTCCACAACGCCACCACCAATCCAGAATGGCTGGGTTTTTCCACCGAGGGTTACGTGTTCGCCGCCATCGTGTACTGGCTGTTCTGCTTTGGCATGTCCCGCTACAGCCAGCACTTGGAAAAACGCCTCCACACCGGTCACAAGCGCTAGGAATTTGCCCGATGTCCGAATTGTCCCCTTCTCCCGCCCGCACGCTGCTTTCCGATCAAGCGATGATCCAGATGGAAGGCATCCACAAATGGTACGGCGCTTTTCACGTTCTAAAGGATATCAACCTGACCGTTCGCAAGGGCGAGCGCATCGTGGTTTGCGGTCCATCTGGCTCCGGCAAATCGACTACTATCCGCTGCATCAACCGGCTGGAAGAATACCAGCGCGGCCGAATCGTCGTAGACGGGCAGGAATTGAGCAACGACGTGAAGCAGATCGAACGCATTCGTCGCGAAGTCGGCATGGTGTTCCAGCACTTCAACCTGTTTCCGCACCTGACGGTACTGGAAAATTGCGTGCTGGCTCCGATCTGGGTGCGCAAGCTACCGCGCAAGCAGGCCGAAGACATCGCGATGCAGTACTTGGAACGCGTCAAGATTCCCGAACAAGCGGGCAAGTATCCGGGCCAATTGTCCGGTGGCCAACAACAGCGCGTCGCCATCGCCCGCAGCCTGTGCATGAATCCCAAGATCATGTTGTTCGACGAACCGACCTCAGCGCTGGACCCGGAGATGATCAAGGAAGTGTTGGATACTATGGTGGCGTTAGCCGAAGACGGTATGACCATGATTTGCGTCACCCACGAGATGGGTTTCGCCAAAACCGTCGCTCACCGGGTCATCTTCATGGACGGTGGCGAAATCATCGAACAGAATCCACCCGAGGAGTTCTTCACCAATCCCCAGTCGGACCGGACCAAGCTGTTTTTAAGCCAGATTTTGCATCATTGAAACGATCAGCCACCGTTCTCCGCGCAACGGCCGGGGCGAGAGCAGCCATTTTCGGGCCAGGTTAGCTTGGGTTATTGCGTTCCACGCTCGACTGCTGCTCGTACCGCAGTTGCACGGCATCCGCACCAATCAAGCCGCGCAACCGTTCGAGCAAGGCTTCGCTGGGCCTGATCTGCCAACTCGAACCGAATGCCAATTCTACCCGTGCACCGGCCCCGGCATAATCTACCCAGACGGCGCAACGGCCACCGGTGCGATGCGCCGCCAGGATATCCGCCAGTTGCCTCACCACGCCCGTCTCGCCCTGCCGTTTATCGAGCCGCATCACCAGCCGGCGCGCGTATTCAGCGCGCGTGCTGTCCATATCCAGCACCCGCTCGACGTTCAAGCGCGTGGTCTGACTGAACTCGTCCCAGCCCAACGCACCTTGTACCAGCAAAATGGCGTCTTCGGCGATCAACTGCCGGTGCCGCTCGTACATCTCCGGAAAGATACGGATTTCCAACCGCCCTCCGCCATCGTCCAAGGTCACGAAAGCGATTCGGCCACCCCGGTTGGCGTTGCGGGTGCGCAGGCTTACCACCAGTCCGGCGATCAGTATCGAACGGTCGCCGTTCCGCCGCAAGGTACCGCCGTTCTCGACCAAATCGCGCAAGCGAGCGACGTTGAGGCCGGTCAGTTCCACCGCCAGCCGGGCCATGGGATGGCCGGTCAGATAAATGCCCAGAGTCTCTTTCTCGCCACGCAATCGCTCCGCCTCGTCCCATTCGCGCCGAATGCTCTCCGTCCGGCGTTCGGCGGATGGCGTTGTCGCGTAACCCGGCAGGCCGGCCGGGTTGTCGGACACTCCAGTAACGCGGGCCAGTCGGGCCGAAGTTTTTCCGGCAGCGGCCAAGCCGAATAAATCGTTCTGGCCGGCGGCGTCGTTGCGGGAATGTTGCTCGGCCAGTTGCAAGGCTTCGGGCAACTGCGCCGCCAGCGTCGCCCGGTTGGGGCCGAGCGGATCGAAAGCGCCGGAACGAATCAACGCGTCCAATGCCCGGCGGTTGAGCTTGCGCAAGTCTACCCGCTGACACAAGTCGAACACGTCGCGATACGGCCCGCCCCGTCGCCGCTCCTCCACCAAGCTTTCGATGGCGGTCTCGCCGACACCCTTGATCGCGCCCAAGCCGTAGCGGATTTCGCCGGGTGCACCGACCGTGAAGCGGTACTCCGACGCATTGATATCCGGTGTCGCCAGCTTGAGATTCATCCGGCGGCATTCCTCCACGAACACGACCACCTTGTCGGTCTTGTCCATGTCCGAAGACAGCACCGCCGCCATGAACGCGGCCGGATAGTGCGCTTTCAGCCAGGCGGTCTGGTAGGAAACGAGAGCGTAGGCGGCGCTATGGCTCTTGTTAAAGCCATATCCGGCAAATTTCTCCATCAAGTCGAATATATAAGAAGCCGTTTCGGATTCGACCTGGCGCTCGATCGCCCCCTTGACGAACGTTTCGCGCTGCTTGGCCATCTCCTCGGGTTTCTTCTTGCCCATCGCGCGACGCAATAAATCTGCCCCGCCCAGCGTGTAGCCCGCCAACACCTGGGCGATCTGCATCACCTGTTCTTGATAGAGGATGACGCCGTAGGTGGGCCTGAGAATGGTCGCCAAGCCCGGATGGGGATACTCGATGCGAGCGCGGCCGTGCTTGCGGTCGATGAAGTCGTCCACCATGCCCGATTGCAGCGGACCTGGCCGGAACAGCGCCACCAAAGCCACGATGTCTTCGAAGCAGTCCGGTTGCAAGCGGCGGATCAGGTCTTTCATGCCGCTGGATTCCAACTGGAACACCGCCGTGGTTTGATGGCGTTTCAGCAAATCGAACGTCCTGGCATCATCCAGCGGAATCGCGGCGATGTCGAGCGGCGCTTCGCCTGCGGCTTCGCGTTGCCGATTGATGGTCTGGACCGCCCAATCGATGATCGTCAGCGTCCGCAAACCCAAAAAATCGAACTTCACCAGCCCGGCCGCTTCTACGTCGTCCTTGTCGAACTGCGTGACCAGACTAGCATCGCCTTCTTCGCAGTACAGCGGCGAAAAATCGGTCAGCGCAGACGGTGCGATCACCACGCCGCCGGCGTGTTTGCCGACGTTGCGCGCCAATCCCTCCAGCTTGCGGGCCAGCTCGATCAGAGTCCGCACTTCTTCGTCGCTCTCGTACAGGCGGCGCAGTTCCGCTTCCTGCTCGACGGCTTTGTCGAGCGTCATGCCGATCTCGAACGGAATCAGCTTGGCAATGCGATCCACGAAGCCGTAGGGATGGCCCAGCACNNACCGCCTTGGCCGCCATGCTGCCGTGGGTGGCGATCTGCGAAACCCGGTCGCGGCCATAACGCTGGGCGACGTACTCGATGACCCGGTCGCGACCCTCCATGCAGAAATCGATATCGAAATCCGGCATCGACACCCGCTCGGGATTCAGGAAACGCTCGAAGAGCAAATCGTAGGCCAGGGGGTCCAGGTCGGTGATGCCGAGCGCGTAGGCGACCAGCGAACCGGCGCCGGAACCGCGCCCCGGCCCGACCGGCACACCGTGCCCGCGCGCCCACTCGATGAAGTCGGCGACGATCAGAAAATAGCCGGGAAACCCCATCTGCACGATAACGCCCAATTCCTCTTCCAGCCGCTCGTCGTAGGGTCGGCGGCGTTCGGCGAAATCGGGCGCGGCGGGATCGAACAGACGCCGCAACCGCTGCTCCAGACCGGCGCAAGCCTGGGTCGAAAAGTAGGCGTCGGTGGTTATGCCGTCCGGTATCGGAAAATCGGGCAACACGTTCTTGCCCAGCTCCAGGCGCAGATTGCAGCGACGGGCGATTTCGACGCTGTTTTCCAGCGCCTCCGGCAGATCGGCGAACAGCTCCGCCATTTCCGCCGGAGCGCGCAAATACTGTTGCTCGCTATGGCGGCGCGGCCGGCGCGAGTCGTCCAAGGTCGTGCCGTCGTGGATGCACACCCGGGCCTCGTGCGCTTCGAAATCTTCGCGCCGCAGAAAGCAAACTTCATTGGTCGCCACCATCGGCGTTCCGGTCACTGCCGCCAAATCCACGGCCGCTTCCAGATACATCTCCTCCTGCGGGCGACCAGTACGCTGCACCTCTAGATAGAAGCGATCGGGGAACAGTCTCCGCCAGTCGGCCAGCTTAGCCTGCGCCTGACCGGCTTGATCGTTCAGCAAAGCCCGCCCCAGCTCGCCTTCGCGACCGCCGGACAGGGCAATCAAGCCATCCGTATTCCCGGCCAGCCAAGCGTGGTCGATGATCGGAACGCCCCGCTGCTGACCTTCGAGAAAGCTGCGGCTCACCAGCCGGGTAAGATTGTGATAGCCGTTCAAGTTTTGACACAACAGCACCAGCCGGGCCGGTTCTTCGTTTCGCTGCACCCACGCTTCCACGCCGATGATCGGCTTGATTCCGGCACCCAGCGCCGCCTTGTAAAACTTGATCAGAGCGAACAGGTTGCTCATGTCCGTCACCGCCACGGCGGGCATACCCGACGCGACGGCTTGCTTGACCAAATTTTTGATGCGGATCAGCCCGTCCACCAAGGAATATTCGGTGTGCAAGCGCAAGTGCACGAACGGCGCGGTCATGGCCGGATCTCGATGGCGGTCTGCAGCAAGGCAGCGACGGGAGCGAAGGAACGGCGATGTGCCGGACAGGGGCCGTGGCGACGCAGGGCGTCCAGATGTTCCGCGGTCGGATAGCCCTTGTGGCGGGCGAAATGGTACTGCGGATAACGGTCGTGCAGTTCGCGCAGTTCCGCATCCCGCGCGACCTTGGCCAGAATCGAGGCTGCGCTGATCGCCGGCACGGTGGCGTCGCCCTTGACGATGGCCTCGCAGGGACAGTTCAGCGGCGGACAACGATTGCCGTCCACCAACACCTTGAGCGGAACGACCGGCAAGGCCGCAACCGCCCGCCGCATCGCCAACAGCGTCGCCTGTAAAATGTTGAGCCGGTCGATTTCGGCGACATCGGCACGGCCTAGCGCCCAAGCCAACGCTTCGGCGCGGATTGCGTCCGCCAGGTATTCGCGCCGGGCAGCGCCGAGTTTTTTGGAATCGGCCAAGCCGGTGATCGGGCGAGCGGGATCGAGCACGACAGCGGCGGCCACGACGGGACCAGCCAACGGACCGCGCCCCGCTTCGTCCACGCCAGCGACCAGAACAAGGTCGATCATGGTGAAAAACACATGGTAGAAAACAATCGCGCAAGGGAGGATCGGGGCGGGAAGTGTAGCGCCAACGGTCGTTCCGCCATAGACGGCGAGCCACCGCACCCATTACAATTTTCGACGATCTCGTCAGTAAACGCTCTAAGCAGGGTAAAGCTTTGGCGGCTTCGCCTTACCCCGCGCCGACGGTCCGATACGATCCCGTCATCACCAAAATCATCGGCTTAACGAGAAGATTAATGATAGAGAATGATTGGAGCGAAAACGAAAGGCGCGAGTACGAACGTTACAGCGTCATGTTCTACCTGGAAGTCCGCGATCAGGAAAGCGACTCCTCATTGGGGCAAATTCTCGATATCGGCATGGGAGGGCTACGACTTTTGAGCGACAAACCGATGCCGGTCAACGCTCGCTTTCACCTCGTTCTCGATATCTCCCTAGAAAGCGGAAAAAAAGGCGAGCTTCCGGTCGAAGCCACAAGCGTCTGGAGCCAAGAAGACGATAATCCCGGGTCTTACGTCACCGGTTTCCAATTTTCGAACTTATCCCCGCAAGCAGCCCAATTTATCCAGGCCATCATCGACGAGTTGGACGGCTGACCTTTACAGGATCGCCATATCCATCGCCACGCCCTTCTGGGCCGGAGCATCGAAATGGACTTTGTCATTGGGCCGGAAAATCAATCGCCCTGTTCCGGCAGCGTCGCGCCAAACCGGGCCGGGATCTGGGCATAAAACACCCGGATTTTCTCGTCCCGTAGCAGATCGAGCAGTTGCTGTGCCTCGACCTCGGTCACGATGAACTCGACCTCCACGGTCAGCGTGCCTGCCAGCTCGAAAAAATGATCCTCGTGCAGACGATGGTGCTGGCCAAAACCGGCCATCGCGCGAAACGCCGAACCGCCGCGAATGCCCATCCGGTTGCCCTGTTCGAGCAACCACTCCCACAGCAGCCTGCTGCGATGGCGTTTGTTTTCGCGGATGTAGAACCTCAGAAACGAACCGTCCATCGCCGATCCTCCCGCCAATCGCACCCGACCGACGCCGCAACCCAGCCGGCGCGGCGGCGGCCAATGGAGTTGGCAATGCGCCTCGAATTGCTCAAGAGCGAAGCGCCAGCCACCCGACCGTCAGCATGCCCAGCGCGGTCAACGCCAGCGACCCGAGCAGATGCGCACCCGCCATCGCCACCGCCCAGCCGAACTGGCCGCGCGATAGAAGCGTAACGACTTCGGCCGAAAAAGTGGAAAACGTGGTCAATCCACCCATGAAGCCGGTGATCACCGACAGGCGTAACTCGGGAGGCAGGTTGGTGCCGATGGAAAAAAAAGCCACCGCCACCCCCACCAAATAGCCGCCGAGCAGATTCGCCGCCAACGTTCCAAGCGGCACCGTCGGGAAAATGGGGTTGAGAGCAGCGCCCAACCACCAGCGCAGACAAGCTCCCAAACCGGCGCCGCCGAACACGGCGAAGAAGGAGTAAACGCCCATTCAGCCCTCATCGATAGGTTGTTCGACCTAAAGACAATAGCTGGTCAATCCCGAAATCTCCCCCTCTTCGCAAAACGGAAAAGCGCTCAATCCTTAAACTCTTCATACGCGCGTAAGGCTTCGGCGGCATACATCAGCGACGGACCACCGCCCATATACACGGCGACGGCCAGCGTTTCATTGAGTTGCTCGCGGGTCACGGCCAAGCGCACCAGCGCCTTCATATGAAAACCGATGCAACCGTCGCAACGCATCGCGACCCCGATGGCGAGTGCGATCAATTCCTTTTGCAACTCCGACAACGCACCGGGCGCCATCGCTGCTTTCGCCATCGCACCGAAACCCATCATCGTGCCACCGGCTTCCTTGCGGAAACCGACGAGCGCTTGATTGATATCCTGAGTAATCTGTTTGAACGATTTACTGCTCACGGTCGTTTATCCAATCGATCCCTTTTGGGAAGAAGCGGCTTTACAGGTGTTGATACCCAGCAATGGGTAAACAGGGCAGAATCGGAATAGGCCGGTCAGCAACGGCACAACGCCGATCCAACCCCACCAGCCCACGGTTCCCGTGGCGGCCAAGGCGATCAACACCAACCCCGCAATGATCCGAGCGATCCGATCGGGAGTTCCAACGTTGACTTGCATGATGATACCTCTCTGGAAGAGATGATGGATGAAAAGTTTTCATAAACAATAAGCTATTCCGGTACGCAAACCTCTCCGCGCCAAACCGCCAACAAAGTCCGCGATACCAATGCCGCAATCACCAAGCTGAGCAGTGCCAACAACCCGAACCCAAACAGGGTAAAACCGGGCACGGATAAGCGCACACTCATCGCCAAGGTAGCGAGCGTCAGCGCGGCCAGGGGAAAGGAATAAGCCCAAGCGGAGATAAAAAAAGGTAACCGTAAAAAACGCAAGGCGTTGCTGGCCAACAGCAGCGCTAAAAACAGCGCGGTGTAGTAAAGAATGCGCGCAAAAACGTCCACCTCGCCAGTCAGATTGACGTAAGCGACGAAACCCACCGAAGGCGGTGCGAGCAAAATAAACAAAGTCGGCGTCAACCGCGCCGGCAACGGTTCGTGAAAGAACAACCGATACAGCACGACGGTCAACAATACGATCCAGAATACCAGACCGATGCTGAAAAAGAACCACGACAACTCCGGCGAGGCGAATCTGACTCCGGCCACGGGCACCACGATATTGCCGACCACCGGAATGAACCAAGCAGGATTGACGTGTTTGATCTCGTAATGGGTATGGTGAAGCCAACTGCCGAAAATGGCTAAGGTCAAGACAAGATGCAACGCCGTACCGGCAACCCACAACCAAAATGCGATCTCGGGAGCCGCTTCGAGGTAGCAGATTGCCAGCAAGAGCAAAGAAATCGATATGGTCGGGATGAAATTGACCCGGATCGGATGGTGCATTTCCAGTTTGATCGCTTGGGGGTAACGCAAGGCCTTCAAACCGAAAAACACCAGCAGCAGGACAAAAAGCGCGCTGGTAGCGCCACGCAGTCCCTCGCCGACCAACGCCGGCATTCCCAAAACGGTATGCGCTTTTAACCACGCCAACGCCAAGCCAGCCATGCCCATGACCGTCGAAAAGATTGCGACCGGAAAATGTTCGAGCTGCTGCCGATGGGTTTTTCGAAGCGACGTAGCGGTAGTCGCGGCTGGTGCGGCTGGCGCGGGAGGTGGAGAGTTCATATCGAGAGTTCGTGGCGCTGGTGCAAATTCGGTTTTGATCCCAAACCCGATAACTTCGGTGCGAGAGGAAAATCGGCGTTCATTTAATATATTATAATACGCTAATATTAGATAACAAATACCAGCCACGAGATGCCGAACGCTCCCAGCATCCCGCTGGTGCGAACCGATCGCCTCGCAGTTTCCCGGATCTACTTACCGGATTTCCGGCGTCCGCCGCTCTTGGGCCGGCTGGTTCGGCCTCCAGCGGGTTGATACGGATTTTCGCCACCTCGAAATTCGATGCGAATCGGCGTGCCCCACAAATCCAGTCGCTTGCGATAGACGCCGGCCAGATAGCGCCGATAGGAATCCGGGACGTGGNNCGGTTGCCGTGAACCACGATCATCGGGGGATTTTGCCCACCTTGATGGGCATAGCGCAGCTTGATGCTGTGCCCTTGAACCAGCGGCGGTTGATGAGCGGCCAAAGCCTCTTCGAGGATGCGGGTCAATTCCGGCGTAGACAGCTTGCGGGTAGCGGCGGCATAGGCTTCTCGAACCGAACCGATCAGTTCGCCTACACCGGTGCCGTGCAGGGCGGAAATGAAGTGAATTTTGGCGAAATCGAGAAAACCCAGCCGGCGGTCGAGATCGCTTTTGACCTGGGCACGAATGTCGGGGTCGAGGCGATCCCACTTGTTGACCCCTATCGCCAACGCCCGGCCACTGTCTAGGATCAGGCCCAACAGGCTGGCGTCCTGATCGCTGATACCTTGGCGCGCATCCAGCACCAGCACCGCGACATGGGATTGTTCGATGGCTTGCAGCGCTTTGATGACGCTGAATTTCTCCACCGNNAGCGTCGATTTACCGACGTTGGGGCGACCGACCACCGCCAGTTTGATAACGCGCTCCGGCTCTTGCGAGCCCGTCGCCTCGCCTTCCGCTTTTTCGCCCGTGGCCGGAAGTGCGGCGAAAACTTCTTCCATCAAGGTTTCGACGCCTTGATTGTGAGCGGCGGCGATAACGTGCAGATGATCCAGCCCGAGAGCGTGAAAATCGGCGCTAAGCAAATCCGGGTCGCGGTGTTCGGCCTTGTTGATNNCCACCAGCAGCAGCACGGCGTCGGCTTCTTCGATGGCTCGCCATGCCTGCCGCGCTACCAGCCCGCTCAACCCTTCGCCTTCGCCGGTCAAACCGCCGGTATCCACCACCACATAGGGACTCGGACCACGCTGGCCGATGCCGTACTGGCGATCGCGGGTCAAGCCTGGCATGTCCGCCACCAGCGCATTGCGGGTGCGGGTCAGGGAATTGAACAGGGTGGATTTACCGACGTTAGGCCGGCCGACCAAGGCGATGACGGGAAGCATGGGGAACGCAACAAAACCCGAAGATTGTAAAACGGTAAATTATGCCTGAAAACCTGTCCCGGACAGCAAAAAGCTCGGGCGCAATACAGGGCAATCGCGCTATGTGGG
>DEHU01000064.1 GCA_002352125.1 Competibacteraceae bacterium UBA2792 | reverse complement strand
GTCCATCCAGAATTTGGGTCGATTCGGTGTCGCCGCACTCGGCCTCGGTCTGCGCGGTCTTGGCCAAATCGCCCGCGTCGAAAAACTTCGCTTCCCAGTTCGTCGCCGGACGCGGGAGGTTTCCCCGCCAGACCAAACCGGCTGGCCGCTCCCAGCCCGGACAGCGAATCTCGAACTGCTCTAGTCCTTGGCTGCCGCCGGCCTTGTAGAACTCGCAGGCAACCTCGCCCAGCGCCTTGGCGTCTGTGGGCAAGGCGACCCGCGTTCCCACTGGCAAGCCCTCCGGCGCCGCCGTCGAACCGCTCCCCGTCGCGCAGCCCTCTAGCAACAGCGTGCCAATCAACAGCAGCATTGCCCCATACCGGCACTCGTCGCGCACCATGATTCCCCTCCCCTTCGACGGTTCTTCTATTCGGTCCCCCGCGACGCTCTCGTCGCGCGCGATACTGATCGCTCAGGGATTGTCGGTTACCGCCCCATCCACGCGGATGAATTCGCTCCGGCGATTCAGCTCGCGGCCGGCTTCCGTGGCGTTGGAGGCTACGGGATACGCCTCTCCATAGCCCTTGGCGATCAGCCGATTGGAAACGATCCCGCGTTCGATCAGATAATCCTTCACAGCCTGAGCCCGTTCTTGGGATAACTCTAGATTACGCTGGTCGGAACCGACAGCGTCGGTGTGGCCAGCGATCACCAGCACCGCGCCGGCCAGCACCGGGCTTTTCAAGGCGTTGACGTATTCGTTCAGCAGCTTGTAGGCATCGCTGCGAATATGCGCGGAATTTGTATCGAAATGAATCAAAGCCGCAACTTTGGGCCGGTCCCGGACCAGGGCCGGATAATCCATGTCGACCGGCGGAGAAGCGATAGCCGGCGGGGAAACGGTAGAAGTGGTCGCAGCGGGATCGTCAACGATACCGGCCGGACCCCGCAATCTTCCCACGCCCGGACTGCCGGAACTGGGCCCGCCCCGCAGCCGCAGGCCCGGTTGCGCGCCGCCGGGAACGCTCAGCGCGCGTTCGATCTCCGAGGCGGTTTCAGGGGATGGCGGCGGTGCCGCGACGGCAGCACCCGGTGCCAGCCCGATCACCAGGGCCGCGATCCAGCCACACGGAGCATGATGAGCATGCCGCAAACTTTTCACCTGACCCATAACCCTCATTCGCTATTTCAAATCAAATTCGAGCCATCTGGAGCCCATACCGGCCGGACCCTTTTCGCTCATCGCAGGAAATTTCGAGAACACATGGATTTTTTGATCGAAAAATTGAATTGAAATTTCAACTCTTCTCAAGGAAATCAAAAATCCAAGAACGCATCCGCTAGCGCGAATCAAACAACCGGCAGCTTACGTGACATACTCTTTATAACTTATTGATCTATATCTTATAAACTGAGGCATCGCGAATATTCGAAAAATTTTGAGTCCGTATAGACACTAATACTTTGGCAGAAAAATTTGTACATCGCGTCAAATTGTATTCGTTGTATTGCCCTCGCGATGATCTACCAAAAGAGCTCCAGCACCGCGAAAAAACACCCTTTTAAAGCGGGGTGGTGACCTGCTCGATGAAGAAGGCAGCGGAAAGCGATCTAACCCATCGACAGCTCAATGATCACTATCCAAGCGCATCCATGCCGTCACGACTACAGGCTCGAATCGAAAACGGCGTTCTTCATTGCACTTGCGGTTTCGATTTCGTCTCGCGAATCAGGCAAGGCAGCAAGGCGCTTACGACAACCGCTTCAGCACGTTCTGCCGGAAGCGGGCCGCTTGGTTGGAATCGGGCAATTCCCGGCTCAGCGCATCCAGTGCCGCTTCCAACCCTTTGACCGTACTCCAAACTTCCTCGCAAACGATAACGGCCATCGGGCCGATGAATTCGATCAGTTCTTCCTGCAACACGGTCTTGGTCTGCTCCGACAGCATTCGCACACTACGCGGATCGACCAGCCCCGAAGCGGGATCGGATTTGCCGAGCAACTGCTCCAGAATCAGGTCCGTGGGCGGCAGGTCCAATCGGGTCGCCGGCAGGTGTCCATCCATGAAACGAGAGACACCGGGCTTGCCCTCTTGCCGTTGCAGCAAGTTCAAGGCTTCGGTTCCCTGCTTGTGCTGAAAAGACAGCGAAACGATCTCGCCCTGACGCAAACCGAATTGCGCCAGCAGGTTATCGACGGTAACGGCCAGAAACGTACCGGTGCGTTTCTGCTCGCAGAGCTTGTACAGCTCGTCGGCGACGAACCTGGCGAATATGGAAGAGCGCGATTGGGCCATGCCGAACCTCCCCGAAACACGGATGCCCGTGGCGCGTTACGATTTCTTGCGTAGCCGGTCGAAAGCCATTTTGATGCTGACCGCCATCCGCTCGATGGCGCGCGCCAAGGCACCGATCTCGTCGCGCCGACCGGTGCCGGCGATCTTGGTTTCGAAATGGCCGCGGCTGATACTTTCGGCGATGGCGGTCAATTTCCAGATGGGGCTCGCTAACTGCCGGGATAGCAGGTAAGCAACGATCACCACCAGAACCAGCGCGCCCGCGATCAGGATCAAAGCATTTCGCCTCGCCTCCAACAGCGGCGCGAAGGCATCATCGTAGTCCTGCTGGACGATCAAGGTCCACCCAAGGGTAGTCTTTTCCTTGCGGGCAACGACGCGTTTGCCTTCTTCTTCGTAGACGATCAATTCACCCGGCGTCGCCTCTTTCGCGCTCAAGGCCGGATGACCGCTCAGATCTTGCAATTGCTGGCTGATCCGCTGCGGGCGACCGTGAGCGATCGCCTTGTTCTGCTCGTCTACCAGGATGGCGAATCCGGTTTCGCCGATCTTGGTATCGACGATCACTTGGGAAACATCCACCAACTGCATGGCCAGGGCCATGACTCCCGCGACCGAATTGTCGGCGGCCCGGATCGGGCCCGCCAGAATCAAAGCCGGTTTCTGGGAGGTTTTGCCGATCACCACCTCCTGACCGACCGGTTTACCGTCGAGAACCTGCTTGAAATAGCTTCGGTCGCCGTATTGGTATTTTTGGGGAGATTCGTCGTCGCTGCGGCCGACGTTCTGGCCGTCGGGGCCAACGGTAAAAACCAGATACGCCCACTCGTAAGCGCTCCGAACCGCTTCGAGGACGGGTTTTTGTCTGCCACCATCCATCGAGATCACGTCGGGCAGCACGGCACTCTCGCGCAGAACGCGCAGATTGGTATCCACCCAGCCGTTTACCCTGCCGGCCAAGCCGTCTGCGGTCAAGTTCAGGTTGAGCTCGGAATTGCGGCGCCAGTCTCGTTCGAGCTGATAGCCGCCGATATACAGCAGGCCAGCAAGTGGAATCAGCGCAACGACGATCATCGTCAACAGGATTTTGTGAAAGATGCTGAGCGCAAGACCTGGTTTTTCTTCTTCTGTCATGGTGTGCCTCCAAAAGCGTGCGAATAGTACTGGCATCCAAGCATTCGCACCAAAGAACGAACGGGGGTGAAACCGGCAACCGGCGCCGCCAACACCAAATTCCGATTTTGGATCGTCCGGCTGGGTCTACCCGCAAAGTGAATACCCAAGAGCTGTGAAAATCAATATTTTCAGCGAAAATCAGGCTGATACAGCGATTGACACCAGCGGTGCCGGCGGTTCGGCCGCGATGCTTCCTCTCTCCGTCGCAGCAATCTGTTTGAAGCTGTCGTTGCCGCCGACACGGATTGATCTAATATAAGCGAATTAACGATCTCTCCGGTGGGTTGAAATGTCCTCATCCATGCCAACGGGCGACGGCACCGAAATCATCGTCGCCGCCACCTCTTCCCAGTTGCGGGTTCAGTTCGAAGTCGTCGAACTACGCGTGATCTCCGGCCCGGATACGGGACAGGAAGCCAGTCTCGGCTTGCCCTCCGTGCGGATCGGTACCGCTTCGGATAACGACTTGGTGTTGACCGACCGGGCGGTTTCACGCCGACACGCCGAAATCCTGATGACGCCGGACGGGCTGCTGCTGCGCGACCTGGGTTCTACCAACGGCACCTTCATCAACGACGTGCGCATCACCGAGGCCTACGTGCCCGAGCACGCCGAATGCCGGCTCGGCTATTCGCGGTTACTGATCCGCCAGCACACCGAAGAGCGGAAGGTGGCGGTGCCGCGCCAGGATCACTTGGGCGAACTGGTCGGCGCCAGCGAACGAATGCGGGAACTGTACGGCTTGATCCGGGCGGTGGCTCCTACTCCGACCACCGTTCACCTGCATGGCGAATCCGGGGCCGGCAAGGAGCTGGTGGCCCGCACCCTGCACACGTTTTCCGGCCGGACCGGACCGCTGGTGGTGTTCGATGCGTCGGTGACCGACCCGGAAATGGTGCGCAACGATCTATTCGGCCACATCAAGGGCGCGTTTACCGGCGCCACCGGTTCGCGCGATGGCGCGTTCCGCCAAGCCCACACCGGCACGCTGTTCATCGACGAAATCGGCGAGCTGCCGCTGGATTTGCAGCCGCGGCTGCTGCGGGTGCTGGAAAGCCGCGAAGTGACGCCCATCGGCTCCGACAGACCCCAGCGCGTGGATGTGCGGGTCATCACCGCGACGCACCGCGATCTGGAAAGCATGGTCAGGGCCGGGACTTTTCGCGCCGACTTGTTCTACCGGCTGTCGGTCGTTCCGATCGAGCTGCCGGCGCTGCGCGAAATCCGCGAGGACATACCGCTGATCGCCCGCCAACTGTGCGAGCGGCTACAACTGAACTGCCGGATTTCGGCAGCGGCCATGACCACTTTGCAGAATTACTCCTGGCCCGGCAACGTGCGGGAACTGCGCAACGTGCTAGAACGGGCGGCGGTCATGTGCGGCGAGCGAGACATTCAGCCCGACGATCTACGGCTGTCCAAGGAAATCCGGCTGTCCAAGGAATTCGGCATGGACCCGACACCGGCACCCATCCCGGCCGTCGCGACGCACTTCCCCCCGTCTCCCCTTCCCGCCGAGCCGCCGCCTGCCGCGAAGTCGTCCAGCACTGCCGCCGCCCGCGCTCACCTCAAGGAAATGGAACGGCAGATGATCGTAGAATCCCTGGCGCGCAACCAGAACAACAAGGCTGCCGTCGCGCGGGAACTCGGCATCCCGCTGTCCACCTTGAAACGCCGCATCAAGGAATATCGGATCAGCGACGAGGAGTAAGTCGTACTCCAGCACAGCGGTTAAAAACCCCTTCTCCCTCTGGGAGAGGAGTCGAGGTCTGGACGATCCGTTATAAACCGAACGTCGTGGTGACGGTCTTGGTCGCCGTCATGCTCACCGTGCAGGTGTTGCCGCTGGCGGTAGTGCAACCCGCCCAGCTTTTGAGCTTCTGGCCGCTGGCAGGGATAGCGGTGAGGGTAACCGTGCCTTTGTATGGGAAATAGGCCGCGCAGGTGACGCCGCAGTTGATCCCCGCCGGGCTGCTAGTCACCGCCCCGCTGCCCACCTTGCTCACCGTCAGCTTCGGCTTGAAGGTGGCGGTCACGCTCTTGGCCGCGTTCATCGTGACGCTGCAAGTCCCGGTGCCAGTGCAGGCTCCGCTCCAGCCGGCGAACTGCCAGCCGGCGGCCGACGTGGCGGTGAGGGTAACCGTGCCTTTGTATGGAAAATAGGCGGCGCAGGTGGTTCCGCAGTTGATCCCCGCCGGGACGCTGGTCACCGTGCCGCTGCCCACCTTGCCCACTGTCAGCTTCGGCTTGAAGGTGGCGGTGACGCTCTTGGCCGCCGTCATGCTCACCGTGCAGGCGCCCGTTCCTGTACAGGCTCCGCTCCAGCCGACGAACTGCCAGCCGGTGGCTGGCGTGGCGGTGAGGGTGACCGTGCCGTTGGCCGGGAAGGAGGCCGCGCAGGTGGCGCCGCAGTTGATCCCCGCCGGGCTGCTAGTCACCGCCCCGCTGCCCACCTTGCTCACCGTCAGCTTCGGCTTGAAGGTGGCGGTCACGCTCTTGGCCGCGTTCATCGTGACGCTGCAAGTCCCGGTGCCAGTGCAGGCGCCGCTCCAGCCGGCGAACTGCCAGCCGGCGGCCGGTGCGGCAGCGAGGGTGACAACGGTATTGACGGCGTAGCTTTTGTTGCAACTGGTGCCGCAACTGATTCCGACCGGAGCGCTGGTGACGGTGCCGGTGCCGACCTTGGTGACGACCAGCGAGTAAGAGGTCGCAGAATCGGCCGAGAAGGTCGCGGTCACGCTTTGGGCGGCGGTCATGTGGACCGTGCAGCTCGTCGAAACGGCGGACGAGCAGCCGCTCCATCCCACGAAATGGTATCCGGCGGCAGGGGTGGCGGTCAGCGTTACCGCCGTGTTGGCCGCGTAGCTCTTCGTGCAGTTGGTCCCGCAAACGATACCTGCCGGCTGGCTCGCCACGGTTCCGTTCCCTCCCGTCGTGCGCACGGTCAGGACGTAAACCGTGGTAGAGCTAGTTTTGGCTTGGCCGGAATCGGCGCTGACCATCAGACCGGATTGATCGACGGCCTCGAAGGCCGAGCCCGTCACCGTGCGGAGTTCGCTGACCAAACGATCATCGTCCCAACACGCTCCCGGCGAGCCGCTGATATACCAGTTGCTACCGTTGTCGGCGAGGAACATGCCGTAAGTTTTCAGGGCGGCGAGAATAATTTGAGTCTGCGGCGAATAACCGGAGATGTCGAACGAAGCCTTGAGCCGGAAGCGTTGTCCCATCGGCGGCACGTTCGGATCGGTGATCGACGAAGCGTAGTGGCGGGCCGGCCAAACGAATTTTTTCTGGGTGCGGGAAGCGGTGAAGCGCAGCGCGTGGCGAATCGCGCCGGTGGCGATTTCCTCGCAGCGCGCCAAACCGGGCAGGATCGGCAGGCCGGCCGCGTCGGCGGAGGTCCAGGTTGCGGTGCGCAAAGCGTTCGAGCCGAGCGCGAACACCGCCCCGGAGCCGGCTCGCCAACTGCCGTCGGCCTGCGGGTGCGAATCCCAAAGCTCGTACAGCTTGCAGTTCGTCGTGTCCATCACCAGAACGTGACGATCCCCGGTGCTGTTCGGACCACCTTCAATGGGCACGTTCGGCGGGATCGGATACGGTCCGGGATCGCTTTCGTCAGCGTAATCGAAACTCACCGGCACGCGCGATTGGGCGCCTCCCACCGTCGCGTAAGGGATGCCGATTGGTCCGCCGTTCCAGGTGCCGGAGCCAAAATCCGGATGCAAGCCCGTGCTGGAACCGATGGACGCGATGTAAGCGCTGGAACGGGAATCGACGGGTAACTGAGCAACCGGCGTGTTCCAGATGTTGTCGGCCGGAAAAATGGGACAGGCCGCCAGCGCCTTACCGGTAACCAGCAGCGGTAGTACGACAAACCAGATTTTATGAACGTTCATTGATAATTCGCCTCCGGTCCCCGAACGATTGAAAGCTCTACATGCATCTCAACGGCGTTTTGCGTCATTTTAGTTACAACCGAATTGCAATAGATACGCCATCGATCAACTACTTCGGACAAGGAACCATTCGAATAAATATCCTATTGAAACAAAAAAACATTTGTGAATACGCACGTTTTCGATGTTCGATGCGGATTCTCGAGAGGTGACCTAATTGGTCCATCGAGACGGAAAGTGACTCGATACCGCACAGACATTGCTGTTGGCGGTGGTGCAACCCACCCAGCTTTTGAGCTTCTGGCCGGCGGCGGGCGCAGCGGCGAGAGTAAATTTCATTTTCAGAATTACCCAAAACCTTTACAAACCCCATCGCACCGCCTCCCCTTTCCCCGCCTGCTCCTCCAGCGCCCACGCCACATGCTCCCGCACCAGCGCCGACGGATGCGCCAGCCGCTCCCGCAATGCGGCGATGATCGCCAGCGAGTGCGGCGCATTGCCCAAGGCCACGGCAATGTTGCGCAGCCAGCGTTCGTGGCCGATCCGGCGGATGGCGCTGCCCTCGGTGCGGCGCAGAAATTCCGCCTCGTCCCACGCGAACAGTTCGATTAAGCTCGGCGCATCCAGCCCGTGCCGGACGCGGAAATCCGGCTCCACCGCCGGCCGGGCGAAGCGGTTCCACGGACANNGGCGCGACGATGGCGCGGGTCGGGCAAACGTCCAGACAGGCGGTGCAGCGCCCGCAATGCGCCGTCGCCGGCTCGTCCACCGGTAGCGGCAAATCCACGTACAGCTCGCCCAGAAAAAACCAGGAGCCGGTTTGGCGATTCAGCAGATTGCTGTGTTTGCCGATCCAGCCCAGCCCGGCTTTCTCGGCCAGCGCCTTTTCCAGCACCGGCGCGCTGTCCGCGAACGCCCGGTAACCGAACGGGCTGATGGCGGCGGCGATGCGTTCGGCCAGCCGTTGCAGGCGGTTTCGCAACACCTTGTGATAATCCCGGCCCAGCGCGTAGCGGGAAACGTAACCGAGTTCGGGGCGACGCAATACGTTCCACGGCCCGGCGGTTTCCGGGGGCAGATAGTCCATCCGCGCCGAAATCACCCGCACCGTGCCCGGCACCAGCTCCGCCGGCCGGCTGCGTTTGACTCCGTGCCGGGCCATGTAGTCCATCTCGCCGTCAAATCCTGCCGCCAGCCAGTCCAGCAACCGCTGCTCGTGCCGGTCTAGGCCGATACCGGCGATGCCGATTTGCTGGAACCCCAACTCCCGCCCCCAAACCTTGATGGCGGCGGCGAGTTCGGCGAGCGGCGAGGCGGTTGGAACACGGGTCACGGCGGCGGCTGGATTTAAGAAAATGACCGGCGTATTGTGCCTCTAATCTATCGCGGCGAAGGAGATTTCCATGCGCGAATTCCCTTTGGAACTGTACCGCGCCGCCCAGGTGCGGGAACTGGATCGCATCGCCATCGAAGATCGCGGCATTCCCGGCTACACCCTGATGAGCCGGGCCGGCGCGGCGGCTTTCGACCTGTTGCGCCAACGCTGGCCGGACGCGCGCCGGATCGTGGTGGTCTGCGGCGGCGGCAACAACGGCGGCGACGGTTACGTCGTAGCCCGCTTGGCGCGCAAGGCCGGACTCGACGTGCTGGTCTTGACGCTCGCCGACCCCGGCGGCCTGCGCGGCGATGCGCGAACCGCTTGGCAAGATGCGCTCACCGCCGACGTGCCGGTCACGGTGTTTACTCCCACTGGTCTGGAAGAGGCCGACGTGCTGGTGGACGCCATTCTCGGCACCGGCCTGGAACGCGAAGTCAGCGGCACCTGGCGGGACGCGATCCAGGCCATGAACGCCCACCCCGCCGGCGTGCTGGCCATCGATATCCCTTCCGGCCTGCATGCCGATACCGGCGCCGTTCTCGGCGCGGCGATCCAGGCGGCGGCCACGATCACCTTCATCGGTCTCAAACAAGGCTTGTTCACCGGCCAGGGGCCAGCCTGCTGCGGCGAAGTGCGCTTCGCCGGCCTCGGGGTGCCGCCCGACATTTATTCGGCCATTCACCCGGCTTGCTGGCGCCACGGCGGCGAAGATTTGCCGGGCCTGCTACCCAAACGCTGGCGCAGCGCGCACAAAGGCCATTTCGGCCACGTTCTGGTGGTCGGTGGCGAGCTGGGCTTGGCCGGTGCGGCGCGCATGACCGGCGAAGCGGCCGCGCGCTGCGGAGCGGGCCTGGTCAGCGTCGCGACCCGTGCCGCGCACGCTGGCCTGCAAGCGGCGGTGCGGCCGGAACTGATGTTCCAGGGCGTCGAAACGCCGGACGAACTCGGTCCCCTGCTCGATCGGGCGACGGTCGTCGCCATCGGGCCGGGACTGGGACGCGGCGACTGGGGCCGCTCCATGCTGCGCGCCGTGCTCGCCAGCGACAAACCGCTGGTGGTCGATGCCGACGCGTTGAACCTGTTGGCGGCCGAGCCGGTTTTTCGCGAAAACTGGATTCTGACGCCGCATTCCGGCGAAGCCGCCCGGTTGTTGAAGATGACGCCCGCCGGAGTCGAAGCCGACCGCTTCGCCGCCGTCGAAGATTTGGCGCTGCGCTTCGGCGGAGTAGCCGCCCTCAAAGGGGCTGGCTCGCTGATCGCCAGCAAGGCCGACGGGATGGTCGCGCTGTGTGCGGCCGGCAATCCGGGCATGGCCAGCGGTGGCATGGGCGACGTACTCACCGGCGTGATCGCCGCGCTGCTCGCCCAAGGTTTGCCACCGTTCGCGGCGGCGAAGGCCGGGGTTTATCTACACGGGCGAGCGGGCGATCTAGCGGCCCAGTCCGGCGGCGAACGCGGGCTGATGGCGACCGACCTGTTGCCTTTCCTGCGGCAGTTGGTCAATCCCTGTAATCCCGATTCCTCAAGATAAGGCCGGAAACGAAGATTCATGCTGGAACGGTATCTCGATTCCGCCGCTGCGACCGAGGCGTTGGGCGCGCGGCTAGCCGGGGCGCTGGCGCCCGGTTGCATCCTCCACCTGAGCGGCGAGCTCGGCGCCGGTAAAACCACGCTGGCGCGCGGCCTTTTGCGCGGACTCGGCCATCGCGGCACGGTGAAAAGCCCGACCTTTACGCTGGTTGAGCCCTATCAACTGGAAGGATGGCGGTTGTTTCACTGGGATTTATACCGGCTAACGGACCCCGAAGAACTGGAGTTCTTGGGGTTGCGCGATCAGCTCGACGGCGAGGCGGTGCTGCTGATCGAATGGCCGGAGCGCGGCCGGGGCGAGTTGCCGGCGGCAGATTTAGAGGTCGTGCTCGATTATGCCGACGCGGGACGGCGCTGCCGGCTGGAGGCTTGTTCTGCGGCCGGTCAAACCCTATTGACGGTACTGGCAGGCCAAGATACGGCACGATAGCCGCTCGCCCGCCTCGCAGAGCGGTTGGAGGGCGGGTTGCCTTGGATTAACCTTGTTAAAACAAAAGGATTACTCCACACTCCCGCAAAGCTCGAACTCGAAACCAACCGGCAGGAACGCCACCGTCCGGAGAAAAAATCACCATGGAAATCTTTGTTTATCACACGCCCGATCTCGTCCCCGACCTGAGCAAAAAAAACCGCAAGGGCGGACTCAACCTGGATATGCCCGCCTGCGCCATCGTCATCGACGTGCTGCGTGCCACCACCACGATGGCGACGGCGTTGCAGTCCGGCGCCGAAGCGATCCAAGTGTTCGACGATCTCGACGAGCTGTTCCGCCTCAGCAAAAAATGGCCGGCGGACAAGCGTTTGCTGGCCGGCGAACGCAGCGGCGAAAAGCTGGACGGGTTCGATCTGGGCAACTCGCCGTCGGAATGCACGCCCGGCCAAGTCGGCGGCAAACGGATTTTCATGAGCACCACCAACGGCACGCGCGCTCTGGAACGGGTGCAGCGGGTGCCGATCCTGCTGACGGCTTCGTTGACCAACCGCGCGGCGGTGGTGCGCTATCTGTTGCAGGAGCAACCGCACACGGTCTGGATCGTGGCGGCAGGCTGGCGCGGCAGCTTTTCGCTGGAGGACACTATCTGCGCCGGGGCTATCGCTTGCGGCCTGAGCGTCGAACGCGACAGCGATTGCGCGGGGGACGACGAATCCATCGCGGCGATGGCTTTGTTCGAACGCTGGGAGGACCGGCTGCCGCAACTGCTGCGCTNNGATTTGGATTATTGCGCCCGGCTGGACAGCGTGAACGTCGTGCCGCTGCAAACCGAACCGGGGGTGCTGAAACCGGCGGTTTTGTATTGAAATCCCTCGCCGCCGAGAGCGAGGGAGTTCGATATCGTTCGCCCCGCTCGCCGCGTCAGTTCCGGCGATAGCGTTCCCGCATTTCGCGCTTCAGGGTCTTGCCGGCGACGTTGCGGGGAAATGCGTCCAGGATCACGACATCGCTGACCCGCTGAAACTTGGCGTCCACCCGGCCGTTGATCCAGTCCTTGAGTTCCGCCGCCGTCGTTTCGGCGCCGGGCCGCAACGTCACGGCGGCGATTGGGGTTTCGCCCCACCGGTCGTCGGNNCGCCCGAGATGATCATGTCCTTGATGCGATCCACCAGGAACAGGTAGCCGTCTTCGTCCACGTAGCCGGCGTCGCCGCTGTGCAACCAGCCATCGACGATGGCTTTTTCGGTGAGATCGGGCCGCTTGTAGTAGCCCGGCATCATGATGGGGCCTCGGCCGCAAATCTCGCCGATCTGGCCGACGCCGCACTCGCGGCCGTCCTCGTCGAGGATGCGCAGCTCCATGAAGGGCGGCGGCACCCCGACCGAGCCGGTTTTGCGCCGGTTGTCGTTCTTGTCGAGAATCGTCACGAATCCTTCGGTGAGTCCGTAGAGTTCGTAAAAGCGGCCAGGCAAGAACTCGTTGATGCGGTTTTTGTATTCGAGGAGCAGCGGCGCGCCCAAGCTTTGCAGCATTTCCAACGATCGCAGCCGCTCCGGCCGAAACGCCGGGCTGTTCAGAATCGCGACGATCTGCGACGGCACCATCAGAACGTGCGTCGCTTTCTCCCGCTCGATGGCATCGATCACCGCTTCGGCGTCGAACGCTTCGTGCAGGACGTAGGAACAGCCCAGGAACATCCAGGGCATCAGCGTCAGCATGGCGCCGTTGAAGACGATGGAGCCGGCATGCAGAACCACGCTTTCCGGGGTCATTCGCCAGGCGGCGGCGAACAGGGTACAGTAGTTGGCGCGCACCGCGTGGGTGTGGACGATGCCCTTGGGGGTGCCGGTGGTGCCGCTGGAATACATGATGTTGTAGACATCGCCGCTTTCCAGGTGGGCGTCGGGCGGTTCGCCGTCGGCGGCGGTAGCGACGAAGTCGGCATAGCGCCAAAAGCCCGGCGGCGAGCCTTCGCCCACCGAAACGTAGCGGTCGGCCCGGATCGCCGGCAACTGCTCGCGGATGCAGTTCAGGGTCGCGGCGGAACCGGCATCGGCCAATACCAGCGACGTGTCGGAATCGTTCAGCAGGGTGGCGAGGCCGCTTTCCTGCAACAAAGGGCTGCATGGCACGATCACCAGCCCCGTTTTGGCGACGGCCCAGTAGGCCATCATCAGCTCCAGGCCGTTGGGCAGCACCGTCGCCACCTTGTCGCCCTTGCGCAAACCGGCGGCCAGCAGGGCGTTGGCCAGCCGGTTGACCTGGGCGTTCAGGCCGCGGTAGCTCAGGCGCTGGCCGCCGACCGCAAGCGCCAGGTGGCCGGGCCGATAGCGGGCATGCCGGGTCAACAACGCGCCAATGTGCATTCGCGCCTCCTCGGAAATAGGTTCGTTGGCTGGGTTTTAGCTGTCTCGATGATGCGACGTGGCGGTTGGCGGGCAACGACCGCGATCCGTTTTGCCGAACCGACGGGCGACGCGCGCGGGCGTGCTGCCTGCCGAACCGATAACGATTATAGGGAGGTTTAAGCGGAGCAGCGGGGAAGTTTCGGAACCGTTCACTCGTCTTGCTCGCGGGTCTGCCATTCCCGCCAAAGCTGCCACCACGGGTCTTGTTCGGTTTCCTCGACCAGATTGGTGTAGTTGCGCAAAAAGATGAAGAAGTTTTCCCCAAACGCCTGGGGCCATCGCTCAAAAAACGGTCGATACAGCCTCAGCGCCTCCTCGTAGGCCGCCCGCGCCGCTTCCCGCTCCCCCAGGGCGCGGAGCACGATGCCCAGGTTGTTGAGCGTCATCGCCACGTCCGGCTCGTAGGCCGCCGGGTGTTGCCCCGCCAGCCGGCGACGAATCGCCAGCGCCTCCTCGTAGGCCGCCCGCGCCGCTTCCCGCTCCCCCAGGTCGCCGAGCACGATGCCCAGGTTGTTGAGCGTCATCGCTACGTAAGGCTCGTAGGCCGCCGGGTGTTGCCCCGCCAGCCGGCGGTAAATCCCCAGCGCCTCCTCGCAGGCTGCCCGCGCCGCTTCCCGCTCCCCCAGGTCGCCGAGCACGATGCCCAGGTTGTTGAGCGTCGCCGCCACGGCCGGCTCGTAGGCCGCCGGGTGTTGCCCCGCCAGCCGGCGGTAAATCCCCAGCGCCTCCTCGTAGGCCGCCCGCGCCGCTTCCCGCTCCCCCAGGTCACGGAGCACGATGCCCAAAATGATGAGACAAAGCGCGAGGTCTGCTTCCGCCCCACCCTGCCGGATCGTCGTCACGGCTCGTTCGGTTAGCTCCCGTTCCAGCACCCGCTGGCCGCTCAGTTGCAGGAACTTCACCATGCGCAGCAACAACCCGCGCAGCGCGGAACCGTCCCGCCCGGTGGCCAGGGCATCGAACGCCGCCAGCCAGTTCGCTTGGGTTTGCTCGAACAGGCGGCAGGCCAACACGACCAGCCGGTGATGGAATTCCGGCGCTAGCGCCATGTCTTCCGGCACCCGGCCCTTTATCCATTCATCCCACGCATCCAGACGTTGCCGCCAGAAGGTCAGCCAACCGGCCTCCCAATCCTTGTGGCCGGGTAACCGTTCAGTCCCCCCCTTTGGCAAAGGGGGGTGAGGGGGGATTTTGGCCCCGGCGCCCATGCGAAATCCCCCCCGACCCCCCTTTTTCAAAGGGGGGAGGTGAACGCTTATGTGGCCGGCAGCCCGATACTTTTCGCCGGCAAACTCCAGCATGGAAGGCAGCATCGCGAAGCGGCCTTCGCCTTCCGCTTCGCCCGATGGCTCGTAATGCACCAGCGCGTAATGCTCCAGTTCCTGTTCCAGCACCGCGCGCCAGTTCTCCCCCAGCAGTACGGCCCAGCCCAGATAATGCTCTGGTAACTTCCCGCACCAGACGCCGCCCGGCAGGCGGGACAATTGCGCGAACAACAATTTCCCGGCTTCGCTCAGGTGGCGATAGGACAGCCCGCAAGAAACCTTCACCTTTTCCAAGCGGCTGGCCTCGTCGTCGGCCAGCGGATCGACCAGCACCTTCAACAAATCGGCCCGCGCTTCCTCGACCAACCGCTTCAGGGTCATTCCCGGCCGTTCCAATTGCCGGGCCAGCAGCCGCAGCGATTGCGGATGGCGACCGGACAGGGCGATGAGCTGCCGGCTAAGGCCGTTCTCTTGCCCCCAACTCCTCTGAAACTCACGCTTGCACGTTGGAGAGGTCAGATGCGACAGGAACACGTTGCACGCCTCTGCTTCGTCCAGCGGTTTGATTTCCACCTCGGTTTCGTGATCCGCCAATCCCAACGGCCAGCGACAGGTCGCCAGCACCCGCAAGGCGGGCGTCGCGGTCAGCGCCGTTTCCAGCACGGCGGCGGCATCCCGCCGCAGGTCGCGACCGAACAGATCGTCCAGATTGTCCAGCAGCAACAAGGCCGGCCGTTCGGGGGGAAACGATGCCGCCAGCCGACCGGCCAGCAGTTCCAGCAAATCGCCGCGCTGCTCCTGCAACGGCACGCCGAATCGATCCAGCAATTGGCTCAACCACTCCGGCACGCTGCGGAAATGCTCGCAGGCCAATTCGAAAATGCCGCCCGGAAACGCCGCCCGCTCCTCGCACCAGTCGGCCATTTCCAACGCCAGCGCCGTTTTGCCGATGCCGCCCTCGCGGGTCAGGGTCACGATGCGCCGCTCGCCTTCCCCCAAACCCGGCCGGCGGGGAGGCAACAGCGCGCCAAGGCTTGCCGCCATTTCCCGCCGCCGGNNATTTGGCGCTGGGAGAAATGGCGTCGCCGGGAACCGACAGATCGCCGAAATCGGCATCGTGGGCGAGGTATTGCCGGGCGGACTCGAAGGCTTCTGCGACAGGCTCGCCCTGTAACAACAGCGCGTAGAACTGCTCCTGAAACGCCGCCCCGGCGCCCACTTCCAAAGGCGTTTCGGCGTCGATGTAGACGATGGCGCCATCCGGCCAAGTGGCCTGATCGCCCGCGTCCCGCAACACTTTTTCGGAATAGCAGGCGTTCAGCAACAACACCCGGGGCCGGGGCCGAAACAGCGGAAACAGCCACCTGCCGAGCACGAAATCCGCCCGCCCCCGCCCGTCCTCGAACAACAAACCGCCTTCCGCCGTGCCGTGGCAATGCAACAGCACCAGTTCGGGCCGCAGTCTGCCCAAATCCTGCTGCAACAACTGCCGGGTCAAGCCGATGCGGGGAACGATTTGCACCGGCTGGTCTTGCAGGTGCCGTTTCAGGGCCGCCAGCACTGGGCGATGATCGACGGGCGAGACAGACTGGTTGCCGAAGGTCGGCCGCAGCGTTAGCAACTCTCCGCCGCGTCCCTCCACCTCCTGCCGTACCCGCTCCGGGCTAACCTGGCGGCCGGTGTAAAACTCCGTCACGCCCGAACCGGCATCACGGAAATCATAAGCCCCGGTTTGGCTACGGCGGAAAGGTTTGCCGTCCGGCAATCGCGCCCGCCAGACGTAAAATTCCTCCAGCAACGGCGCGGCGAGGCCGACGTACAAAACCGGCGGGCGGCTCATTTCTGCTGATTGCCGGCTTTCTCCGCCTCCCGGCTGCCGAAAGCGTAACCGGCCAGCAGGGTAAAAATCGGCACCAGCACCGAAGCGACGGCCAGTTGAAACAAGTCGCGGAAGGCGTTGGCATGCTCGCTGCGCAAACTCTGCAACGCTTGCAGCCTCTCCTTGCCGATTTCCATCGTGCTACCGTCCGCCGCCTTACCCAGAACCGCTTCTAAATCGGCGACGTTGGGGTAGGTCGCGCACCAAGCCAGCAACATGATCGCGAGCAACCCGAAAATGAACCACAACACCATCTCGGCGAGGTATGCCCCTTTGAACTGCTGAAAGGTGGGCCGCTCTCGCACCACGCCCCGCCAATCTTCGCCCAAGCCCTTGAGCGGCACCTGCCCCTCCTTGGCGCCCGATCCGCCGCCGGTCAATTCCGATAACGATACCTGCTCCTTGGGGGAAGAACCGTCTTGCTGGTCCATGGCGATACGCTCCCAAAAGCCATTGATCCGAAATAAAAACTAATCGAACACGATGTGCTTGAGCACCTTGTCCTGCTCGTCCGTGATGGAAAGCTTGCGCTTGCGTTCCACCACTTCGTCGTGGCTGTAACTATAGAGTCCCAGGGCGCGGCGGATCACTTCCACCTCGTCGATCCTCTCGCGGGCGGCAAGATTTTTAAGCTTCTGGTAAAGCTCGTCGGTAAATTCCAGGGTGATCTTCGGCATGCTCGACACTCCTCTACGCTTCGTCCAGAGGACACCGCCAAGCCCGCTCGCCCCCGCGCCCCTCGCAGAGAGCGAGCGAGGCGAGGACAAGGGATTTTTCCAGCTCCTACGCGACCTTGGCAAACGCTTCGATCACTTCCGGCGGCGCCTGGATCAGCTCGATCAGCACGCCCTCGCCGGACAGCGGGGTGGCGTCGTTGCCCTTGGGATGGAGGAAGCAGACATCGAAACCGGCCGCACCCTTGCGGATGCCGCCGGGGGTGAAGCGCATCCCCTTGGCGGTCAGCCACTCCACCGCGCCCGCCAAATTATCGATCCACAACCCGATGTGATTGAGTTGCGGTTCGTGGACCTTGGGCGCCTTACCGGGATCGATCGGCTGCATCAAGTCCACTTCCACCTTGAAGGGGCCGGAACCGATGGCGGCGATGTCCTCGTCCACGTTTTCCCGCTCGCTGCGGAAGTTGCCGGTCAGAGTCAGGCCCAGCGTATCGATCCAAAGCCGGCTCAGCTTGGACTTGTCCAGCCCGCCGATGGCGATCTGTTGAATGCCCAGCACTTTGAAAGGTCTATCGGACACAAAAACCTCCTGCGGATTGCGTCGTTCTCCCCTGGCGGGAGAGGTTTGGGGGGTGAGGGGTCGGTTAACAAACCTTTTCAGTATGTCATTCGGCCCCGCGATTGCAACCGCCTTCCGTTCCTTTCGGCGCGATTCCCCACCAGAAATCAGGCAACATTCGGTATACTTTCGCGGTACTGTCCACCCATCGCGTTTCGATCCACTGGAGGATGCGCATGTCGAATCAACAACAAGCGGACGCGGCGACCCCGGCGTTCAACGAATTCCCCCCAACCCCTTACGAGGAGTGGCGCAAGGTCGTCGACAAGTTCCTGAAGGGCGCGCCGTTCGAGAAACGGCTGGTCACCAAGACCTATGAGGACATCGACCTCCAGCCGATGTACCGGCAAGAAGATATCGAAGGACTGCCCCACCTGGACAGTCTGCCCGGCTTTGCCCCTTACCTGCGCGGCACCACGCCGCTGGGCTATGTCGCCAACAGTTGGGATGTCGCGCAAGAACTGCCCTACGCCACGCCGACGGCGCTCAACGAAGCGCTGCGCGCCGATCTATCGCGCGGCCAGAACGCCGTCAACCTGGTGCTCGACCGCCCGACCCTGGCCGGCGTCGATGCCGATCAGGCAGAAGCCGACGATGTCGGCCGGGGCGGCCTGTCCATCTCCAGCGTCGCCGATCTCGCTCAGGCGCTGGACGGCGTCGATCTGGAAGCGGTGCCGGTCTATATCCAAGCCAGCACCAGCGCCCTGACCTTTACCGCCCTGCTGGCGGCGCTGGTCCAAAAACAGGGCAAATCGCTGGCCAAGGTGCGCGGCGCGATCGGCATGGACCCGTTGGG
Organism: Competibacteraceae bacterium UBA2792; assembly: GCA_002352125.1. Lineage (GTDB taxonomy): Bacteria > Pseudomonadota > Gammaproteobacteria > Competibacterales > Competibacteraceae > Competibacter_A. The sequence continues at coordinate 1,876 of DEHU01000064.1, read as the reverse complement.
CCAGTTGGCCCGCGACGGCCGGCTGCCCCGCGATCTGGATGGCGTCTACGACGTGATGGCGCAACTGGCCGCCTGGGCCAAGGCCAACGCCCCGCAAGTGCAGACGATCACCGTGCAAGGCAGCCCCTATCACAACGGCGGCTCCAGCGCCACCCAGGAACTGGCCTTCGTGCTGGCCACGGCGGTCGATTACGTCCGCGCCATGCAGGCGCGCGGTCTCAGCATCGACGATATCGCCCCGCGTATCCGTTTCTCCCTGTCCATCGGCACGAATTTCTTCATGGAAATCGCCCGGCTGCGCGCCGCGCGGTTGCTGTGGGCCAAGATCGTCCAGGCGTTCGGCGGCAACGAAGCTTCGCAGAAGATGAGCCTGCACGCCCGCACCTCGGCCTGGAACCAAACCGTCTACGACCCGCACGTCAACCTGCTGCGCGCCACCACCGAGGCGTTTTCCGGCGCGGTCGGCGGCTGCGACAGCCTGCATATCTCGCCGTTCGACGANNCCGTGCTGCGCGAGGAAAGCCACATCACTCGCACCGTGGACCCGGCCGGCGGTTCCTGGTACGTCGAGAACCTGACCGACTCGGTCGCCCGCAAGACCTGGGCGCTTTTCCAGGAAGTCGAGAAACAGGGCGGCATGGCCAAGGCGCTGGCAGCCGGCTGGCCGCAGTCTCAAATCGCCGGCACCGCTACCAAGCGCGCCGCTAACCTCGCCAAGCGCAAGGATATTTTTGTCGGTACCAACATGTATCCGAACCTGAAGGAAATCCGGATCGAACCGGCGCCAGTGGATGCCTGGGCGGTGCAGTCGGAACGGGCGGCAGCACTCAAACAATACCGGGCCGGTGCTTCCAGCCAAAAGCAGTCGGCGCTGGATCAATTGAGCAAGGGCGGCAACGTGGTTGAAACCGCGATTCAAGCCGCGCTCGCCGGTGCAACCTTGGGCGAAATCGCTCAAGCGGCCCGCGCCAACGCCAAACCCGGCCCCACCGCTACCGCCGTCCACGCCCATCGCGGCGCGCAGACGTTCGAGGCGCTGCGGCAAGCAGCGGAAACCTACGTCGCCCGCATCGGCCAGCGGCCGCAGGTGTTTCTGGCCACTATGGGGCCGCTGACCCAGCACAAGGCCCGCGCCGATTTCGCCACCGCTTTCGTCGGCGTCGGCGGTTTCGAGACGATCTATCCATCCGGCTTCAGCACCCCGGACGAAGCGGCGGATGCAGCCCTGGCTTCCGGCGCCAAGGCGGTAGTCATCTGCTCCACCGATCCGACCTACCCGGATATCGTCCCGCCGCTGGTCGAAAAACTGAAAAAGGCCGTTCCCAATCTAACCGTGATGCTGGCTGGCTATCCGGCCGATCACGTCGAAGCGTTCAAAGCCGCCGGTGTGGACGACTTCATCCACCTCAACGCCAATTGCCAAGCTCTGTTGTCAACCTTGCAGAAGAAGATGGGGGTCGCCCAATGAGCAAGTCACCCGATTTCACCACGATGGCCTACGGCGTGGACTTTCCCAAGCCCAGTTTCGCCGATTGGAAGGCAACGGTGGAAAAGGCCACCGGGAAGACCCTGGAACAACTGGTCTCGGCGACGATGGAACACATCGACGTCAAACCGCTGTACACGCGGGACGACATCAAGGATTTGCAGCATCTGGGCTACGTCGCCGGCGTGCCGCCGTTCCTGCGCGGCCCCTATCCGGCGATGTATGTGACCCAGCCGTGGACGGTGCGCCAGTACGCCGGTTTCTCCACCGCCGAGGAGTCCAACGCCTTCTATCGCCGCAACCTGGCGGCCGGGCAGATGGGCCTGTCGGTGGCCTTCGACCTGGCCACCCACCGCGGCTACGACAGCGACCATCCGCGCGTGGTCGGCG
>DEHU01000166.1:2523-11286 GCA_002352125.1 Competibacteraceae bacterium UBA2792 | reverse complement strand
GTCGAGCATCTCGGCCTTGGCCTGTTCCAGAACCGCCTCGGGCAGCATGGCGGGACCCGCGCTAAAGTTATATGGGCGTGGCATTTTCGACTTCCTTCATGACTGCGCTGAAATGCCGCGCATGGTAACAGAAACACCCGGTTTCAGATAATGGTTGACGCCGTTCCATCGGGAGGAACTGCGCCGCACCGATCAATTAAAACGACCAGCGATTGGAAAAGCCGCGAACCGTCCATGAAACGTATCTACCCACTGCTGTTCGTTTTTCTTTGGAGTACTGGCTTTATCGGCGCGCGATTTGGCTTGCCATATTCCGAGCCGTTGTCCTTTCTGTTGGCGCGCTATTTGTGCGTCATTGTCCTCATGGCAGCGATCTCCTTCTTAAGCCACGCCCCGTGGCCGCAGCACCCGCGCCAGTGGGTGCATATCGGCGTTTCCGGCCTGCTGATTCATGCCGTTTATTTGGGGGGTGTGTTCATATCCATCAAGCACGGCTTGCCAGCCGGCATCGCGGCGCTGGTGGTCGGCATGCAACCGCTGTTGACCGCTCTCGGCGCCGGCTGGCTACTCGGCGAACGGGTGAGCATGCGGAAGTGGCTTGGGCTGGTTTTGGGTTTTATCGGGGTGGCGCTGGTGGTATCCGGCAAGTTCGGAATCACCGCCAAACTTGGCCCGATGCTGATTCCGGCATTGGCTGCCCTGCTCGGAATCACCGTCGGCACGCTGTACCAGAAGCGATTTTGCGCCGGATTCGATCTGCGTACCGGTTCGGTTATTCAATTTATTCCCAGCGCCATCGTTACGGCCATCGCTATCGCCTTGTTCACAGAATTCCGGATCGTCTGGACCGGTCAGTTCGCGTTCGCGCTCGGCTGGCTGGTGCTGGTGTTGTCTATCGGTGCGATCAGCTTATTGAACCTGCTGATTCATAGCGGTAGCGCGGTCAATGTCGCCAGTCTGTTTTATCTGGTGCCCTTGAGCACCGCGTTGATTGCATGGGCTGTATTCGGTGAGACGCTGCCCCTGCTCTCCCTGGCCGGCATGGTGCTAGCGGTGGGAGGCGTCTATTTGGTCGTCAAGCGGTGGTGACGCTTTCTCCGCAGGTGAGCGAAGGGTTTTCGGGAACCTCCCAGCGCCGATCATGTAGAATTTGCGCCAGGCACGAAGGCCAAAACGAATTCCTACCGGCCTATCGAACGGTCGAGTCATTTCCGGATGAACCAGGTGCCAGCATGATCGATTCGCCAGCGGTGCGGAAAGCCGTTCGAGCCATTGCCTCGGAAAGCCCGATCGATCCGGTCAGCGATATCGCGCACAACTACGATCGATACTTTGCCAGCCGGCTATACGACAAGCGATATCCCGGTCCCAATCCATCGAGCCTCGGGGTCGTGGTTCGCGAAATACGCCAAGGCAGGACAAATGTTCTCGATCTGGGTTGCGGCAACGGCCGTTATGCCGCCCCGTTGCTGGAGCAGACGAATGCGAAGATCGTCGCCTGCGACATCAGCCAGGAAGCAATCGACGAGCTGTCGTCGCGATGTGCCGAACATGTCCGGGCAGGTCGATTGCAGCCGGTATACGGTGATCCATCGGTCTTGGCTGCCATGATTGGCGAGGGCGAGCGCTTCGATTTGGCCATCATGATGTTTGGGGTATTGGGTCACATCTTCTCGCACGCACTGCGCCAGAAGACGCTGACGACGGTTCGGGATCTGCTGCGACCCGGAGGCCGGCTCGTCGTGACGGTGCCCAATGCTGGGCGACGTTTTCTCAAACGGCAGATCATGGCGCGGCGTCTGGTGCGAGCAGGTCGACTGGAGCCGGGTGATGTTCTGTACAAACGGTTAGCCGGCGATGAGGCGGTCAAAATGTACTACCACCTGTACGCGCTGGAGGAGTTCGCGCTGGAACTGGAACAGGGCGGATTCCACCCGATCCAGCTATGCGCGGAGAGTGTTTTACCGGAAAGCGGCGTCGTCCGGTCGATCCCGTTGCGCTGGATCGACCGCATCCTGACCGCCGTTTTGCCGTTGCGTTGTGCTTATGGGTTTCTCGCCGTGGCCGAAGCAGCGCCCGAGCTGGCAAACCGGGTGACGGAAACTCTTTGCTCTACAGATGACGGTCGTCGGGATAGGCCGTCGGGATGAGCGGCAACCCGGTCTTTCGCATCGTCTGCATCCTGGTGCTCACCACCGTCTTATCCGGCCGAGAGGCACTGGCCGACCGTCTTGACGTGATCCAGAAGCGCGGCACTTTGATCGTCGGCGTCAAGTCCGACTATCCCCCGTTCGGGATGCTGGATGCCGATGGCCGGTTGACCGGCTTCGAAGCCGATCTTGCCGCTGCGCTGGCAAACCGCCTCGGCTTTGACCTGCGGCTGATCGCCGTCACCTCCACCAACCGGCTGCAAAAGCTGGAGGAAGGTGCTGTCGATGTGGTAATCGCCACCTTGGGCGATACCCCGCAGCGCCGGCAAATCGCCACGCTCATCGAACCGAGTTACTACGCCAGCGGCGCGGCGGTCGTGGCGCCGCCTCAGGCCCGGCTGTCGAGCTGGGCCGATCTACGCGGTAAAAAAGTGTGCGCCACCCAAGGCGCGTATTTCAATCGACCGATGACCGAGCGCTTTCTGCTCGATCTGCAAATCTTCAACGGCACGCGCGATACTCGACTGGCCTTGCGAGATGGGCGCTGCGTCGCCTGGCTTTACGACGATACCGGCATCGTCGGCCTCTTGAGCGATCCGGAATGGGCAAGTTACCAAGCGCCGCTACCTTCCATGATGGTTTCGCCTTGGGCGATAGCCATCGCCGCCTCGGAGCGAGGGCTCCGGCTCGAACGCGCCGTCTCCGACATCGTCGCCGACTGGCACCGGAGCGGCTGGCTGATCGCAACCGAGCGGCATTGGGGTATTAAGCCCAGCCAGTTCCTAGCCGACATGCACGAACTCTGGAGCCGCGCCCGGCCCGATGGTACGCCGGTCTGCGTTCGCCTGGCCGATGGCGGATGGCCAGCCGAATGCCGCAACAAGCTGCTATTGACCTCCACCGACGTCGGCGGCCTGCACCGGGTCGGTCTGTTGGTCAGGGAACGGATCGGACTCGATCTGACGATCCTCTACGACGCCTATGACCGCAACCTGTTTCTGTCCGGCATCGGGATGACGTTGCGGCTGATGGCGGGCTCCATCATCGGCAGCTTGCTCTTGGGTTGCCTGGGGGCGCTGGTGGCCGAATCGGGTGGGCCTTGGCTCGGCGGTCTGGTACGGCTGACGGCCGCCTTGGGCCGAATGACGCCACCCCTGCTGCTGATCTACTTGGTGTTTTTCGGCCTCGGCCATATCGTGGTCAGCCGTTTCGGCTGGACCTTCGACGGTTCCGTCATCGCCATCCTCTGCCTGTCGGTCTACACGGGATGCGCCATCGTGTTCGCTTTGCTCGAAGCGTGCGCGATTCTCAAGGATCGGGAATCGGGCTTTTCGCTGGGTTGGCGTACCCTGCCACGAGCCTTGCGTCTTGCCTCCGCCGCCGTGGTCGCCTCGCTGGTCAACGCGGTGAAAGCCACTGGCATGGCCAGCGCCATCGCCGTGCCGGAACTGATCTCTGCTTCCACCGCCATCATCGCCGAGCAAGGGAATGCGGCGGTCATGATGAACGTGCTGCTGATCGTGTATTTCCTGCTGGTAATGGGCGTGGTCCAACTGTTCGGCTACTTCGAGCGCAGGCTGTTTCCGCATGACGTCCTCTGAGATCGCCGGGATACTGCTAACGTGGACGCCGTTTCTGGCGGGTGGCTTCGTCTGGAATATCCTGATCTCGCTGGTCGCGATGGCTATCGGCACCGCGCTGGGCGCGGTGTTGGCGCGGCTGCGATTGTCCAGGCGGCGGTCGTTCGTCCACGCGAGCTTGGCCGCCACCGAGCTGACGCGCAACGTGCCAACTTTCGTTTTCTTGTTCTATCTGGCTTTTCTGGTCCCAGCAGAATTCGAGATTGCGGGCCGGATCCATGCATTCCCCGCTTGGCTCAAGGCGGCGCTGGCGCTGTCGGTGGCGGTGATCGGATTTGTCTCCGATAACCTGTTCGTGGCTTGGCGGCATTGGCGGAATCATGAGCATGTGGCCGCGCTGCTGTTCGTGCCGAGCTGGACCATGTATCTGGTGATCATCGTCATGGCGTCGAGCACCGCCTCGGTCATTGGTGTGAGCGAGATCGTGTCGCGCTGCAACGTGGTAATCGCGGCGGTGGGCGGAGATGAGACGATGCTGTGGGTCTACGCTTACGCCATCGGCTATTTCCTGCTGTTTTGTTTTCCGGTCAACTGGGCGATGGGGCGAGTGAAAAACCACCTGCGGGCGCGCGTCGGCACAAGAGCGAAATGTCAGGATGGCGAACGGGGAGCAGACCTTGAAACAGATCGTCGCGATCCTCCGTAGTTGCCGCTGGTCGAGCACGATCGCGGTCGTGCTGCTGGCGCTGGCCGCACCCGGAACAGGGTGGACGGAAGGCGTGCTCGACCGCATCGAGAGTACCGGGGTTTTCAATGCGGGGACCCGCGCCGATGCCCTGCCGTTTGCCTATCGGGAAAAAAAGGGCAAAAAAGAGCGGCTGGTGGGGTTTTCGGTCGATCTGCTCGGCGAAATCCACCAGCGGCTAGAGCAACGCTTCGGTCGCCGGATCGCGATGAAGTTGCACGAAACCACGGCCAGCAATCGCCTAGAACGGGTGGCCAGCGGTGCCATCGACATCGAGTGCGGCATCACCACCCCGACCTGGGAGCGACAGCAACGGGTGGATTTTTCGATCCCTTTCTTCGGCAACGGCACCCGCATCCTGGCCCGGCGGACCACCGCCAAGCGGCTCGAAGAACTGCGCGGCAAACGCATCGGCGTCGTCGCCGGCACGACGACCGCCGGTATCCTCGCCGAGTATCTGCCCGATGCGGTAACGGTCGAAGTGCCCGATATGGATGTTGGCTTTGCCCAATTCGAGCGAGGGGAGATCGACGCCCTGTCCAACATCGGCGTCGTGCTGCGCGCCAAAGTCGAGAAAAGCCCGCTCAAGAGCAAGGTTGTCCTGCTGCCGCGCACCGGCGATTTGTCCTACGAAGCCATGTCGTGCGTCCTGCCTTTAAACGACTCCGCGTGGCGGGCCTTCGTCAACCGGGCGCTAGCCGACCTCCTCGATGGCGTGGACGAATATCGAGGTTCTTACATCGAGATTTACGAGCGCTGGTTCGGGCCGCGCGGCGCGATCTACTTCCCGCTCGACTACACCATCGCCCAGCGGCTGGCTGCCTCGCTGATCTGGCTCAAGTAGGGCCGAAGCCATGACGCTGCGCCGCCGGTTGTTCCTGTTGGTCACCCTGAGCATCGCCATCGGCATTCCGAGCGCCGCCGTCGTGTTCGCCCACCTGTCCTGGCGATCCGTTCTGGAGCGAACCGAGCGGGACGGAACGCTGGTTGCCCAACTGCTTGCCCAGTCCATCGGCTTGATTCGGCAGGTGCCGGAAACCATCCGAGAGATCGTCGGCAACGATGTGCGGGCCCAGGCCGATATCGTCGCGCATCTGACCCGGATCGCGCGACAGCGCAAGGCGTCCGCAGCGGAAATCAATCGAGCCCTGCGCAGTATCGCGGCCGACAACGGCATTCCCGAGATTTGGGTAACGGACACTGCCGGCACGCCCGTTTTCTGGTCGCTCGACGACGTGAGCGCGACCGTTGGCATCGATTCCGGATTGACGCTGCGACCGATCTTCCGGCCATTGCTGGAAGGTCGCAAATTCAGCGTCTTCACCGATCTCCAGCGCCGCGACCTGGATGGCCGCGAGTTTTACTATGGCGGCGTCGCCATGCCGGATCGAAACGGCATGGCCTTGATCGCTCGCCGGCCCGACCGCATCGACCGGATCATCGGCCGGATCGGCTCGAAGCGGCTGACGGAGACGGTCATGGCGGCAGCGATGATCGATACCATCTGGGTTTTCGACGAGACCTTGAAACCGGTGGCGGTTACGTCCACTCCTGGCGGCGGCGACGTGGCCCTGACCGCCGACGAACGCGCCATCGTCGAGCGGGTCGTCGGCAGCAGCGCGCCCGCATCCTATCTTCGGAATGGCGGGTTTCACCAAGTGCTGTTGGGTCAGGCGCTGCTGTATGTCGCCGCGCCCATTTTCGGCGCGGACGGCTTGCCCGACGGTGCCGCACTGATGAGCCTGCCGGTGAACATGCGGACGGAATTCAATACCCTGCTGCTGGTCGGCGGCGGGCTGACCGGGCTGTTGCTGCTGGCGAGCATGGCCTTGGCGCTGCCTTTTCTCAACCGCATCGTCGGACCGCTGGCTCGCTTGGCCGCACAGACCAACCGCCTGGTGGAGCGCAATTTTCGGGCCGATCCGGAAATGCGCGAGGAACTGCTGAACGTATCCCGGAGCCGAGCCGACGAGGTCGGCTACCTGGGCGGTGCCTTGTCCTCGATGGTGGCCCAGCTCGAAACCCATATCGCCGAACTCAAAGAAACCACTGCCGCGAAGGAGCGGATCGAAGGCGAGCTGTCGGCGGCGCACAGCATCCAAATGGGGATGCTGCCCGGTCTCTTTGCACTGCCGGGCCATGCCGAGTTCGACCTCCACGCGGTGCTGGAACCGGCCAAGGCCGTGGGCGGCGATTTGTTCGATTTCTTCCTGCTCGACGAGCACCGTCTGTTCATCCTGGTCGGGGACGTATCGGACAAGGGCGTGCCAGCCGCGCTGTTCATGGCCGTCACCAAGACCCTGTTCGCCGTGGAGGCGCGCCGTGATTCTTCATCGATCAGCCGTATCGTGGAGCGGGTCAATGCCGCCTTGTGCGAGAACAATCCAGAAGACATGTTCGTCACGGTTTTCGCCGGTATTCTCGATCTGCGTACCGGCGAAATCACCTACTGCGACGGCGGTCACGAACGCCCTCTGATATTGCGGCGAGATGGCCGGCCGGAGATGATCGAGAAGCGGGGTGGGTTGGCGCTCGGTTTCCTGCCGGACGCCGTTTATCGGGAAGAGGATATCATTCGCTTGGCGGCGGGCGAGGGCCTGGTCGTCTATACCGATGGGGTGAGCGAGGCGATGAGCGCCGGGAACGAAATGTTCACAGTGGTGCGCCTGCGCGACGCGCTGGTTCCGGTATGCCGCGAAGCCTCCGCCCGTATCGTCGTCGATCAGGTCCTAGCCGCCGTCAGATCCTTCGGGGCCGGTTGCGCGCAAAGCGACGACATCGCGCTGCTGGCCCTGCGCTGGCAGGGTTCTCCCGATCCTCCCCTACCCTAATCCCGTTCCGGAGAAAGGGGGAATTCCGGAAGATGGATGATATGCGGGGGATGCCCGACCTGTTCGAGAAACCGCAACAGATCGACGGTCGCAATCGTGGTCGTGCGGTCGTTACGGAGCGGATGGCAATTGATGAGATCGGCATCGAGCACACTTTGCTCGAAAACCACTTGCACGCAGGTCTGGGTGTCGTTGATGACCGCGAACGGAGAAACCGCGCCGGGAACGATACCGAGGAGCCGGTCCAGATCCGCCTCGCTGGCAAACGAGAAGCGTGGCGCCTGCAAAAGCGTCGCCGCGACCCGCAGATCGACCCGGGTTTGCTCCAGTGCCACCAGTAGCCAATATCCGCCCTTCTTGTCCTTGAGAAACAGGTTCTTGGCATGAGCACCGGCCAGCTTGCCACGTAAACGCCGGCTGTCCTCAACCGTACGCAGCGGCGGATGTTCGACAGTGGTGGTCGCGATGCCCAGCTCATCGAGCATCAGCATGAGCTGTTGGCTGTCAACCGGCATGACTTCGCTGCCGGATGCGTCGGGATGCCTCACGCCGGTCAAACCATATTCAGTTCGAGCTTGGCGCGCATGGACATGCGTTCTGGCGTCCAAGGCGGCTCCCACACCAGTTCGACGTTGACCGATTCCACGCCTGCGCCGTGGCGAACCGCGTTTTCCACCCATTCTGGCATGGAACCGGCAACCGGGCAGCCGGGCGCGGTCAAGGTCATTTGAATGTCGGCGTGATTGCCCAACGGATCGACCTCCAGACCGTAGATCAATCCCAGTTCGTAGATGTTGACCGGAATTTCGGGATCGTAAACGGTTTTCAACGCTTCGATCACCCGAGCTTCCAGCTCCCCGACATCCGGCAAATCCATGGTGGTGGGCGTTGCGGTCATGTTCGGCCTCCCGAAAAGATGGAAATCACTCGGTTGCCACCGGCACTTTGCGTTCTTCCAGCGCGGCGCGCACCGCATGCCAGGCCAGCGTGGCGCACTTGACCCGGCTCGGGTAGTCGCGCACCCCAGCCAGAACGCTGAGCTTGCCCAGTCCGCGCGGACATTCGCAGTCGCCGGTGACGACGTTGTGGAACGCTTCGAACAGGTGTTCGACCTCATCGACCGGTTTGCCCTTGAGCGCTTCGGTCATCAGCGAGGCCGACGCGCTGGAGATCGCGCAGCCGGCGCCTTGAAATGCGATATCCCGGATCACTCCATCCTCGATGTCCAGATAGACGCTGATCCGGTCGCCGCACAGCGGGTTGACGCCNNTTGTGGTCCAGGATGACTTCCTGGTAGAGATCGCGCAGGTCGCTCATGATTCGAATAGTTCCTTGACTTTCCAAAGGGCTTTGATCAGGGCATCCACCTCTTCGCGGGTGTTGTACACGGCGAACGAGGCTCGGGCGGTGGCGGGCACGCCGTAATACTGCATGACCGGCTGGGCGCAGTGATGGCC
>DEHU01000166.1:2316-2478 GCA_002352125.1 Competibacteraceae bacterium UBA2792 | reverse complement strand
ATGCACGCCTTGCAAAGTAAACGCCGCCAACGCTGCTTTATCCCGTGCGGCACCCGTGATGCGCAAGCCGGGAATCTGTTGCAACTGGGTGGTGGTGTACTCCAATAACTCGTGTTCGTGGGCGGCGACCGCGTCCAAACCGATGGCGTTCAGCCAATCCAG
>DEHU01000166.1:0-2309 GCA_002352125.1 Competibacteraceae bacterium UBA2792 | reverse complement strand
TAAATCTTGTGGCTGGAGAAGGCGTAGAAATCGCAATCCAACGCCCGCACGTCTACCGCCAGATGCGGCACCGACTGGGCACCGTCCACCAGCACCGGGATACCGCTCGCGTGGGCCAGCTCGATCATGAGCTTGACCGGATTGATGGTGCCAAGCGCGTTGGACAAGTGGACTACCGCCACCAGCTTCACCCGTCCGCTGGCCAGCAATCGCTCGTATTCCTCCAAAATCAGCTCGCCGGCGTCGGTGAACGGTACGACTTTGAGCACCGCGCCGGTCCGCTCGCACAGCAGTTGCCACGGCACGATGTTGGAATGATGCTCCATGCCGGTAATAACGATCTCGTCGCCCGCTTTCACCGTGCTGCCGCCGAAACTGCTGGCCACCAGATTGATGCTTTCGGTAGTGCTGCGAGTGAAGATGATTTCCTGGACGCTAGCCGCGTTCAGAAAGGCCCGTACGGTTTCCCGCACGCCTTCGTAGGCGACGGTAGATCGTTCCGACAACAAGTGGACGCCGCGGTGAATATTGGCGTAGTAGCCGCTATAGCATTCGCCGATGGCGTCGATTACCGCCTTCGGTTTCTGAACCGAAGCGGCATTGTCCAAGTAGACCAGTGGCTTGCCGTGGACCCGCTGGCGCAGGATCGGAAAATCGGCACGGATGCGGGCGAGATCCAGGCCGGTTCCGGTGATCGGTGCGGCGGAAAGCGCATGCGGAACGCTCATGCTGTCCGTTCCTCCTCGTCGATGACATCCAGCGCCAGCCGCGCGGCGAGCAGGCGGACCAAACGCTCGCGCAACGGCGCCAAGCGTATCCGGTTGAGACTGTCGTTGGCGAAGGCGTGGACCAGCATGGCCCGCGCCTGATCGGCACCGATGCCGCGAGCGCGCAAATAGAACTCGGCGCCGGGGTCGAGAAAGCCGGTGCTGGAGCCATGCCCGCATTTCACGTCGTCGGCCAGGATTTCCAGCCGTGGATTGGAGTGGGCCATGGCCTGTTTCGACAGTAGCAAATTGCGGCTGACCTGGCGGGCATCGGTTTTCTGCGCGTGGGGGCGAACGTGGATCATGCCGTCGAACACGGAACGCGCCCGGCCATCCAGCACGCTTTTGAACGACTGCTCGCTGGTTCCGTGCGGCTGCGCGTGTTCGACCCGGACGTGAAAGTCACCGGTCTGGTGATCGTTCGCCAAGGCCAGGCCGTTAATGGCGCAGCTCGACCCTGCACCGTCCAGCAACACATCGAGGTCGGTGCGGGCCAAATGACCACCGAAGGACAGCAGATGCAATTGCGCTCGACTGTCGCGTCCCTGACGAAGCCGGATACCGTCGAAGTGCCACGCGTGAAGGGATTCTTCTTGCACTTGGTGATAGTCCAGCACGGCATTGTCGCCCAGATGCACCTCGGTGACCGGCACGTTCAGGTAGCGGCCTTGCCCCCGATACTCGACCACCACGGTGGCTCGCGCCCCTTCGTCCAGCACCAGCAAAAGTCGCGGATGAATGGCGCTATCGCCCCCGGTCGCGTGGAAAACCAGATGAATTGGGGTTTCGAGCGCAGTGTTGCGCGGCAGGTGCGCTAAGACCCCGTCTTCCCAAAGGGCAGTGTTGAGCTCGACGAACGGGTGTTGTTCCAAGCCAGGAATCTGATCGAGATACGCCTCGATGCGCCGCGGTTGGGTTAACAGCGTCCGTCCGAAGGTGGCAATCAAGGTCCGATCCGGCAAAGTGCGGGGTTGCGATAAACCGGGAGCGAAGCGGCCGTTGACGAAGACAACGCGGTGCGTCGGCGTATCCAGCGTCGGCAAGGCGCCAATTTCGACCGGAACGTCGACCGGTTTTTGGAAAGCGATCTGGCGCAGAGGGTCGAGGCTGGTAAAGCGCCAAGCTTCCTGCTGGCGGGTCGGCAGGCCGAGCGCCTCGAAGCGGGTGAACGCTTCGCGCCGCCGGCGGGCGATGAAGGCTGGATCGCGGCAATTGGCCATGAAATCGGCGAACCGCTGGCGATAGGGATCGGAAAGGAGGGGCGTGGCGGCGGTCATGACGCGGATCTCACGCGGCGGCCCGGCGGGCGCGGCCGGGTTCCTCGTTGTACAGCGCGTAACCCTGCTCCTCCAGCTCCAGCGCCAGGCTCTTGTCGCCGGAGCGGACGATTTTGCCGTTGACCAGCACATGCACGTAATCCGGGACGATGTAGTCCAGCAGGCGCTGGTAGTGGGTGATGACCAGGAAGCCGCGCTCGGGACCACGCAAGGCGTTGACGCCGTCAGCGACCACTTTCAGGGCGTCGATGTCCAGTCCGGAATC
>DEHU01000234.1 GCA_002352125.1 Competibacteraceae bacterium UBA2792 | reverse complement strand
ATGGGCCGGATCAGCGCTCCAATAAACGGACCCATCCAGGCATACATCAACGCGCTGGGCGCATTGGGGTTAACCGTAATATGCGTTAGCACCCCATCGGCACCGGCGATATGGCTGAAGCCGAAAATTACCTTGATTGCTAAGGCAAACGCAGCGGAATAACCGATGAAGCTGCCGAAGGTCATGGTATAGATCACGCTCATGACCCAGGTGTGCTTGTTGCCGAAGATCAGGAATTGCCGTTGCAGATTGGGCTTGATCTCGCCCGGAATCAGCTTGAGGAGAAACACGGTCAGCGCGATGATACCGGGCAGTACGATCCACTTGGCCCACGAGGGTAGTCCAAGCCCAGCAGGCGCCGGCAGGATCAGGTACAGACCCACGCCGGCGGTAATGAAGCCGATGAGCAACATGCCGGTGATCTTGGAGATCGCGCCCACGGGTGAACCGATATGTGGCGAGACTTCCTCGGTGTGGATGTTGTTCATCCCGAACCAGCCGATGAAGGCCAGCGGCACGAGCAGGAACAGCCAGACAAAGCCCGCGTTCTGAATGTAGGTCGGCGTGCCCGCAGCGATCTTGCCGACCAGTGAACCGGATGCCTGTTCCAATACTACGGGGTCGCCACCAAAGCTGCCCAGCAACGGGATGGTCATCACCAGCGGTACCAAAACTTGCATGGTGGTCACGCCCGCATTACCCAATCCAGCGTTCAGACCTAACGCCAAGCCTTGCATCCGCTTGGGGAAAAAGAAACTGATGTTGGACATGCTGGAGGCGAAATTGCCGCCGCCAAACCCGGACAGAAACGCCAGCAGTTGGAACATCCATAACGGCGTTTCTTTACTCTGCAAGGCGATACCGGTACCGAGTGCCGGAATCATCAAGAGCGCCGTGGTGAAGACGATGGTATTGCGGCCGCCGGCGATGCGGATGAAGAAGCTCGACGGGATGCGCAGGGTCGCCCCGGTCAGACCGGCGATGGCCGCTAGAGTGAACAGCTCCGCCGGCTTGAACGGAAATCCGGCGTTGAGCATCTGGACGGTGATCACGCTCCAGTAGATCCACACCGCGAAACCGCACAGCAAGCTGGGGATGGAAATCCACAGATTGCGGTTGGCGACGCTTTTGCCCGTGGCGTCCCAAAATTGGGGGTCTTCCACGCGCCATTCTCTGATGTCTGCCATGGTCTTGAAACCTCTGTAATTTTAATTGTCGATCCAAACGGGTTTTCGCTCGGGAGGTTCCCTCTTCAACACGGAACTTCGGCCTCCTTGCGGGAATACCACCGCCAGGTCACCAGCACGCAACTCAGGTAAAACACGCTAAAGAAGACCAACGCGCCTTGCGGACCGCCGGTCAGTTCGATGGAAGCGCCGTAAGCGATGGGAATGAAGAACCCACCGAAAGCGGCGACTGCCGCGCTGAGCCCCATGGCGGCGGCGGCTTCGGTCGCGCCATCGCGGCGCGCCTGTTCCAACGCTGTTTCATCATTCCGATCAGTGACCCGCCGCTCGCGCAGAGTGCGGAAGATGATCGGGATCATGCGGAAGGTGGAACCGTTGCCGATGCCGGCGGCGAGGAACAACACCAGGAACATGGCGACGAAACCGATGACGTTGCCCCCGCCGTGTGCCCCCGGCAGGAAAGCGGTAGCGGCCAGCGGCGCGACCGCCATGATCAGAAAGATGGTGAAGGTGATGATCGCGCCGCCCAGCCGGTCCGCCAGCCAACCGCCGATAGGCCGGACAAACGCCGCCAGCAGCGGACCGATGAAGGCGAATTGAAAGGCGTCTACTCCGGGGAAGACGGTGTTGACCAACATCGGGAAGCCAGCGGCCAGACCGATGAAGGAGCCGAAAGTGCCGATGTAGAGCCAGCTCATCAGCCATTGATGCTTGTGCTTGAAGATCGCGGCCTGTTCGGCGAAACCGGCCTTGACGCTGGCGATGTTATCCATGCCGAAATACGCCGCGATGGCGGCCAGCACGATGAACGGAACCCAGATGAAACCGGCATTCTGCACCCAAATCGAGGTCGTGATGCCGCCGTCGGTATGGCTTTGCGCGCTACCGCCCAGCACTAGTAGCGCCCCGCCGTACACCGCAATCGGTGCGATCAACTGCGCCAAACCCACGCCCAGATTGCCGATACCGGCGTTCAATCCCAGCGCGGTGCCCTGCAAACGCCGTGGATAGAAGAAGCTGATGTTCGCCATGCTGGAGGAGAAATTGCCGCCACCCAAGCCGCACAGCAGCGCGATGGCCACGAATACCGCGTAGTTGGTATTCGGGTCTTGCACCGCGACGCCGATCCACAGGGTCGGTAACAGCAACAGCGCGGTGCTGAACACGGTCCAGTTACGTCCGCCGAAGATCGGCACCATGAAGGAGAACAATATCCGGAACACGGCGCCGGACAGTCCGGGCAACGCCGCCAGCCAGAACAATTGATTGGGCGTGAACTGGAAGCCGATGTGGGGCAATTCGACCACGATCACGCTCCACACCACCCAGACGGCGAACGCTAGCAGCAGGGCGGGCATCGACAGCCACAGATTGCGGTTGGCGATGCGTCGTCCGGTCTGCTCCCAGAAGGACTCGTCGTCCGGCCGCCAGTCGACCAGCAGATGCCGGCGTGGCCGGACGTGCTCGATCAACTGTGCCTGTTCCAGTTCGGCGCGGGCATCGGCGTGCCGTTCCAAAATCTCCTCGCGTTCGTTCCTTTCGGCCACCCAAGTCCAGATCATGGTGACAACCACCAGCAAGAACATCAGCATGAAACAACTGCTGCGCACGCCAATAGCGTCAGCCGCGACCCCGAACATGATCGGCAGGACAAAGCCGCCCAAGCCACCGATTAAGCCGACGATGCCGCCCACCACACCCATCTGGGCCGAATAGTGATCAGCCAGGCTGCGATAGACACTGGCCTTGCCGAAGCCTTGGGCCAAGCCGATCAGAAATACCAATACCGTGAAAAAAACGATGCCGATTCCCAAATTGATCGATACATCGCCCTTGATGCCGTGAATGGTCATCGTGGTCGGTGGGTAGCTGAGCAGGAACAGGCAAATCAGGCTGACCCATAGCACCCACCAAGTCACGGTGTTGCCACCCCACTTGTCCGAGGCCCAGCCGCCCAAGGCGCGGATCGCGCCGGAGGGCAGATCGAAGAAGATGGTCAAGAATGCAGCGGTCGCCAGCGGCAGACCGTATTCACCGACATAGTACTTGGGCAGCCACAGCGCCAGCGCTACGAACCCGCCAAACACGAAGGCGTAGGCTAAGCCAAAACGCCACACCCTCGGATCGATCAGCGGCAGCAACTGCTGGCCCAGAGTCGGGCGGGCGCGATTCTGGTTAGTACCTTTCTCGTGCAGTGGGTCGGCATAGGTGAAAAACCAGAACAATACGGCCATCACCACCATGGCGACGGCGTAGATTTTGGGCACCATCTGCCAGGCACCAGTGGCGGCAATGATCAGCGGGGCGATGAATTTTGTCAGTGACGAGCCGGCATTGCCGGCGCCGAAGATACCCATCGCCGTGCCTTGTCGCTCCTTGCTGAACCACGCTGAGGTATAGGCGATGCCAACCGCGAACGAACCACCTGCCAGCCCGACGAACAGGCCCAGCACCAGATATTGCCAGTACTCGGTGGCGTAGGACACCAACCAGGTCGGTATCGCCACCAGGAGCATCTGGATGAGGAACACGCTCCGGCCACCGTACCGGTCGGTCAGGATGCCCAGCGGCAGGCGCACCAGCGAGCCGGTCAGAATCGGCGTCGCGACCAGCAGACCAAATTCGGTTTCATTGAGATTCAGTTCGGCCTTGATCTTGATCCCAATCACGGAAAACATGACCCACACGGCGAAATTCACCGCGAAAGCCATGGTGTTCATCGTCAGAACGGAAATTTGTTTTTTTTGAAGCGTAGCCATTGCGGACCTCGCGAAAATGCTGCAAGTGCAATATTACGCGTCTTAGAGATAAATACCTTGACGGCAATCAAGGTATTGACCGGTTACGGCGATTTTCGACAGCGGATAAATACCTCTTTGGAGATACTTTATAATATTTTTAATTAATTGTTTTAAATGTTTTTTTAAGAAAAAGGCCGAAAAAAATCGCGCGAACCATCAATGCAAAATGACTCTGTAGAGGTATCTCGGAATACTTGAGATACCTCCCTGGCCTGCCTCAAGATCGGGCATAGCGTCGTACAATCTCTTCGCTCGGCTCTCACCGGTTTTGTTTTTTCAAGCGTGCGGAACTATAGCTTTCGCGACAACCGCTGCTAGGCTATGGCAGGACGGTTTTCACACCTTCAATAAACGTTCAAAAGCACCCCATGCCACGCTCAACCACGCGGGAGAATCCCATGAAGCGTTCGTCTGTCGTAGCCGCCCTGTGCCTTGCCGCCAGCTTGCTCGCATCGGCACCGGTCACCGCCAAGAAGGCGCAAATGCAAAACATCGATTTCGGATCGATCACCTGCGGCGCGTTTTTGAAAGAGCTGTCCACCGCTACCGCCGAGGATGCGGGCGTGGTGTTGATGTGGATCGACGGCTACCTGAGCGGCGTTTCCGGCGATACCGAGCTGGATTGGAAAAACCTCGAAACCTTCAGCCAGGAATTGGTCGAGCACTGTGGCAACAATGCCAACGAAAAAGTCTTGGACGCCGCGAAGAAGGTCGGTATCGAGTAAACCGGCGGATGAACCGCCGCCGGTTTCTTTGGTCGCTAGCCGCCGTTGCGGCCGGTGGCGCCCAGATCTGGCGGTGGCTCGCTTCGCCCAAAACGCCCCCCTTGCCGCAAGGAGAAATCCTTGGCGCATCCGATATGCTCGGCCATCGGTTGCGCAGCGGCGATTTCCCAGAGCCGACCGAGACGCTGAACGCCTCGGTGATTATCGTCGGCGGCGGTATTGCCGGCTTGTCCGCCGGCTGGAAACTGCTCAAGAGCGGTTTCACCGATTTTGCCGTTCTGGAACTGGAACCCGAAGTCGGCGGCAATGCCCGCTACGGCACCAACGCTATTACCGCCTATCCCTGGGGCGCGCATTATCTGCCCTTTCCCACTCGCGAATCGCGCGCCGTGCGCGAACTCCTGGCCGATTTTGGCGTGCTGCGCGGCGATCCGTTTGCGGCAGAACCGGATTACGACGAGCGTTACATCAGCTTTGCTCCACAAGAGCGGCTGTATGCGCACGGCGTTTGGCGCGAAGGTTTATGGCCGCAGGCCGGCGTCCGGCAACGGGATTTGGATCAGTACCGCCAGTTTCAGGATTCGATGGACGGTTATCGGCGCCGACGCGGTGCGGACGGCCGCAAGGCGTTCGCCATCCCGATGGATTTCAGCGCCCGCGATCCCGAGCTGCTGGCGCTGGATCGGCTGTCGATGCGCGACTTTCTGTTGCAAAACGGTCTCGATTCCGAACCGCTGCATTGGTACGTCAACTACGCCTGTCGCGACGATTACGGTTGCCGTTACGACGAAACATCGGCGTGGATGGGGATTCATTACTTCGCCAGCCGGGATGCGCTGGCCCGCGACGCCGACGGCGATGACGTACTGACCTGGCCGGAGGGCAACGGCTGGCTGGTCGAACGGTTGCGGGAGCGGTTGCGGCCGCACCTCATCACCGGCGCGCTCGTCTGGCGGCTGTCCGAACTGGACCGGGCAGTGCTGGTGGACGCTTGGCATCCACGAGAAAACCGCTCGGTGCGGCGCTTGGCCCACGCGGCGATCTGGGCCGCCCCGGTTTTTCAAGCGCCCAGCGTGTTTCGGGAGCTGTCGTCCGAGTTGACGACGGCTATCGGCGAGTTTCAGTACGCCCCCTGGCTGGTCGCCAACCTCAGTCTGCGCCGGTTTCCGGCAGAACGCCGGGGCGTGCCGCTGTCTTGGGATAACGTGCTGTACGACAGCGATGCGCTGGGCTATGTGGTCGCTACCCACCAACATCGAACGGCGCACCAAGAGCAGACCGTGTTCACTTGGTATCAGGCGCTCTGCAACGGTCCGCCGGACCGGGAGCGACAACGCTTGCTGGAAACGCCGTGGGCGACATGGGCCGAGCGGATTCTGAGCGATCTTTCCAAACCGCATCCGGATATCCGCCAGATCGTCACCCGCCTGGATTTGATGCGCTGGGGTCACGCCATGATCCGGCCCCGGCCCGGTTTCGTCTGGAGCGCGGCCCGCCAGCGATTGGAACGGGCGCAGGATCGGGTGCTGTTTGCCCATTCCGACCTGAGTGGCTATTCGGTTTTCGAGGAAGCCAATTATCGGGGCGTGCTGGCGGCAGAACAGGTGATGACAACCCTGAACATTCCCTTTTCGTCTTCCATCCGGTCATAAGTCACGTCGGGGATCAGCGTCCGAATGCCGGAATAAGCTGCCGACCGGGCGCCCCGCCGGGTTACGGCTCGACGAGANNGAGACGACGAGCCATAACCCGGCTCGCATCCGTTCTATTTCAGCCCCATGCAGTTGGCGTAATAGGTCACGGTCGCCGGCCAGTCGGAAAAGATACCCAGAATGCCGACCTGTCGAGCCATCACATCCAGCGCCTTGTACATGTCGCTGTCCTTTTTGACAGCCCTGCCTTGCGGATCGAACTGGTAGTACCAACCGGC
>DEHU01000206.1 GCA_002352125.1 Competibacteraceae bacterium UBA2792 | reverse complement strand
CCACATAGCGCGATTGCCCTGCCGAAATCCCCAACCCGATGGCCACTAACCCACAACTGATTTGACGGAACGCTCCATGTCCCGATTCCCCGAACCGAGCGCAGCCAACGACTTCCTCGCCGCTCACGTCGCTCGCCTGCAAACCAGCCTGCGCCGCTGGACCGGGCGCGAACTGGTGGATAGAGCCCTGCCGCTGCCCGAGCAGGCGCAGCGCCTGTTCGAAGCGCCTTTCGCCCTGCTGTCCCACGACGCTGCGCCCGATCCCGTGTTCACCTACGTCAACCGAACCGCGATGGCGCTTTGGGAAATGGACTGGACGGCAATGACCCGTTTGCCGTCGCGCCTTTCGGCCGAACCGATGGAACAGGCCGCCCGCGCCCGCTTTCTCGCCGACGTGGCGGCGCGCGGATTCGTCGATCAGTACGAAGGTGTGCGCATCGCCAAAAGCGGACGGCGTTTCCGGATTCGCGATGCCCTGCTCTGGAACCTGCTGGACGAAACGGGCCAGCTTTGCGGTCAGGCCGCTATGTTTAGCGATTGGCAATTTTTGCCCTGAATTACGGTATGCTCCCACTCGATTTTCTTGCACGGAGACACCGCATATGCAACGCGTTCCGCTATCTGGACTGTTTTTCGGCGCCTTGGGGGCACTGGCGTTGGCATCGTCTCAAGCCGAAGAAATCGGCAGTGTGGACACCGTGTTTCAATGGTTGGGGCCAAACCACAAAATCGTCGTCGAAGCCTTCGACGATCCCAAGATCGACGGCGTGACCTGCTACGTCAGCCGTTCCCAAACCGGCGGCATCAAAGGCGGGTTGGGGCTGGCCGAGGACACGTCCGATGCCTCCATCGCCTGCCGGCAGGTCGGGCCGATCAACGTCAAGGAGAAATTCAAGGCCGGCGAGGAAGTGTTCACCGAGCGCCGCTCGTTGCTGTTTAAGAAAATGCGAGTGGTGCGCTTTCTCGATCAGCCGCGTAACACACTGATATATCTGGTCTATAGCGACAAGCTAGTGGAAGGTTCGCCGAAGAACTCCGTTACGGCGGTGCCGATCATGCCCTGGGCCGGCACGCCCCCCAAGACGGCGCCGTAATTCAAAGCTACGGACTTCGGCTGATCCACACCTCGACGCTGGCGGTTTGACCGACCTGATCCAATACCGTGATTCGTGCCAAACCTTCGCCGTCCGGCGGCCAAAAGGCTTCCCGCCGCCACGATACCTCTCCGAGAGGCTGGCCGTTCACCAGCCAGCGCAACGGCTTGACGCCACCTTTGGCGGATAGTGGCAACTCGGCCAGCGCGCCGTCGCGACCAGGCAGCTCCACCGTCGAGCCGCCAACCGGAAACATGATCCGAAGGGGCGGCGCGTTGACGGTTTCCGTCGAAGGCCGGGTCCGAAAATAGCGCAGCCGTTCCGGCAACTGATCGCGGCCGACTTGCAGCACGCCGGGAGGCGGTGCGGCTGGCCGGGCCGCCGAGTCTGGCAACAAATCGAACACCCGGAACAGCAACGGCGCGGCGGTATTGCGGCCGTAACGGCCCGGACTGGGCGAGCCATCCGGCCGCCCAACCCAGACGCCTACCGTGTAATCGGCGTCGAAACCTAGCGCCCAGGCATCGCGAAATCCGTAGGAAGTGCCGGTTTTGTACGCGATCGGGCGCGGTCGAGCCACGCTGGTTGGGGTCGGTACATCTCCCGGCGTCGGTGCGGTACGCAGAATTTCGGTCAGATACCAGCAAGCCGTTTCCGTCAGTAACGATTGGCCTGGCCGTTCGGGGTCGGCAGATTCGAACCGCAACGGCGCAATCCAACCCCCGTTGGCGAAACCGGCGTACAGCGTCACCAACTCTTCCAGCGTCATTCCGACGCCGCCCAACACCAGCGGCAATCCCGGTTGGGGATGCGCCGCGCTCCAGTGCGGCGGCAAGCCGATCTCGCGCAAGCGCGCCGCTACCCGTGCCGGCCCGACCTGCTCCAGCACCGCCACCGCCGGAATGTTCAGCGATTGTTGCAGCGCTTCGCGCACCGTGAGTTGTCCGGCGTAGGTGTTGTGAAAATTGGTCGGGCTGTAGCTGCCGAAACGGGTGGGAACATCCTCGATCAGCGTTTCGGGGTGAATCAGCAGATCGTCGAAACCAAATCCATAAACCAGCGGCTTGAGCGTCGAACCCGGCGAGCGGATCGCTCGGACCATATCGACTTGGCCGGCGCGTCGCGAGTCGAAAAAATCGCTGCCGCCGACGTAAGCGAGCACTTGACGGGTACGGTTCGCCACCACCAGCAACGCCACGCTGCTGTTCGGCTCCAAAGCGGTCTGCTGTTGCCGGGCCAGCGTCTCCAAGGTCTGCTGCCAATCCCGGTCGATGAAAGTGCGATGCAGCGTCGCGTCCGGCTGCGCCGCCCGGAGCCGGCCGGCGAGATGCGGCGCCAGAAACGGCAAATGACGCCGCCGGGCCGGTAGCGGCTCCTGCCGGGCTTCGGCGATTTGCTGGTCGGTCAAAACGCCGAGCTGGCCCATGCGCAGCAACACCTTGTCGCGCGCCGCTCGCGCCCGTTCGGGAAAACGGTCCGGACGCAACCGCGATGGCGCCTGGGGCAACACCACCAGCAACGCCGCTTCCGCCGCCGTCAACCGGCTCGGCTCCTTGCCGAACCAGGCCAGCGATGCCGCCCGCACGCCTTCCAGATTGCCGCCGTAGGGCGCCAGCGTCAGGTAGAAGGCGAGGATTTCGTTCTTGTCGTAGCGCCGCTCCAATTGCAGGGCACGGAGCATTTCGCCGATTTTGCCGGCCAGATTGCGCGGATGCGGCTCCAGTAACCGGGCGGTCTGCATGGTCAGGGTCGAAGCGCCCGATACCACTCGGCCATGCCACAGCCATTGGCCCAACGCCCGCGCGATCGCCAAAGGATCGAGGCCAGGATGCTCCGCGAAACGTCGATCCTCGTAGGCCAACAACATTCGCAGATAGAGTGGCTCTACCTCCTCCGGCCGGGCCGGCAACCGCCACACCCCCTCGGCCACGGCAAACCCCCGCAACAGGCGGTCGCGCCCGTCCAGCACCAGCATCGAAGTCTGGCGAGAACGGTCCAACGGTGGCGGCAACCAGCGATCCAGCGCCAGTACCGCAACAACTGTCAGCATGGCCGCCAGCAACCATCGGCTCTTGTGCCAGCTTCGAAGATTTTTCGAGACGAACATTCTCCAAAAACCGTAACGCGCACCGCGCTCCATTCAGTTATCGTAAGGTTGGCATCGGGCAGTTTGTTCGGGGAGTTCCGAACAGCCCCTCTTCGCCCGAAGAGAACAAACCTCACTCGATCCACTAACAACAGTCAGGAGCGATTCATGAAATCCACGATACTCGCCGTCCCAATATTAATCGCCGCGATGAGCGGCACGACCGCCTTGGCGCAGGATATCCCGGCTACGACCCCAAGCGCGAGCACCCAATCCGACCCGGCTATGGGCGACGATTTCGCGGAAAATCGCCAAGCGTGCTTGCAACAGGCCCGCCAAACCGCAGATCCGCAAGAGCGCCAACGACTGATCCAGCAGTGCCGGCAGGATTTTCCGCGCGACGCGAAAACGATGCCGACGCCGGCTACGCCACCGTCGGCACCGGCTCCCCAAATTCCTGATGCGACCGATTCCGCCAGCGTCGTTCCGGATTCGGCAGCGACTCCGGCATCGCCCGACACGCAGACCGCCCCATCGCGGACGTTGTCTCCATCCGCCATGTCGCCCGAAGAACGCCGGGAGCAACGGCGATTGCAGCGCGAGCAGCGGCGGTTAGCCCGACGGCAAGCGATGCAAACCGAAGAATTGGACGACGACGCCCCATCCGCAAACCTGTCCCGCGGCAATCGACCACGCGCGTGGTTGGCCCAAAGCGACAATGGCTACGCCCGGATGGAACCGTCGGCCATCGACGACGATGTCGTCGAAGAACCAGCCAGATCGAGCGATCTCGGCGAGCAAGAAGGGAACGACGGACCATCACGGGCCGGCAACTGGCAAGGCGACTACGCCGGACCGGCCAATCGCGGTCAACGCATCCGGCGCTTGGAGCAACGCCTGGAAGTCATCGAGGACCTGTTGCGGCAGATTCTGGCCAACCAACGGCGACTCTTGAATCGTTGACCGGACTCAACCGTTCCAGCAAGCCGCTCAACGCCGCGCCACAGGGCAAATTCACTTTCAAAGCCAGTTCGTTGTCGGCGCGCGTGCGACCGAGATTGATCGCGGCGATGGGCTGGCCACGGGCGGCGGCCAGCCGGCAGAACCGGTAACCGGAAAACACCGTCAGCGACGAGCCGGCCACCAGCAGGGCGTCGGCTTGTGTCAAGCGTTGACAGGCTCGCTCGACGCGCGGCTTTGGCACCGATTCGCCGAAAAAGACAACCGCCGGTTTCAGCATCCCTCCGCAGTTCGGGCAGCCGGGAACCCGGAAGCCACCGAAATCCACCGCGTCCAAATCGGCGTCGCCATCGGGTCCAACCGCCGCCGCCAGCGCCGAGAAAGCGGGGTTATCATCGGCCAACGCGCTTTGAAATACCTCGCGCGGTTCCCGATATCGGCAACCCAAGCAAACGACCGCGTCGAGCCGGCCGTGCAGGTCAATCACCCGCCGACTGCCGGCCTGCTGGTGTAATCCATCCACGTTCTGGGTGACCATTTGATGGATGAAACCAGCCGCTTCCAACCGGGCCAGCGCGACGTGGGCAACGTTGGGCCGGGCGCGGGCAAACATTGGCCAGCCCAGCAGGCTGCGCGCCCAATACCGTTGCCTTGCCCGTTCGCTGCCGACGAACTCCTGATAGCGTATCGGTTGCCGGCGCTTCCAGTCGCCGTTGGCGTCCCGGTAATCGGGGATGCCGGACTCGGTGCTGCAACCGGCGCCAGTCAGCACGAACAGACGCGGATGGCGCGCGACAAAATCGGCCAAGTCATCCAAAAGACGGAAACGGGACGAACGCTGCACCACGAGGATTCTCCAACTGGGATCATCCCGTATCCGACCACAGCAACGCCACGGCGTGCGCGGCGATCCCTTCGCCCCGACCGATATAGCCGAGCCGTTCGGTGGTAGTAGCCTTGACGTTGACCCGATCGGGGGCGACGTTCAAATCGGCGGCGATGCGTTCCCGCATGGCGGGGATGTGCGGAGCCATGCGCGGCGCCTGGGCGATGAGGGTGGCATCCACGTTGCCGACCGCAAGTTGTCGCGCCCGCAGCAGCGCCACGACCCGCCGCAGCAGGATGCGGCTGTCGATGCCTTTAAATTCCGCGCTGCTGTCGGGAAAGTGTTGGCCGATGTCGCCCAGTCCCGCCGCGCCCAGCAAAGCATCGCACAGGGCGTGCAGCAGCACGTCGCCATCGGAATGGGCGATCAGACCGCGCGAATGCGCGATGCAGACACCGCCCAAGGTGACGAAATCGCCCTCCCCGAAGGCGTGGACATCGAAACCGTGACCGATGCGCATGAAAGTATCCAGTCGAGCGGATTAGCCGGCGACAGAAACGGCGCGGCGAGCCAAAAAAAATTCCGCCAGCGCCAAATCCTCCGGGCGAGTGATCTTGAGATTGTCGCCCCGGCCTTCGACCAGCCGGGGCGCAAAACCGGCCGCTTCCATCGCCGCCGCGTCGTCGGTAACCAGCAATCCGCGCTCCAGCGCCGCACGCAGGGCATCGTGCAACATTCCCAGCCGGAACATCTGTGGGGTGAGCGCGTGCCAGAGTCGCGAGCGGTCCACCGTCGCCGCGACCCGCCCGGCGGTATCGGTTTGTTTGAGGGTGTCTCGAACTGGTACCGCCAGCAATCCGCCGACTGGATCGTCGGCCAATTCGGCGAGCAGCCGATCCAAATCCGCCGCGCTCAGACAGGGCCGGGCCGCGTCGTGAACCAATACCCAGTCGCTCCACGCTGCTCGTTCTCGCAGCATCTCCAACCCGTTCAGCACCGAATGATGACGCTCTGCTCCGCCGGCTGCCCGCAGCACGGGCTTGGCGGTATCCAGGTTGGCCGCGACGGCCGGCCACCATTCGTCCTTGGCATCCACGGCCACCACCACACCGTCGATTCGGGGATGTTGCAGCAAGGTTGTCAGCGCGTGAGCAACGACCGGTCGGCCAAGCAAAGGCAGGTATTGTTTGGGAATGGCGGAGCCCATCCGTTTACCGATGCCAGCGGCCGGAACTATCGCCCAGTAGCGTGCGCTGTGCATGGTCGAATCTGGAGAGATACCGTCGGCGAGAGACTATTCGCGGCCGCTCGGTGGCCCGGCGGTACGCAACGTGGCAGGCGATACGGGCTTGGCTGCGGGTGCTCGCTTGGCCGCAGGCGCCGGCTTGGCCGTGGAGGCCGGCTTGGCCGCAGACGCCGGTTTGTTCGGTGGCGCGAGGCGCTTCTTGGTGATCGATGGCGATGCGAGGGTTGGCCTGCCCGACTTGGTAGATTGGGGTTTGGCAGGCGGCGCCGTTTGCTGCAGGGGTTGTTCGAGCAAGCGATAAAAGGTCTCGTCCCGACGGATCATCCCTATTTCGGATCGCGCCCGTTCTTCGATAGCCACCAGTCCGGTTTTAAGGTCCTTGATGTCGGCTTCCAGCGCGCGATTACGCTCGTTCAGGGCGGCATTTTCCTCGGTTTGCGCCTGAACGGAAACGCGCAAAGCAAAAGTTTGCCGGACTCCATCTTCAGCGACCCACAGCAGATATTGCAAAAATACCAACACGGCGATCAGTGCCGCCATCAGAATCTGCATAATTCGGCTGGTTCGAAAAGAGGTAATTAGAAGGTTGGCGTCGATCCCGGACCGGATCCCATGCACCGGCCTCTCCCGTTCCGGTCACGGGACGGGAGAGGGAAACGAAGGCCGCTCAAAGCCGCTTCGGTCCACCCGCGCCGCGAGCGCGAGCGAACCGGCTTCGAGCAACGCCGTTCAGCCCGGGAACACGTTGAACGCGGCCTTGCCCGGGTAGACAGCGGCAGAGCCCAGCTCTTCCTCGATGACCAGCAAGCGGTTGTACTTGGCGATACGATCAGAGCGGCTGAGCGAGCCGGTCTTGATCTGGCTGGCAGCGGTCGCCACGGCCAAGTCGGCGATGGTGGTATCTTCGGTCTCGCCGGAGCGGTGCGAGGAAATCGAGGTATAACCGGCGTCAGCGGCCATCTTGATCGCCGCCAAGGTCTCGGTCAGAGTACCGATCTGGTTGACCTTGATCAGGATCGAATTGGCGATGCCATGCTTGATACCTTCCTTGAAAATCCGGGTATTGGTCACAAAGACGTCGTCGCCGACGATCTGGACGCCATTGCCAAGACGCCCGGTGAGCACTTTCCAGCCATCCCAGTCATTTTCGGCCATGCCATCCTCGATCGAGACAATCGGAAAGCGGTCGGCCAGGCTGGCCAGATAATCCGTCAGTTCGTGCGCGTTCAGTTGCAGGTGCTCGCCAGCCAGGTGATAGCGGCCATCCCGGTACAGCTCGGACGCGGCGCAGTCCAGGCCGACCAGTACATCGTCGCCCGGGCAGTAGCCGGCGTTCTGGATCGCATTGACGATCAGTTCCAGCGCTTCGGCGTGGCTGCCGAGATTTGGCGCAAAGCCACCCTCGTCGCCAACGGCGGTCGAAAAGCCCTTCTTGTGCAGCAGGCCCTTCAGCGCATGAAACACCTCGGCACCACAACGCAGCGCTTCGCGAAACGAGTTCTGACTGACCGGCAGAATCATGAACTCCTGGAAGTCGAGGCTGTTATTGGCGTGTTCGCCGCCGTTGATGATGTTCATCATCGGCACCGGCATCTGCATCGGCCCTGAACCACCAAAATAGCGATATAGCGGCAGCCCCGCCTCCTCCGCGGCGGCCTTGGCCACGGCCATCGACACCGCCAGCATGGCGTTGGCACCGAGACGCGCCTTATTGTCGGTGCCATCGAGATGGATCAGCGTCTGGTCGATGAACGCCTGTTCCTGCGCGTCCAGGCCGATGATCGCTTCGGAGATCTCGGTATTGACGTTTTCAACAGCCTGCAGAACGCCCTTGCCCAGATAGCGAGCCGCGTCGCCGTCACGCAGTTCAATCGCTTCGCGCGACCCGGTCGAGGCGCCGGAAGGCACCGCCGCACGGCCCATGACGCCGGATTCGAGCAGAACGTCACATTCGACGGTAGGGTTGCCGCGCGAATCAAGCACCTCGCGGGCGACAACATCAACGACAGAGCTCATGGTCTTTCCCTTGTCTTCAAAAATACTAGGTTGGTAATCCCTCGACGACCAGAATGTTCATTTCCGCCGCGTCCTTGCGCGAGGTCTTCGCTTCCTGATACTCGGGCGAATGATAGAACTTCTTCACCTGCTCCAGCGAATCGAACTCGACAATCACCAGACGCCCGGGCTTCGACCAGCCGCCTTCAAGAACCTCGCTTCGCCCGCCACGCGCACAATAGCGCCCGCCGTACTTCGCGATCGCGGCCTGCGCAAGCTGTTTGTAAGTCTCGTAGGCGACAGGATCGGTGACCTTCGCTTCGGCCAACAGGTAAGCGGCCATTATCGGGACTCCTCAAAACCATCAGCCTTGACCGCGCGATCAAGTCCCACCAGCGTCGTCAGCAGGCTCTCCATGCGCGCCAGCGGCCAGCTGTTCGGACCGTCGGAAAGCGCCCTTTCCGGGCACGGGTGCGTTTCCATGAACAACCCGGCGATCCCCACCGCGACCGCTGCACGCGCCAGTACCGGGACGAACTCGCGCTGGCCGCCGGAAACGCTGCCCTGTCCACCCGGTAGTTGCACCGAGTGCGTGGCGTCGAAGACGACCGGGCAAGCCGTCTCGCGCATGATCGACAGACTGCGCATGTCCGAGACAAGGTTATTGTACCCAAAGGAAACGCCGCGCTCGCAGACCATGATCGTATCGGCGCCGCTGGCGGCGTCCCTGGCCTTGCCGACCACGTTGCACATGTCGCCAGGCGCCAGGAACTGCCCTTTCTTGATATTCACCGGCTTGCCGGTCGCCGCTACCGCCTGGATGAAGTCGGTCTGCCGGCAGAGGAAGGCGGGCGTCTGCAGCACATCGACGACTTCTGCGACCGCGGCGATGTCCTGTTCACGATGCACGTCGGTGAGCACCGGAACACCGACCTGGCGACGCACTTCAGAGAGAATCTGCAAACCGGCGTCTACCCCCGGCCCACGCGCCGACCGCCCGGAACTGCGGTTGGCCTTGTCGTACGACGCCTTGAAAATGTACGGCAAGGCGAGCCGGGAACAGATTTCCTGCAACTGCCCGGCGACGTCGATACACAGCGCCAGCGACTCCGCGGTGCACGGGCCGGCGATCAGAAAAAGGGGCTGGTCGAGGCCGGCCTCGAAGTG
>DEHU01000140.1 GCA_002352125.1 Competibacteraceae bacterium UBA2792 | reverse complement strand
CGCGACGAGTGGCTACATAACCGCGTGATGTATCTCAAGAGCCTGAAGTCTCGCTCCGAACCCCAGCAGCTTTTGGTGCTGCTGGCCGAGAAGCCGGACCGTTCGGCGGGTGACAATCAATTGCTGGCGGCCTTGATCCGCTTGGAGCAGGCTAACGACCGCGCCGCTGAGGCTCGCCTGGCGGCGGCGAAGTTGATCCAATCCAGTAAGCGCCAGTCCGCCAAGGCCGAACGCAAGGCCCGCGCCCATCGGCTGATTCAACAGGGGGTACTGTTCGATCTGGCGGGCTTGGCCCATCGCAGCCGGGGCGAGCTGCTCGGCTTGCTCCTGGCCGCCGCGAAGACCGACGACCCCAACCGCTGGGCGCACTGGCAGGAAATCGGCGATGCCCTCCTCGCCGAAAAGGGCGATGCGGTCGATTAGACCCGACTGCCGGGCTTCGCTTTCCGCGCTCGGCGTTCGACCCCGTTCGGTCGGATCGCGCGTCGGGCGTTTAAGGCGTGCTTGAGCGCCCTTAGATCGCGGGTTCCGAACAACGGGTTGCGCCCGACCGTCTGCGTCGGGGCGATCTGGCCGCGCCGCACGGTGCGCCGGAAGTTGGGCACCGACATGTCCAGATACTCCGCCGCTTCCACCACCGTGAAAGTCTCCCCGGCCAAGTGGCCGAACACGTCTTCGTAGGTGAGCGAAACGCACTCCGGAGACTCAAAGATCAAGGGCCGTTTTGACATCTTTCAGCGTCACTACCAACGTCATGGGGTCGGTTGGCGATTCCGCGAACCCGCAACGTTCGTAAAAGCGCTTGGCGTCTTCCGAGAGGGCGTGCACGAGGATCGCCCGCACCCCGGCCACATCCGCCGCCGCGAGCACCCGCAGCGTGGCATCGCGCAGCAAGCCGCGCCCCAACCCTCGGCCCTTCCAGGCGCGGTCGATGGCAAGCCGGCCCAGGATCATCACCGGGATCGGGTCGGGCATGTTGCGCCGCACCTTCCCCGGCGCGTGCGCGCTCGCCAGCGAGCCAGCGGCCAAGCAGTAGTAGCCCACCACGCAGTTTCCGGCGCAGAGCACGTAGGTCCGGGAAGCCCCTTCCCGCTCGTTTCGCCACGCGCGCCGCTTGAGCCAGTCGTCCAGAGAGGGCACGCCGCACTCGAAGGATTCCAGCTCGTGCGTAGCGGCCAGCTTCTCGGGCGCTCTCAAAGCGGCTTTTTGCGCGTCTTGCGGGTTCACCGTTCCCACGGCGCCGGCGTCGAGAGCAGCTCGCGCAGTTGCGGAAGATCGCGCGGCGGGGCGTCGAGGAGCGCCGTGAACCGCTCCCAAGTCGCTTCGTCCAGCACGAACGTCCGACGGTCCAGCAAAACCGACTCCGCTTCGCGGCAGGCCGTCTCCAGCATGAAGTCCGAGCGGTTCTTGCCCAGAATCGCCGCCGCCTCGTCGATCAGGTCGCGCTGCCGCTGCCGGGCGCGGATGTTGATTGTGACATCTCGCCGGGATGCGGTACCGGCTTCGAGGAGGTGTTGCGCCATGACGGGAGCCTTTCGTGTGTGCGTGTCGTGCATACCTCGATTGTATACACAATATCAACACAAATCGATGCGCGTCGGAAGCGCCTCAAATTGGCCTCCACGGCGATTGGAGGCCGGGGGTGTGGCCAAACCATTGCCGCAGTCCTAAAACCGCGCTAGGACGCTTCTGGCGCGGTTTTAGGGGCATCGACGAAGGAGATTCCCGGGGGGACTGTGGCCCCTCAAGCGTCGGCCAAGCCCACGACCAACGCCAGCAGCCGATTGAGCGCGAGCATACTCGCCTCGTCCAGCCGCCCGATGGCGGGACCACACTTCTCGCGCCGGACCGCCATGATCTTATCCACCATCACTTGGGAAACCTGCCGCAACCCGGTTTCCGGGGTGGGCGGCACGGTGAGGCGATACAGGGGTGTCTCCCGCACGGTGCTCGTCAGCAAACAGACCAGCACGCTGTCCGTCTCGGCCAGCCAATCCGACTGGATCACCACCGCCGGGCAGGGCTTCCCATAATCCCCCTGCACCGCCACCGTCACGATTTCTCCCCGTCTCACGGCGTCCAATCCTCGAAATCGGCCGCCGCCTCGATGAAGTCCAGTGCCTCGCGCTCCTCCGGGGCACCGCGCAACAGGACCGCCTGTCGCCGTGCCTCCGCCGCGAAATCGGGCGCGGCCGGGTCCAGCACCCAAACCCGCAGCAGCTTCATGCCCTGTCGGCGCTTGTTCGCCCGGTAGCGCTGGAACTTGCTCGACTCGTCGGACGGGGTAACAGCTCTCGGCATTTCGGCGCTCCCAAGGAGAATTTACACCCCACTATAGTAGCGCGCTACCCAGTAGCGAACAAAGGGGACGGCATACAGAAAGAAAATCCGCCTGGAACGGTCCAAAAAAGCTCTGTAGCGCGTTTTAATCTTGGGGTGATGGAGAAGGAGCCTGAAGGAGTTTGCGTCGCTTCCTGGCCTTCCTGGGTGGCTTCACGAGGGTCTTTAGAACTGTGGCCCGATTCGTTCCACCCTTTTGGAGACCGTCTTGGGGTTTTTCGGTGGCGTTCCCGCCCTCCGTTCCCGTGGTCGCCGTCGGCTCGGCGTTCAAGAAATCTAAATCGTCGTCGAAGGGAACGGCCGTCTCGCTCGCCGGTTCGGCCTCGGTCTGATCGGGCCGAACCGTGCGGGGTCTCCGAAATCCCGCCTTGGAAGCTGATTGGAGCGAAATGACCTCCGTGACCGTCACGTCCAAACCCGCCCGTGGCCTCCCCTCCGCGTCTTCCCACTGGCTCAAGCGCGCTTTGCCGGCGACCGACACCGCATCACCGGCGTGGAGTG
Organism: Competibacteraceae bacterium UBA2792; assembly: GCA_002352125.1. GTDB lineage: Bacteria > Pseudomonadota > Gammaproteobacteria > Competibacterales > Competibacteraceae > Competibacter_A. The sequence goes on along the minus strand of DEHU01000140.1, from coordinate 569 downwards.
TCGCCAAGCGTTCGCCGGCCTCGGCGAACGCGATCATGCTGCACCAGACCGCCGAACCGTCGCCGACGTCGGCCAACAGCTTGGCCGTGGCGAACGGGTTGCCGTTCCGGGCGATGCGCCCCACGGGGGTATCGTATAGGGTCCCGATGAGGAGGACGTGGATCATGGAAGACCTCTGGCCCGTATTAGGGGATATCGACGTTCGTTCGCTTCCTTGCTCTGATCTCCTCCGAGCATCTTGCTCAATTTTTCGCCGTTTTTGGTAAAACCGCCCTTCTGATGGCCTTTCCCCGCTCCTCTCGATGATCCTCGCCGCGCGTTTTTCGGGTTGCGGTCGGTCTCGTGTTGCCCTTCTGGCGGCGATTTTTTGTCCTGGTTTTCGGGTTTTTCAGCCAACTCGTTGATTTTCGTCGAAAAATCGTCCTCGCGCGCATACCGGAAAAAACATACCGGAAGCATATCGGCTTACATACCGGTTTGCGTCACAAACTAGCCGTGGCTAGCGTCACAAACTAGCCGTGGCTAGCGTCACAAACTAGCCGTGGCAGCGTCACAAACTAGCCGTGACT
>DEHU01000115.1:248-3416 GCA_002352125.1 Competibacteraceae bacterium UBA2792 | reverse complement strand
GCCAATTCCATCACCCTGACGCCAGGCACGGTGACCACCAACTTGAGCGGCGATACCCTGGAAGTCCACGCGCTGACCCAGGAGGCAGCCGATTCCCTGCGGAAAGGCGACATGGACCGGCGCGTTGCCCGTTTGGAAGGAGGCGATTGATGTTCGTGGCCACCGCACTCGGCATTTTGGCTTGCATGATTCTGGCGATGGCGCGTGCCGTGCTGGGTCCCACCGTCTACAACCGCATTCTGGCGGTCAATTCCTTCGGCACCNNGCTACGGCGACATGGGCTGGCCGCAGAACGATCCCGACGAACCGCAGAGCGATTTGTGATGGCCATGCTGATCGACTTGCTCAGTTGGCTGGCCTTGCTCGGCGGCGCGGCGTTCGCGCTGATCGGCAGCGTTGGCCTGCTGCGGATGCCGGATTTCTATACCCGCCTGCATGCGGCGAGTATCACCGACACGCTCGGCGCTGCGTTGATCGTGCTCGGCCTAATGTTGCAGGCCGGTTGGACCCTGGTAAGCGTCAAGTTGTTGCTGATTCTGATCTTTTTGTGGTTCACCAGCCCCATTGCGACCCATGCTCTGTCCCGGGCGGCGTTGGTCGACCCCGAGAATCCGCCACCGATTTTGCACGAGGAATCGCCGCCATCGAAGTCCTAGTCGATATCTTCCTGCTGACCTTGCTGGTCGTTACCGCCGTCGCCGCCATCCGCTTGCGGGACTTGTTCGCGGTGGTGATGCTGTTTGGCATTTACAGCCTGGTGTCGGCGAGCTTGTTCGTGATTCTGGACGCGGTGGACGTGGCGTTCACCGAGGCGTCGGTCGGCGCGGGGGTGGCGACGGTGTTCATGCTGAGCACCCTGGCGCTGACCACCAGCCGCGAAAAAAGGCCGGTTCCCCACAAGCCGTTGTTGCCCTTGCTGGTGGTGACTATCACCGGCTTGGCGCTGGTCTACGGCACTTGGGACATTCCCCGCTACGGCGATCCGGCTAATCCCGTTCACCATCATCTGGTGCAGCGTTTTATCGAGGATTCGCCCAAGGAGATCAGCATTCCCAACGTCGTGACGTCGGTGCTGGCCAGTTATCGCGGTTACGACACGCTCGGCGAGACTACGGTAGTGTTTACCGCCGCCATCGGCGTGCTGGTTCTGGTTGGCGGCGCGCGGCGGCGGCGGCGTTCCCGCAAGGACGAACCGGAATGAAGCGTTACACCATTCCGCGCTTGGGCGCCAAGCTGCTGTTGCCGCTGATTCTATTGTTCGCGCTGTACGTGCAGTTTCACGGCGATTACGGACCGGGCGGCGGCTTTCAAGCCGGCGTCATTTTCGGCGCGGGTTTCATCCTCTACGCGCTGATTTACGGGTTGGACAACGCTCGCCGGCTTGTGCCGCCGTGGTTGCTGCGAATCGGCGTCTCGCTGGGGGTTCTGATCTATGCCGGGGTCGGTTTGATGGGGCTGTTTTTGGGCGGTAATTTTCTGGATTACGGTGTGCTGGATCGCCACGATCCGGTACATGGCCAGCATTTGGGCATCCTGTTGGTGGAACTGGGTGTCGGCATCACCGTGTCGTCGGTCATGATGACCATTTTCTATGCGTTTGCCGGCAGGGGGCGCTAGTGGCAATCCTGGGCTTGTACAACTACTGGATCTTCATCGTCTTGATGATGTGCGGCTTTTACGTGGTCATTTCGAGCGGTAACCTCGTGAAGAAGCTGGTAGGGCTGAACATCTTTCAGACCTCGGTGTTCATCCTCTACATCAGCATGGGCAAGATCATCGGCGGCACCGCGCCCATCATCATGGATAAGGCAGCGGTTTACAGCAATCCCCTACCGCATGTGTTGATCCTGACCGCCATCGTGGTCGGTATCGCCACCACATCGCTCGGTTTGGCACTGGTGGTGCGCATCAACGAAGCCTACGGCACCATCGAGGAAGACGAAATTCACGCCCAAGATCGGGAAGAGGCGCTGTGATCGCGCACTTGCCCGCGCTACAGGTCGTCATTCCCCTGATATCGGCGCCATTGTGCGCGCTGTTGCCAGCGGGCCGCGCGGTCTGGTTGACTGCTGTATCGACGAGCTGGCTAGCGTTTCTCATCGCGGTTTTGCTGTTGAATCAGGTGTTGGCACACGGCCCGGTTTCTTACCTGATGGGCAGTTGGCCCGCGCCCTGGGGCATCGAGTACCGGGTAGACGTACTCAATGCCTACGTGCTGCTGATCGTGGCGATGATCGGGGCCATCGTCATGACCTTCGGGCGCCTGATCGTCGAGCGCCGCATTCGCTTGCCCGAACACAAACAGCCTTGGTTTTACACGGCCTACATGCTGTGTCTGACTGGCCTGCTGGGCATCACGATCACCGGCGATGCCTTCAACGTGTTCGTGTTTTTGGAAATCTCGTCGCTGTCGAGCTACGTGCTGATCAGCATCGGCCGCGACCGCCGCGCCCTGACCGCTGCCTACCAATATCTGATCATGGGCACCATCGGCGCCACGTTCATTTTGATCGGCATCGGCCTGCTGTACGTCATGACCGGCACCCTCAACATGGGCGATCTGGCCGCGCGCATCCCGGCGGTGGCCGATACCCGCACCATCCATGCCGCCTTCGCCTTTCTGACCGTGGGCGTCAGCCTCAAGCTGGCGCTGTTTCCGCTCCATCTGTGGCTGCCCAACGCCTATGCTTACGCGCCCTCGGCGGTCACGGCCTTCCTGGCGGCCACTGCCACCAAAGTGGCGGTTTACGTGCTGCTGCGGTTTTTCTTCACCGTTTTCGGCGCCGGATTCTCGTTCGAAACGATGGAGTTAGACCGGATTCTGTTGCCGTTGGCTCTGGTGGGGATTTTCAGCGCGTCGGTGGTCGCGGTTTTCCAGACCAACGTCAAACGGATGTTGGCCTATTCCAGCGTCGCCCAGATTGGCTACATNNGCTACATGATCCTGGGCATCAGCTTGGTGTCGGTCACTGGTTTAACCGCTAGCATCAGTCATCTGTTCAACCACGCTTTGATGAAAGGCGCGCTGTTCATGGCGCTGGGCTGTGTGTCGTTCCGGGTCGGGGCCGCCAAGCTGGAGCGCATGGCGGGCGTGGGCCGAGCGATGCCCTGGACTATGGGCGCGTTCGTGATCGGCGGCCTGAGCCTGATCGGCGTGCCGCTGACGGC
>DEHU01000115.1:0-167 GCA_002352125.1 Competibacteraceae bacterium UBA2792 | reverse complement strand
TCGCTGCTGGCGGTGATTTACATCTGGCGGGTGGTGGAAGCGGCCTACTTCAAGCCGGCGCCAGAAGGGCAGGTCGTGCGCGAGGCGCCGCTGGCGCTGCTGGTTCCGGCTTGGACGCTGGCCCTGGCCAACCTCTATTTCGGGTTGGATACCTCGCTGAACGCCGG
>DEHU01000112.1:5430-5572 GCA_002352125.1 Competibacteraceae bacterium UBA2792 | reverse complement strand
CAGAGTTGACGAGCAAACCGGTCACCCTTCAATCCTCAGTTGCAGGGAATCGGGGAGCAATGAATGGAGAGGATCGGCATTCAGCACGGATTGAACCGGTATTTAATCTGCCATCGCAGTTACAGGAACAACCAGCACCTCG
>DEHU01000112.1:0-5368 GCA_002352125.1 Competibacteraceae bacterium UBA2792 | reverse complement strand
GTATCTCTTGCAAAGAGTGATGAGCCGAGGACAAGTGGAATATTTAAAGAAGAAGATCTGCCGGCTGCGCCAGTTGCTGTCATGACTCGACGATTGGCTACGCCACGCCCGTCGTCATCTTTTCCATTACCTCCACTTGATTTGCTTGACCCGCCACCCCTGCGCACGGCTGGCTATTCGGGTGAGTTGCTGGATGAGATGTCACGTCGGCTCGAAACCCTGCTCAAAAGCTTTGGTGTCGAGGTTCAGGTGGTTGCCGTCGAGCCGGGACCGGTGATCACCCGCTTTGAAATTGAACCAGCGCCGGGCGTGAAAGTTAATCAAATTAGTAACCTAGTCAAGGATCTGGCGCGTGGTTTATCGGTTACCAGCGTCAGAGTTGTGGAAATCATCCCTGGTAAGTCAGTGATTGGGCTGGAAATCCCTAACCGTAAGCGGGAGATTGTCTACCTGCGGGAGACGCTGGAATCGCTGGCTTATGCCCAATCAACTGTGCCACTGACTTTAGTGTTAGGTAAAGATATTGGTGGCAATCCGGTGGTGGCAAATCTCAATAAAATNNGCTCGGGTAAGTCGGTGGCGATTAACACGATGTTATTGAGTCTGCTTTACAAATCCCCACCTCGTGATGTGCGGTTGATCCTGGTGGACCCGAAAATGCTGGAATTGTCAGTTTATGAAGATATCCCGCATCTATTGACGCCGGTTGTGACTGATATGAAAGAAGCAGCGAATGCCCTTCGCTGGTGCGTGGGTGAGATGGAGCGGCGTTATCGTCTGATGGCGGCACTGAAAGTACGCAATATCGCTGGCTTTAATCGCAAGGTGTTGGATGCGCTGGCGGGAGGAGAGGGATTAGCCGATCCGTTCTGGACGCCGGATAGCGCTGAAACGCCAGGTGAGATCGCTGTTTTGCAACCACTGCCATTCATTGTTGTCGTCATTGATGAACTGGCTGACATGATGATGATCGTTGGCAAGAAGGTTGAGGAATTGATTGCCCGGTTGGCGCAAAAGGCGCGAGCCGCTGGTATTCATCTGNNGGACGTCATTACTGGTCTAATCAAAGCCAATATTCCAACCCGTATTGCCTTCCAAGTCTCTTCACGGGTGGATTCGCGCACCATTCTCGATCAGATGGGCGCGGAACAGTTGCTGGGGCACGGCGATATGTTATACCTGCCCCCCGGTACCGGCTTACCGCAGCGGGTGCATGGCGCATTTGTTGACGATCATGAGGTCAATCGGGTTGTGGACTATCTGCGCCAGACCGGTGCGCCGGATTATATTGATGAGGTATTGGCTGAATCACTGGGTGAGAGCGATAGCGGAAGCGGTAACGACGAAGGAAGCGGTCGTGGCGAAAGTGATCCCCTGTACGATGAAGCTGTGCGGATTGTCATTGAATCCCGGCGAGCTTCAGTGTCTGGGGTGCAGCGCCGGTTGCGCATCGGTTACAACCGGGCGGCGCGATTGGTCGAAGAGATGGAAGCGGCCGGCGTAGTCGGCCCCTTGCAGTCCAATGGCAGCCGCGAGGTGCTGGCGCCGCCACCGCCGTGAGCTGGTGGTCTGCGCGGTTTCGTTTAAGCGCTTACAGGTTCTGCAGGTAACCGATCGCGAGCGGCCGGTATTCCATCGTGCTGCCGGCGGGTGGCGTTACCGCGTAATAAAACGACTTGGTCGTTTTGCTGGTATTCCATGCCCAAGCCACGGGCGCGCCCGTGGCAACATCTTCATAAAGCGCGATATATCCCGAACCCAATCCCTGATCCGCCACCCAAGCGGTGCCGTTCCATTGCTTGTTGTAACGGGAATCTGGATCGATATTCGAGGCATAGTTGCCGTGTATGGTCTGGGTCGAGTCGTAAACCTTGGCGCGGTAGCGGTTGACGAGGGTGACGCCGGGGATGGGATAGGGTGGTGCAATCTGGGCATCAGTCAAGCTCATGTTTGCCAGAATCATGGCATGTCCCGTGTTGCCGCTGATCGTGTAGCTCGATGCGATCAAGTCCCCCGTTTGCATGCTGGCAACGGTTGATCTGCGCAAAAACTTCAAGCCGGATTTAGCATCGGTTGCGCCGGATTGGATCGCGGCAAACCATTCGTCCGCATACGGCGAACTGCTGCCGGTCAGCGCGACCAATACTTGGTCCGTGATGACGCCAGAGTAAGTGTTTTTCAGGAGCAATGACACAAAGCTACTGCATTTGGTCGTTGCCCGCAGCGCGCCCGTCGCGTCGTAATCGATCAGTGCCGGGGAGCCATAGTTATTGTTGTTTGCTTTAAGTTGGCCGACGTAAGTTTGTGCTTGGGCCACATGGTCGGGCCAGGCGGCCGCGTAGCCAGCCGTTGTCGAGAAGGCCAGCAACAACGCGGCCAGCAAAGCAGGTGCGTTCGGTCGTGGCATAGACATTGCCGTACTCCTTGAAGTTATCGCGTGCTAAGCATGTTTTGCAAATGCAACTAATTATCGACATTAATTGAGATATATTGATTTTTAATATGTCCTTAAACTCTCTAATTAATATAGTTATATAGCGGTTTTATGTCAATAAAAAATTACTAACGTAATAATTTTATCGTTTTGGTGTGTTTTCCAGCCGATGTGCGCGGCATCGCCTCAAGCTTGCTGGCAGCAAACCGCGATATCGACGCGGGGCAAGGACCATTTGGATATCTCGGTATGGCGCATAGCGCAGCCCGAGCGTCCGGCTGGTGTTGCGACCTAAGAGCGCGAAAATTGCGCACATGGCCGGGCGATAGCGGGCTCAATGCAGCTTTGCGCCGGCGAAGGGGGGTCGTTGGCTGGAACGGATTTGCCGGCGATAGCGGAGATCGTCGCGGACAAACCCGTTTTAGGAGATCGGATCGAGTTCCCGGCGGCTCGTGGAGAGGCTGCCACCGGTTCTTTGGCGGGGCGGGATCGCGGGGTTTCTGCGGCTTGCGAAATTCCCGTGATGCGCCGGGAACGACCGTGGAACTGGAGCGGTCGCTCCCGGCGCGCTCGGATGCGCCTTAATGGCTGACCGCGATTTTTTTGCCCTTCGGCTGTCCGATGGCCGCCAGCATGTCGGTGAACCAGGGGGTGTCGATATCGAAGGGTTTGCCGCCCTTGATGCGCGGAAACTCGATGGCGCGCAGCACGCCGCCGCGATCCTCGTCGTGACCGATGACGCCGGATTCGCGGCGCATGGCGCATTCGACGGCAAGATCGACGCAGGACTTGATGAGGCGAAGATCTTCGATGTTGGCGGCGGAAGCGCGCGAGAAATAACCGGATTTCTGGATGAGAGTCTTTTCCGAGCCAATCATCTGGGCGAATTGTTCGCCGAACCATTTGCCGGGGTTGATGGCGTCGAGCTTGATGTGGCCGAACGCATCGCGCGGAACTTCCTGGCCTTTGGCTTGCAGTTCGGCCACGATCGCCTCGACGCCCGCACCTTCCGAAACGAAGATGTTGATGTCGTCGATCTTGTCCATCAAAGCGCGCAAACGGTTGGCTTCGGCGGCGATATCGATTTCCATCTCGGGGACGAAGACGGCGTGGACGTCGAACGCGGCGCGGTCGAGCCCAATGGCGGGGAGCCATTCTGCGCGGTCGAGGAGTTTGCGGTATTCCAGCGCGGTGGCAGCGGTGAGCCAGCCACAGTTGCGGCCCATNNGCACCCAGCGATTGCTTGATCGGATACACGTCGTTATCGACGGTTTTGGGCAAGCCGATGACGGTGAGGCCGTAGTCGTTTTTGGCCAGGAAGGCAGCGAGATCGGCAGCGGCGGTGTTGGTGTCGTCGCCGCCGATGGTATGGAGGACGTCCACGCCATCCCTGACCAGTTGATCGGCGGCCATTTTCTGCGGATCTTCGCCTTCCTTGACCAGACCGCGCTTCACGCAGTCTTTGACGTTGGTGAGCTTGACCCGGCTGTTGCCGACGGGCGAGCCGCCGAAGCGGTGCAGTAACCCGGCTTTTTCGCGCACTTCCGGCGTGACCTTGTAGGAGTCGCCGAGCAGAAGTCCTTTGTAGCCGCTGCGATAGCAGATNNCTGAGGCAGGGGGCCAAACCGCCTGCCGTGAGGATAGCGACTTTCTTGGGCTTGCTCATGGTACTGTGAACCTCATTCGGTGGTGGGGAAAACGAAAACGACAAAAAACAAACTGAAATGGTAGGAGGAATTTTGCCAAGGAACAACGCGACCATGAACAGGCGAGCTCCGTCGTTCGGGAACACGGGGGCGACAGCGCGTTAATCGGGCCGTCGGGCTCACTCTAGCGCGCCCCGAATGTGGCCGCGTACCGTCAAGCAGCGATCCCTTCGCGACCGGCGACGAGACTCGATCGTACTTTCTGCGTTCGAGCGTGGTCTATAGTGCTGTTTCTATCCTGGGAGTACGATGTGACACGAAAATTGCGACAGATCGTCTTATTACAGATCATCTTATTAATGGTTGGCTCGGGGTTGGCGCTGTCGGTTTTGGCTGCTACACCATCGCCGGTGCAGCGCTATTTTCACGATCTTCGGTCATTGCGGGCCGATTTCATCCAGCGGGTGTACGACGAACGTTCGCAGGTTATGCAGAGTTCCAGCGGCCAGATGTTGATGCAAAAGCCCGGCAAATTCCGCTGGAATTATCGGATGCCCGCCGAACAAATCATCGTCGCCGACGGCGACCGGTTGTGGGCTTACGATGTCGATCTGGCGCAAGTAACGGTTCGCAAACTCGACAAGGCGCTCGGTTCCACCCCGCTGGCCTTGCTGAGCGGCGCGGCTCCCATCGAGGAAACCTTCGATGTCGGCGAAGCGCGCAGCCGGGACGGATTGACGTGGTACGAACTGGCGCCCAAACAGCCGCAACCCGAATTCAAACTGTTGCGGGTCGCTTTCAAGGGCGACCTTCTGGTTAGTCTGGAACTGGAAGACGGTTTCGGCCAGCGTACCCGGTTGGATTTCCAGAAGCTGGAACGGAACCCGGCCCTCGATCCTGCTTTGCTGAAGTTCGTCCCGCCGTCCGGCGTGGACGTGGTCGGCGACGCCGGCTGAAATGTCCGTCGCCGATTCGCTCCGCCCCCTGGCTGACCGGTTACGGCCACGTCGCTTGGACGAGTTCGTCGGCCAGTCGCATCTGTTGGCGCCGGGCAAACCGTTGCGGTTGGCCATCGAGCGGGGCCAGCCGCACTCCATGGTGCTGTGGGGGCCGCCCGGCACCGGCAAGANNTTTATCCGGCTGTCGGCAGTGATGGCCGGCGTGCGCGACGTGCGAGCGGCGGTGGAACGGGCGCAAGGGCTTTGGCGGGACCAGCGGCGCCGTACCGTCTTGTTCCTCGACGAAGTTCACCGTTTCAACAAGGTCCAGCAGGACGCATTTCTGCCCT
>DEHU01000197.1 GCA_002352125.1 Competibacteraceae bacterium UBA2792 | reverse complement strand
ACCCGTTGCGTCTCGTAACCCGGCCGCGATACTTCCACCGTGTAGCTGCCCGGCGCTAGTGCCACGCCGGACTTGTACGCGGTCTTGATTCCCAGCAACCGCACTCGGGCGTTGCCCGGGTCGGCTCGCACCGTCAGCCGATACTGGGCGGGTCGCTCTGGCTCGGGTTTCTTGGTTAGCTTCACCGGCACGGTCACGTCGCTGTCGATGATCGGCACCGTGACTTGCGCGGATTCGTAACCAGCTTGGCTGATCTCGACCGTATAGCTGCCGGGCAGCAGCGATATCCCCGGTCGATAGGGTGTTTTCGAGTTCAGAAGCCGCACCGCGGCTTGCGAAGGGTCGATCTGCACGGTCAACCGATACTGCTGTCGAGCGGGAGGAAGAGGCGCTTTTTCCAAGGTGACGGGCACGGTCATTTCGCCATCGGCGATCCGTACCGGAAACTTGCGGGAGACATAACCTTCGCGCGCCACTTCGATCTCGTAATCGCCTGGCGATAGCGCGATGCCGGGTCGATAAGCGGCCGTGCTGCCGAGCAGCCGAACTTCCGCATCGGCGGGTTCTGGACGCACGGTCAAACCGTATTTGGCTTTTTCCAGCGTCACGGCGACCACGACATCGTGATCGGCGATCCGCACCGATTCCTTGCGGGTCACGTAGCCGGATTGGGTTACCTCGATTTCGTAGTCTCCTGACGCTAATCGCATGCCGGATTGATAAGGTATTGGATTGTTCAGCAGCCGAATGCTGGCAGCGGGCGGATCGGCCTTCACGGTTAGGGCATACGTTTGCGGCGCGGCGGGTGGCGCTAAAACCATCGAAGCCAAGTCATTAATTTTTATCTGAATTGCATCGATATCCTTGTCCTGAATCTGTCCGCTGCCCAACAAGGAAGCCGTCTCGGTATCGATTAGCCGCGCCGTAACGGTAATGATGTCGCCCAGTTTGGAAACGCCGCCGGTGATCACGGCATCGACTCCATACAGACGGCCGAGTTCGGCAGCGGTCTTGGGGTCGAGCAAACCGGTTGAACCCAGTTCTTGGGTTTTGGCGATCTTGGCAGCGGCCGACAGCGGTAACCGGTCTTTCAGGGTAAAACGCCCGGTATTGGCTATGGCCGACATCATCAGATCGGCGATGATTGCGCCGGCCTGCTCGTTTAAATCGCCCCTGAGACTGAACTCGATCACCGTCGCCGTCATCCGCTCCTGAGGCGGATTGGCAGCCGCTCGAACCGCTCCGGCCGGCAACCAGAACACCAGTGCCAATGCCAGTGCCAGCACCAGCGGCAACAGCCCATTTATCTGAAGTAAGGTTTTACGCATACCGGTTTCACTCGTCACTCGTCGCGCATCCGTTCACGGTTCCAGCACCAAACGAAATCCCAAGTCGAATTTTCGATACTCCGGCGCAGCCGGGAACCGATAGGCGAACCGTACCAAGCCTGGATAATCGGACCAAGAACCACCGCGCAGTACCCGGCGACCACTCGTCGCCATGTTTCGATCCGCGCACCGGGTTTCGCCGCCCGTATAGGCGTTGTCGTACTCGGAGCAAGTCCATTCCGCAACGTTGCCCAGCATGTCGTACAAGCCGAACGCGTTGGCCGCGTATCGCCCGACCGGCGCTACCACGACTTGGCCATCCTCGCAAGGATAGTTAGCCCAATTGAACGGCTTGGCTTTTTGGGCGGTTTTGTCGTAGATGTTGGCGTAGTGGCACGCCTGGTTCGAATCGTCGCCCCAATAGCGGGAATTGGTCTTGTCGGCTCGCGCCGCATATTCCCATTCCGCNNATTCCGCTTCGGTTGGCAAACGGAACCGCAAACTGGTCTTGCCAGACAGCCAGTCCGCGTAAGCGACCGCTTCTTGCCAGCTTACGCGCACCACCGGCTGCTCGGCGTCGTTCAATCCGTAAGACTCGTAGCTGCCGCTGTCGTGGTTGGCATCGAACTGGCGATACTGGGCATTCGTCACTTCGTACTTGCCCATCCAGAACCCTTGCAGACACGTCCGATGCGGTATTTCGTTCGCGCTGCGATCCCTTTCCGTTTCCGGGCTACCCATGACAAAGCATCCCGATCGCACCCAGACGAATTCCATACCGACCGACGGATCGGTGTAGCTTTGGCCGGCCTGAGGATTGGCGGGAGGCCCGCTCGGTTTCGGCTTGATCGGTGGAGCGATGGGTGGAGAAACGGGCGGAGAAACGGGCGGTGGAGCGGGTCTCTCGATCGAGCACGACGGGATCTTGGCTATTCCGAATGCCACGGCCGCCAGCATCAGGAGACCGGCTCCCCAACGCCAGTCGAGCCGCCAAGATTTCTTGGCGGTTTCGGGAGATTCCGGCCGTCGAGCCCCCCCTGGCTCGCCGCCGGCCAAGTGTGGTTTTTCGCCGCTCCGATGCAGATCCTGGCGCAGCGGCAATTCCAGCTTGACGGTGTGGCCGTCGTCTTCGGGCGGAGGGGCCTCCAGAGCCGCCCGCATTTTGGCAATGGTCTGGAACCGTCTTTCGGGGCGGATCGCCATGGCCTGATCGATGGCTCGCAACAACGCCGGACTATATCGTCCCGCCGCCGCTTCCACGGCCGGTATCAACGGATCGTCGAGAACTCGCTGCGGCGCCTCGACGGGTTGCTTGCCGGTCACGCAATGGTAAAGCACCGCACCCACGGCATAAATGTCGGTCCAAGGTCCATAGCCCTTGCTTTCGACCAGATACTGCTCGATCGGCGAGTAACCGACCGTAAACACGCTGGTGATATTCTTGCTGCGCTGGCTCAAGGCTTGGCGAGCCGCACCGAAATCGATCAAAATGGTTCGGCCATCGGAGCGGCAGTAAAGATTGGCAGGCTTCAAATCGCGATGCAAATAACCCAAGGTATGCACGGCTTCCAAAGCCGGCAGTGCGTCGTCGAGCAAGCGGCGAATGCGCTCCTCGGACAAGGTCTTCTCCCGCTGGAGCACTTGGCTGAGCGGTTCGCCATCCTCGTAATCCATAACGATGTAGGCGGTACCGTTCGCCTCGANNTCGCGATCCCGATAGGACCACTCGACCGGAAAATACTCCTTGATGGCCGCCCGGCTTTGCAACGCCTCATGCACAGCCTTGTAAGTAATCCCGAACCCGCCCGCGCCCAACACCGCCTCGATGCGGTAATGATGCAGGCGATAACCGATGGGCAGCGTGTTGGATTTCTTGGTCATGGCGTCCTATGATGATATCGGTGGGCGCCGTTTGGCACCGCCGGCAAAGGCTGCGCGATTATTCCGAGCATTCCGAAAATCGACCGGCAAATTTGTCGAAGCCGGCCGGTTGTTTATTGTATCGATTTTACCTGTCCTTGTTGCAAAGGCACACCAGATTCGTGCTCCAAACGCTCGATTGCGCGGCGACACTGCCGGGCTGGGTCGTGTTGGCCGGTATGTTGGGCGATCGCCAAAGCCCGCCGGTACAGCTCCAGCGCACTCGACAGGTCGTTTCGCTGCTCGCGCACCTGCGCCAACAGAATCAGATCGTGCGTCAAGCCGGGTAAATTTTCCGTTTCGCGATCCAGTTGGATCGCTTCTGCAAGATAGGGCTCCGCCCGGCCTGGACCGTCGATCCGCAACGCCAGATCGCCTCGATTGGCGAGCGTTGCCGCCAACAACCGCTTATCGCCACGAGCACGGGCCAGCGTTTCGGCCTCGCTCAAAAGCTGACCTGCCTCCTCCGGCTGCCCCAATCCCTTTTGCGCCAACCCCAACCCATTCAATGCCACCAGCGCAGCGACTTCATCCCCCCGTTCGCGCCCTTCGACCAACGCCTTGGCAAACGCTTCCCGGGCCACGTCGAGCCGGCCGCGCATCAGGCTGGCTCGGGCAAAGCCTAGCCGCGCTTGCAACACGCCTTCGGAGGCTTTTATCTCGGCGGCCATTCGCTCTGCTCGCCAAAAACTTTGCTCCGCCACGGACCACTCGCCGAGCGCTAGCGCGACAGTTCCGATTTGCAAGGATTGCACCATAATCGCAGGACGATCATCGGCAAGTTCGGCCCAACGCAAGCTATCTCGAAATGCTTGTAAAGCTTGCGGTAGCTCGCCTTTTGCATGATAGCGCAGCGCACGCTCTTCTTCGCGCCGATATTGCGCTTGCAAAGGCGTCGATGCTGGACCGCCGCACCCTGCCCCGCCCAGCAGCATCCCGCAAAGGATCAGCGCCGCGATACACCCGTTCTTTCGCGCCATGATGTTCGCTTCGATCCGCCGTGATTTCCTCGCAACGCTCAGCCGTTCAGCGCGACGGTGCGGCGGGAACTGGCTTTCCGAAATCGCGGGGTGCTTCGAGTAGCGGCCGATGCAGCGGTTCGGCCGGGTTTAAAGCGCGAAGCAAGGCGCTCTGCCTGATTCCGACGACCATCTCGTCTACGTCTTCCGCCACCAGCCGGCTTTTGTCGACCAATCCGGGCACTTGCGTGCTGGCTTCGGCCAATTTGGCCGTTATCTGCTCGGTCTGGTGCAAAATTTGTTCGACTCGCTGCCCGTAGCGCGGCAGTTGATCGGCCAATTTTTCCATGCTCGCCAAGACCGACCGCAGTTTCCGCGCGCTGGCCAGAATGTCGCGAGAGAGCGGATTATCGCTGTCGGTCATTCCGCCCAGCACCCCCCGGCCTCGACGAACGCGCGCGCTCACTTCAGCCAGATCGGCGGCCGACCGGCTCGCTTCCTGGATGACCTGCGCCAGATCGCGCAGCAGCGGTTTCAGTTGGCCGCCGATCTCGGCCGCGTCGCCCAGGACGACGTCGATTCGATCCAGATAACCTGACAGTTTGCCGGAGAAGTCCCGGGTAATTTGGGCGAACGCGGTCAACGCGCCCAACAACGGACCATCGGGTTTGCGCAATTCCTCGGTGATCGTCCCGACGTTGGCCAAAACGAGAGCCAGTTGGGTCAACTGTTCTTGAGCCTGTCGCACCAGTACGTCCAAATCGGGGGCGCGCTGAATGGCAATATCCGCTCCGTCGGCCAGCATCGGCCGTTCGGCAGCACCCATGCCGATTTCGATGCGCGCATTTCCCAGCAGGTCGGTTCGAACCAGAGCGGACGAATCTTCGCGGATTCGCGTTTGGTATTCCTTATCGAGCACTAGCTCGATCCGAATCCGGTTGAAGTCGGTGATCGAGAGGTTGCCCACTTCGCCGATCTTCAACCCCGCAAGCGTGACCGGCGTGGTTCTCTGGATGTTTCGGACGTTGTCGAGAAAGCCCTGCAAACGGTACGTCCGGCTGAAAAAACCGGCTTGGTGGTTGGCCATCCACGCGATGGCGAACAACATGCCCAAGGTCGCCAACATCAACAACCCCACCGCCCGCCGATAATGCCGATAGCGAGCGCCAATGGCGGTTTCAAGCGCGACCGACATACGAATGGCGCCTCACCAAAGCGTCCGAATGGTCGGCTAGCTCTCTCGCCGGGCCCGCCGCCAGCATCGTTCCTCGCTCCATCACCAGCAAGCGCGTCTCCGGTTCTATCGGTAGGGCTTGCGGACCCGCATCGACCAGTATCGTCATGTTCATCGGCCGGATGACATCCTCGAAAAACGTTCTCGCGCTATAACCCGCCGCCAAGGTTTCCTGTGGCAGATAGGCGCTAAACAGAAACAGCTTCGGCTTGACGATCAACGCTCGCAGCAATCCGACCCAATCGCTCTCCAGCGGCGTCAGTTCGCCAGCGAGTCGGCCCAGGATCGTCCGGGGCAACCGGCAGGACTCCACGAAATCCACCACATACCCTTCGATATCGCCGGCCGGCACCAAATCGTGATAGCGGATCAACAGCGACAGGTTTTCGAACACGCTCCAGGCCGGCACCAAACCGGCCTGTTCCAGTACCACGCCCAGTTGGCTGCGCAGCTTCGCCCGGGCGCGCGGCCACAGCCGCGCCACGTCTCGGCCGAACAGCTCGACACGGCCCGATCTTGGGCCAGACAAACCGGCGATCGTCCTGATCAGTTCCCGCCGCCCCGAATTCACCGCGCCGACCAGCATCCAGAGTTCGCCGGGCAAAGCGCAAAAATCGAACGGTGCCGGGACCGGCCGCACGTCCAGAACCAAATCCCGCAATCGCAGCGGCACTTCAGCCATAGCGAATCAGGGAAAACAACAAACCGACGACCAAACAACCGATAAACGACTGCGCGAAAGCGCCGGGCAACGCTCGCGGCACGTCCACGTAGGCTCTAACCCGAAAGGCGTGCATGGTCTGCACCAGAATGATATGGATCGCCTGCGCGACCACCATCCCGGCCGTCAGCAACAACGACGCGCGAGTCAATCCCGCAGCGCAGACTCTCAAAAATGCCGCGAACGGTATGTTCTGGTAAAGATTCAACATTGCCGCCGCGCCGACCGTCACCCCGACGTTCAGCCAGCAGGTCAGGAGCAACAGCGACAGCACCATGCCAAGCAGGCGGGGCAGCACGAAAAAACCGTAAGGATCGATCCCCATCGCGGCCAAATGCTCGATGGCCTGGTTCGCCCGGAGTTCGCCCAGTTCGGCGGTAATGGCGGAGCCCGACAGTCCGGCTACGAACAGCGCGGCCAGAATTGGATCGAGCTGGTGGTACATCATGATGTGCATGATGCGCCCCAAAAGCTGGGGATCGTGGATGCGGAACACGATCAGCGGAAACGCCATCAAAGCGCCGATAATCAAGCCGACGACAGTGAACATGTACGCCCGCTGCACCGCCGTGAAATAAATCTGTTGCAGGGTGTGCCTGACCAGAAAGCGCCACTGCCCTCGCCCGACCAGCCCAGCGCTCGCTAGCACGATGGCGAGAAAATCCAGTTCTTCCAGCAAACGGCTTGCCGGTTTGGTTGCAATCAGCCCCAGCTTCTCTATCCCGTGCCAGAACCACGCCAGTACGGCCGCTTTCATGACCGTTTGCTCCGGCAAGATCCGAGACGTTTCAGGGCAACTCTCGCACCACGCGAAACCCTAGGAAATAATCCCGGAAGTCGGGTCGATTGCGCAGCCGTTCCGCCGAACGGACGTTGCGCGGCCCATCGTTCCACGATCCGCCTCGCACCGCGAACTGGCGATCCGCGGCCGGCTCTTCGCAATCTTGCGCCGGCGCCTGATAATCTTGCGCGTAGAGCGAGCAGGTCCACTCCAGGACGTTGCCCAGCATGTCGTACAAGCCATAATCGTTGTCCCGGTAACCGCCGGTCGGCGCCGTATAAATATACCCATCGCGACACTGGGCGGCTGTCCAGCCCACGAATACTTTTTTACCGTCCAGGTCGGCCGCGTTGGCGTAGGGACAACCCTGGTTGGGATCGTCTCCCCAATAACGGCTGGCGGCGGTCCCGGCGCGCGCCGCATACTCCCANNCTCCCATTCCGCCTCGGTCGGCAAGCGATAGCGGTAACCGGTCTGCTGCGATAGCCATTCGACGTAGGCTTCGGCATCCAGCCAACTGACGTTGATGACCGGTCGCCGACCGCGCCCCCAACCCTGGTCGTCGGGCAACGCTTTACCCGTCGCTACCGCAAACCGGTCGTACTCGTAAAACATCACTTCGTATTTACCGATCGCGAACGGTTTGGCAATTCGCGCCGGATGCTGCTGCTCGTCGTTGTAGCGGCCCTTTTCGTGGGGCGGAGAACCCATCAGAAAACTACCGGCCGGAATCGCCACCATCTCTGGACCTTGGGAGCCGTCGCTCAAGCGATCCCGCATCACCGGATTAGCCGGCGCCAATCGAGCCAATGCGGCTTCCGCTTCAGCGCGGTAGTTGCACGTCGCAGCACAATGCTCCAGATAGCTCCAGTAGGCTTTGCGGGTATTGGCGCGCCGGGCGGCGGCAAATTCATCGGCGTCCACCTCCCGGGCTCGCTCTGCGGCTTCGGCCTGCTGTAGCGTCGCGGCCAAACCGGCCAATTCAGGCAGTTCCGGCTGAATCGAGCCCGCTTTTTTCAATCCTTGCCGAGCACCAGCCAAATCGCCCTTGCTGATGCTCGCCCGCGTCCGCGCCACCCAATCGAGCGCAATGCGCCGTCGCCCGGCGGCGACGAACGGATCACCGGGCACCAGCAGCGCCAAATCGCTCAAGCGATTTAGCGCCTCGTCGCCTCGATCATCGCGGTTCTCCCGCTCCATCGCTCGCGCCAAGGTTTCGAAATCGGCTTTGAGCCTGCTGATCTTCTCCTCGGCCTGCAAGCTTTGGATCGCACTGCGCGCTTCCTGCCTGTAACCGCAGCGCGGGCAGCGCTGCAAATACAACTGATAGGCCACCAGCGTATCCATGCGCTTGGCCGACTCGAAAGCCCGCAAGTCAGCTTCGCGCTCCGCTTCTTGCAACAGCACGGTCAACTCCCCGTCCGGCGATTCCTCCGCCCCCTGGAGCGAACCGGGACGCGCGGCAGTCCGGATGTCGGCTCGCGTTGACTGACCCGATCCGGTCTCCTGACCGGACCGCTCGGCCAACCAATAAATCCCTAGCGCGACCAGCAAACCTAATCCCGCCACCGACACCCAGTTTCGTTTCAAGAAATGGTGATTTCGACCGGTTTCTTTCGTCGACCGCTGCGCCGTTTCCAGAGCGCTCATCAGCTCGCCGGCATCGGTCGGACACAGTTCGCTCGGATAAGCCAGCCCGCGCCGCAATACTCGCCACGCTTCGTCGGTCAATCCAGGCGGCCGCGGCATCGCGTTCGCGACTTGGCTCTTGGCTTCGTAAGCGCTTTGGCCCATCAACATCCGGTAGACCAGCAACGCCAAAGCGAACACGTCGCGACGAAAAACGGTTTCGGCGGGAACCAAATCTGAGGAACCTTCGACGGCCGTTTCCCGTGTCGCATCGCCGGAACCGAACAGCACGCTGCGCGGCTCCCGCACTTCGGTCGCCAGCCCGAACCCCAACAGCTTGACGATTCCCTGCCCAGTGAAAAAGATCACGTCCGCATCGAGATGCTGATGGGCCAAGCGATGCTCCTGTCGAGCGTAGTCCAAAGCGGCAGCGACGGGACGCAACCACTTCAGGACCGCATCCCAGGGCAATCCGTTCTGGCCCTGCTCGCACAGCAATTGCGCCAGGCTTTGGCTACGCTGGCAGTCGATGTACTCCATTTCGGCGAACGGCCAGCCATCGGGGCCATGCCGCCAGCCATAAACGCTGGCAATGTGGGGATGATCGAGCTTGCTAGCCTGTTCCACCCGCGCCCTAACCTTGGTCAGATAGGTTCGCCACCCGATCAAATCGGCGCGTTGCAACCGTTCATCGCGCTCGGATTCGCGCGGACCGGATGCTTGCCGAGCAGGCAGAAACAGCTTGATGGCTCGAAACTCGTCCGCTATCCCCCTGGCGCGTTCGGTATCGGGCGCAACGGCCATCACCAGCCATATCCGCCCCCTGTCGCCAAGATCGTGCAGCAAACGAACGCGCCTATCGAGAGGTCCGATCACCATGCCGGATTTCAAAACCGTCATGGCGGGATCTTCGATCAGTCGATCCGCCTCCGATGCAGCCCATTCTTCGGCATCGGCAGCGAGATCATCCGCAGCAAATTCTGCATCGCGCGGCAATTCTTCCTGGCGACGCGCCGACTCCGCCTCATCCGGCTGGCCGGTGGCGCGCGCTTCCGCAAGTTCTTCAAGACGCGTTTCGTTTTCCATACGTCACGTATTCGCCAGATGGTTCAAAAGATTTTGTTCGAACGATGACCCAAGCCGAGCCGATTATCGTTTAGTCTAGCAGAAGGACGAAATTCCCTGGCATACCCGCACCCGGAAGCTGCCTCTACGAGATCGCTTGGTTTCGCATTGCGATACCGTGTCCGCAGCATGATAATGGGTTTTTTCCGATGCATAATCACATCAGCGATCTTGCCGTGAACTCCGTCGATGCCTCAGAACAAACGTTGTCCGACTTAGACGACGGCTCGTTGGAAGTTGCCGTGCGATCCTTGCGCTCGCCGACCAATCGCGGACGTCGCGACAATCAGGACAATTATTTGGTGGTCGATGGGCAAGGTTGTGCCCGTTTTCTACGCAACGAGCAAGAAATGCGATCGCAGTTACCGGATTGGCCACCCGGCCACCGGCGTCTCGCCGTGCTGGACGGCATGGGAGGCCATAGCCACGGCCGGGAAGCTGCCGAAAGAACCATCGAGGGTTTGCTCGAATTGCCCGCCACCGCCGATCTCGACCAGCTTTCCAGCGCTCTGGATGCGCTGCACGGGCGGCTTTATCGGGAATTTCAAGCGGCCGGTCTGGAAACCGGCTGCACGTTGATCGTTCTGGAAATCCCCGTCATTGGCTCCGCCTTGCTGTTTCACGTCGGCGATTCGCGAGTTTACGCCGTCGACGAGCAGCAGGTACAGTGTTTGACTGTCGATCATGTGCCGGCTACTCACCTCGCATTGCTCGGCTTGGTCGATAGCGCCCAATGGTTGCAGCAGGTGCACAGCCGGCCCAATTCCCAGATCAGTCAAGCCTTCGTTCTAGGCAGCACCCTCGGCATACCGAGCCTGTACGTAGAATCTATCGCTGCAGAGTTGTTCGTGCTGCACGATGGTAACTTGCCGCTGTTTCTGCGCGGCTTAAGCGACCGCCGCCCGTTGACGCTGGAATCGGGCTGGGTTTATCTGCTCGCCAGCGATGGGCTCTGGCACCTCTCCAACCCGCAGGCGTTCATCCGGCGCTGGCCGGCGCTGCTCGCTTGGCCGCATCGTTCTCTCGAAGAACTCCTCGACGCGTTGCTCGCCGACTTGGCCGATTCCATCCGGCAACAGCAGAGCCAACCAGACGACAACTGCACGGTTATTCTCTTGCGCAAAACCGGCCCGGCCGGTCCTTCGCCAAACTGATTTTGAACCGTCCGTTGGAGACCATGCACTTGAAGATCCGACACATCTTGCTGATGCTGCTAGCTGCGCTGGCCATCGCCTTCATGCAGCCGCTGGTCTCTTTTCTAGGCGGGTTGGCCTTACTGCTCGGCGTCGGTGGGTTCATATTCCGGGATTTGCCGCCAGCCAGCCAGGACGCTTTGGAGCGCCGCTTGCTTGGCTGGCTGCGCCGCGCGCGTGGCGGCTCCAAATCGCCAACCGACGAGTTGGCCGGTCTCCAGCGGCGACTGCCTGCTAGAGCGGCGGAACCGGCGATACCGGTGGAACCGGCGCGGCCACGCCGTACCAAATCTTCGACCAATCGTTCCGCCACCGGTGATCGACCGGTGGCGGACTCGGCCGGCAACATCGCAAACGGCGGCGGCAACCTACCGCCAACCGTTTGATGCGCCGAACGAGATACAGCCTCAGGCCAGCGCTTGGATGCAGGCCACTTTGCGCAAAATAGCGTAAATTTCGTCTTTCAGGTGCAGGCGCTTCTTTTTCAGGGTTTCGGTGTACGTGTCGGACGGCGTCTCGACCTGGAGTTCGATGCGTTCTACTTCGTCGTTGACGGCATGATACTCGTCGTACAGCTCCGCGAACCTGGGATCGGCGGCCTTCAATTCGGCGATGCGATTCTTGTATTCGGGAAATTCGTGAAACAGATCGTGGCTCTCGCCCAGCATCGGGTTGTCCTCCTATAGTCGGTTTTGTTGTGGACAGATGAATAATTGGTGACGATTCAGTATATCAAGCATTCCAAACCATCGTCATGGCGACCTCGGTTTGCCACCGTTCGCCAGATCGAGACGCGACGGTCGCGCCGACACCTGCTGCCGCATTCGCTATAATCTCGGCCCTTGGCGAATTTTGTAGAGGATTCCGAATCCATGAAGCACAAGCCGATCCTTCTGGTTTTTTTGTTCGGCCTGCCGGTGCTGCTGGGGATCAATCTGAGCGCCTGCAACACCGTCAAGGGAGCCGGGCAAGATATCAAATCCGCC
This sequence comes from Competibacteraceae bacterium UBA2792, assembly GCA_002352125.1. GTDB lineage: Bacteria > Pseudomonadota > Gammaproteobacteria > Competibacterales > Competibacteraceae > Competibacter_A. The sequence goes on along the minus strand of DEHU01000197.1, from coordinate 5,190 downwards.
GGTCAAGCCATCGAGCGCAAGGCCGAAGCGACAAAATCCTACTAAACCGAGGTCGCGAATGGCGGGGGTGGTCCGGGTACGCAGCACGGTACCGAACCACCCCACGAATATCAGGTTTCCTCGCGGCAGAAGTTGATCAAACCGAGAGTAGAGGCATCGTGCCCGGCGGCCGGCCGGGTGCCTTTCAGTTCCGGCAAAATGGCGTTCGCCAGTTGTTTGCCCAGCTCCACGCCCCACTGATCGAAGGAATTGATGTTCCAGACCACGCCCTGGACGAACACCTTGTGTTCGTAAAGCGCGATCAGCGAGCCCAAAACCTGCGGCGTCAAGCGCCGGTAAAACAGGCTGGTGCTGGGCCGGTTACCGGGGAAAATTTTGTAGGGCAACAGCTTCTCCAGCGCCTCGCCGCTCAATCCCTGCTTTTCCAGTTCGGCGCGGGCCTGCGCTTCGGTCTTGCCGACCATCATCGCCTCGGCCTGGGCCAGACAGTTGGCCAGCAGAATCGGGTGATGGTCACCGATCGGATTGGCGCTGTGGGCCGGAGCGAGAAAATCGGCCGGCACCAGATGCGTTCCCTGGTGCAACAACTGATAAAAAGCGTGCTGGCCGTTGTTGCCCAAGCCGCCCCACAGAATCGGACCGGTCTTGACCTCGACCATCTGGCCGTCGCGGTCGATGGATTTGCCGTTGCTCTCCATGTCCAGTTGCTGCAAGTAGTCCGGCAGCGAGCGCAGGTAATCGTCGTAAACCAGCATGACATGGCTGTCGGCGCCGAAGAAATCGAGATACCAGACCCCCAGCAGCGCCAGAATCACCGGCAGATTTTCCTCTAGCGGGGTAGTCCGGAAATGCTCGTCCATCGCGTGTGCACCGTCCAGCAATTCGATGAAATGATCCATGCCAAGATACACGATGATCGGCAGGCCGATGGCCGACCACAGCGAATAGCGCCCGCCGACCCAATCCCAAAATCCGAACATGTTGGCCGTGTCGATGCCGAACTTGCTCACGCCCTCGGCGTTGGTGGACACCGCCACGAAATGCTTGGCCACCGCCGACTCGTCGCCTAGCTCCTTGACCAGCCAAGCGCGGGCGGTATGGGCGTTGGTCATGGTTTCCTGGGTGGTGAACGTCTTGGAAGCGACGATGAACAGGGTGCTCTCGGGGTCGCACTCGGCCAAGACGTGGCTGATGTGGGCACCGTCTACGTTGGAAACGAAATGCATCCGCAGGGTCGGGTCACCGTAGGGTTCCAGCGCTTGGCAGATCATTTTCGGGCCCAGATCGGAACCGCCGATGCCGATGTTGACCACATCGCGGATACGCTTGCCGGTGTGGCCGCGCCACTTGCCGCGCCGGATTTGGTCGGCGAACTTGCGCGCGTGTTCCAGCACCGCGTTCACCTCCGGCATCACGTCCTGTCCCTTGACGAAGATCGGCCGGTTGCTCCGGTTGCGCAGGGCGACGTGCAGCACGGCCCGGTGCTCGGTGTGATTGATGATCTCGCCGCCGAACATCCGTTCGACCCAGGCCGGCACCTGCATTTGGCGGGCTAGCTCGACGAGCAAACCGAGCGTTTCCTCGGTAATGCGATGCTTGGAAAAGTCGATCAACAGATCGCCAAACCGCCGGGAGAACCGGGCGAAACGCTCGGGATCGGCAGCGAACAAGTCGCGCAGGTGCAGGTCGGCGACGACGGCATGATGGGCTTTCAGTTCTTGCCAGACCGGCAGGTTGCTGGGAACGGACATGGACAGCTTCCTTAATCAGGTTGTTGAAATGCTGGCGAAACCGGATGAGCGCGGACCATCTGAACCGGGCGTTGGCCAGCAATATCGCGCCACCGCCACTCGCCCGCATGGTCTTGGGACTTACTATAGTTTCCGCTGGGGTAGCTGTCGAATGGCGCGATTTCATCGTCCGCCCTCTCCCTGCAAGAAAACCATCGAATCATTGTATTTCGATGCGATTTCGAACCGCACTATACTCTCCCCAGGCGGCAAAAATCGGTCATACTCATACTAATTCGCGGGACTTTGCGAAATCCCGTTTTCGGGACTTATCCTACGCAAGCAGCTAGCCGGAACGCGCGACGAGCGACGAAATTCCCCGTCTCGCGGGAACGCCGCAACACGCAAGTCCGGCTTTAATACTGTCGAGCTTTACGAGCCAACCCGAGCGAGGCGACGCCATGAACGACGCGACCGAATTCGAATCCTCCCTCGCGGGGACAATCGATTTTTTCCAGAACCTGCGCCGGAAATTGGGAGAGCTGGAAACCGAAACCGGCGCCCAGCACGAACTGTCGCGCACCGTTGCTGCATCGGTTGCCGCGCTCCAGCAGGATCGGCACGCCGACCGGCAGACGCTCGCCACCCTCGCTAACGCTTGCGAAGCGCAAACCGCGCAACTGGCCAAGCTGCAAACCGACGCCCGCCTGCTGGACGAACACTTGACCCAGGTCGAAACCCTAGCCACTTGCCTGCAACAAGACCAGCAACTCGCGCGGCAAACCCTCGCGACGCTGGCGGATGACCTGCAAACTCAAAGCACTACCTTGCGCCAGGAACTGGAATCCGCCCTGGAACAACAAACCGCGCCGGCCGCCCACGTCGTCGCTCTAGAAGAACGGCTGGCTGACCAAGCGCGAACGCTGCAAGATGCGCTGCGCTCCTTCCAGGCATACGACCAAGAGAGAGACGCCATTCGAGACCGGATGACGGCGCTCGAATCCCAGCTCGCGCACCTCGATCAAAACGCCCGTTCCCTCGTGCGCGCCTTGGCTGGCCTGCAAACGGATATCGAGCAACACGACCGGATGCTGGACGCTTTCAACCAAATAGCCGATGCCAGCAAGGCCATCGAACCCCAATTGCAAGCCCAGCAAACCCGACTAGACGAATTCGCCGAATCTTCGGTCGCGGCTCAGCAGGATCTGCAAACGATCCGGCAAGACCTCGCGCACCTGACAGCGGAGTTCGAGACCCAGCGCGATGCGCTCGCCGACGCCGGACAGGCCCGACTGGACCTGCAAAGACACCAAGATCGCCTGAAGTATCTGGAAACCTTGCTGAATAAAGTATCGGCGGATACCAGCTCCACCCGCCAGATCCTGAACGTTTTGCAATCAGATCTAGCTACTCAAAGCGACACGCTGCGGGAACTCGACCAAACTTGGCGAGATGGTCTGGCGGCTTACCAAGATCGCTTGAGCCATTTAGAAACCATCGCCGCCAGTGCCGGGCTACCCGCTCCGACCGCGGCGGATGACGCTGACCCGACCGCTGCCGTGGAACCGTTCGCTTCCCCCGCCATTGCGGACGAGACCGTCGCACTCCAGTCAACGATACCCGCCGTCGAGGAGCGGCTCGGCGAACTCGCAACCACCGTCGCGACGACCCGAGAGGAGCAGCAAGAGCTTCGAGAAGATCTAAGCGTCTTTCGGGACGACCTAGCGAACCTGCAAGAATACATAACCAATCTGCGGAACACTCTGGCCGAAAAACTGCAAACCCAGCAGCAGCATTTCGGCGAACTCGCAACCACCGTCGACGACTTGCGCCAAGCCTCCGCCCCCAAAGCGGAAATCGACTTGCAACCCCTGCACGATGCCGTAGCTACCCAGGCTGGAGCCCTGGACGAACTGCAAACCTCGATACGGCAACAACTGTACGCTCAACACCGGCGCCTCGAAGAATTCGAAACCGTCGTCGGCAATCTGCCCCAAACGCCGGCCCACGCTACAGAGATCGACCTGCAACCCCTGCACGACGCCCTATCGACGCAAGCCGAAAATTTGGATGCGTTACAAGCCTCGATACAGCAACAACTGCACGCTCAGCAACAACGTCTCGACGAACTCGAAACCGCTCTCGGCAACCTGTCCCGAGCACCGGCCCCCGCAGAGATCGATTTGCAACCCCTGCACGACGCCTTGACCGATCACGCCGAAGCTCTGGATACGCTAGGGCAAACCACGCAACAGCAAATCGCTGCGTTGACCGCCACGCTCGAAAACCAACGGCTGGAATCTCGGAATATCGCTGACCAAATCGGTGATATTCAGCAAGAAATTCAACAAATTCAGCAACAAGGCGCCGCGTCTCCAGTCGTCGAGCAACATCCGAATTTTGAAATCGACGATTCGCGCGAGCAGGAACTCCAGCAAAATCTGGAAGTGCTCCAGGAGGCCGTGACCGCGCTGGAAACCCGCCTGACCGGCCAAGCGCAGGCGTTCAGCGGCAATTTCGAGCAATTTCAAAGCCTGAGAACGGATATACAGGATATCCAACATCAGCTCGAAAAGCTGGAGTCGCCGCGACGGCTCAGCCTCCTCGAACAGGGGTTAAGCGTTCAGGAGCAGGAAATTGCCACACTGAAAGATGCCGTAGAGGAAACCAAAGCCGATTCTCAGCAACTCGGCGAAATAGTTCGACAAAAAGATCACGCTTCCATCGTTGCTGCACTGGAAGCAAGATTGGACGAGCAACACGAACACCTGACCGGCTTATCCGCCACCGTCGAAGCCATCCGGACCGACAGCAAGCTCACTCAAGAAAAGGTCTTAACCATGGCCGCCAACGTCGCGCAACGGATTCACGAATTTCAAAATCAGTTGCTTGCGGCCAAAACCGCTCAGGGCGAACAGCTTCAGGAAGTCGAACAAAAATTGATCTTGCTCCAAGCGGCAGTCGAAACGATGGAAACTCAACGAAAACCCCGCCGCTGGTTCAGCATGCCGGCGACTTTCACGACGATTCTGTTCACCGTAGGCGCAGCCCTCCTGGCGGTTCTAGCCCAAACGATCTGGACTGCCAATTAACCGTTGACGCCGGCTCATCGAACTTGATTGGTAAGCTGATCGAGCGTTTTTCTGATCTGGATGATCCACGCTGTTTAGGCAAGGTCGAGCACCGGCTGATGGATATCTTGGTGATTGTCATCTGTAAACGAGATCACGGCCATTCCCGCGCTATTGGACAGTTTGGCGCTGGGAAACGCACGGGTAACGCTGGTGGATACGGGCTGCCAAAAAGACATCGCGCAACGCATTGTGGATCGCGAAGCCGACGATCTGCTGGTGCTCAAAGCGAACCACGGCAACGACTACGCCGCCGTGCGGAGTCATTTCGAACGGCACTGTTTTGGGCGAGGCATAGAGGTGATGATTAATACTCCGTAAATTAAGTT
>DEHU01000060.1 GCA_002352125.1 Competibacteraceae bacterium UBA2792 | reverse complement strand
CCGTCGCTGCCGGTACCGGAAAGAATGATGGCTATGGCCTTTTTGTTCTGATCTTCGGCCAGCGACCGCAAAAACACGTCGATCGGCAGATTGATGCCCTTACTGTGATCCTGCTCGCTCAGCAGCAGCTTGCCGTGGAAAATGGTGAGGTTTTTCTTCGGTGGGATCAAATAGACGTGGTCGGGCAAAACCAGCATCCCATCCTCCGCTCGATGGACCGGCATCGGAGTCCGCTTGGAAAGCAGCTCGACCATCAAGCTCTTGTAGTCGGGCGAAAGGTGCTGGATCACGATGAAACCCAAACCGTTTTCGGGCGGCATGTGGCTAAAGAAGGATTCGATCGCCTCCAGACCACCGGCTGACGCGCCGACAGCCACGTAATGAGTCGGCGAAGGAGTCGCCGCACGCAAATGGTCGGGCTGATCTTCCAAAACATCCTTCCTAGTCTTGTCCCCAGATTTTTTCATGCCATGAAACTCCAAAATCGGTTTGGTTAAAGCTCGAGTCGTCCATGTTCGCGGTAGGACGCTATTATGGCCGAAAAGGCGTTCGATCTCCCGATGATCGGACCGAACGAGGCCGATCACCCTCAGCGAAATCGGCCAGACTTCCTCGAAGCTGGCAGCGGGCACGCACCGGCGCCTCGTTCAGATTTCGATTCCGGTCGCAAAATCACATCGGCTCCTCGCGGCCGTCGATCGGTGACCGGCCGGATACAGCCACGACTCGAAGCTAGCCTGCTTTCGCTACTCGACCCCAGCGCCCTTAGCCTGAGAATCGGCGTGATAGGACGAGCGGACCATCGGCGCGGAGGCGACGTGCGCGAAGCCCAACGCCTCGCCGAAGATCCGCAACCGCTCGAATTCCTCCGGCGTCGCGTAGCGCTCGACCGGCAGATGATGGATGCTGGGTTGCAGGTACTGGCCGAGCGTCAACATTTCCACGTCGTGAGCGCGCAAATCGTGCATGACTTCCTCGATCTCGGTCAGTGTCTCGCCCAATCCCAGCATCAGCCCCGATTTGGTCGGGATGCGCGGATGACGTTCCTTGAACCCCTTTAGCAAACTCAGGGAGTATCGGTAATCGGCGCCGGGTCGAGCCTGCCGGTACAGGCGCGGTACGGTTTCCAGGTTGTGGTTGAACACGTCCGGTGGATCGCCCTCCAGAATGTCCAGCGCCACGTCCAGCCGCCCCCGAAAATCCGGGGTCAAGATTTCGATGACGATGTTCGGGCAGCGAGCGCGCACCGCCCGGATGCAGGCAGCAAAATGCGCCGCGCCGCCATCGCGCAGGTCGTCGCGGTCCACCGACGTGATCACCACGTATTTCAAACCCATCGCCGCCACGGTGCGCGCCAAGTTCTCCGGCTCGGCCAGATCGAGCGGGTTGGGCCGGCCATGCCCCACGTCGCAGAACGGACAGCGGCGGGTGCAGATATCGCCCATGATCATGAAAGTGGCGGTACCGTGGCCGAAGCACTCGCCGAGGTTGGGACAACTGGCTTCCTCGCAAACCGTGTGCAGTCGATTGTCCCGTAGAATCTGTTTCAATCGCAGCACTTCTGGCGTGCCGGGAAATTGGGCGCGAATCCATGCCGGCTTGCGCAAGCGCTGCTTGGGATCGGTCGCCGCGACCTTGATCGGAATACGGGCGACCTTTTCGGCGCCGCGCAGTTTTTCGCCTCGATGGGAGATAGATTCGGCTGCTGGCTGGGTTGCGGTGGATTCGGTTGGGACGGGAATAGCATCACCGGATGCCGTCGATTCTGACATGATGGATTCCTGAAGAGGGAGCACACGAACAACCTGGGATTCAACTCGGGATTTTGCCTTTATTTTCTGTCCGATCAAGAGGCGATCAGAATCCCCCTCCAACAAAAATTGAGGCTTGTCGACAAAAGGTACTTTCGCTTAACCCCCTTATTGGTTTGATAAGGGGGTATCACTTTGGTGGTCAAGAAATTTAGCTCCGACCGCTCATATCTCTACACTCGAATAGCATTACCAAGCTGGAACACGGATCGGGTGTCAAATTTCCCGCTTACCGGCGTCCGGCAGATCGCATCGTTCCGTGCGACCAAGCACCAAACGCGAGCAGAGCGGCTAGGACGAGCAGCCCCCACTGGGAAAGCGTCGGAATATCGTTGGCTTTCCGATTGGCGAAAGTACAAATCACCGTGGCGCCTGACCTGATCGAAACGGCGCCTGGCAAGTCGCCGTTATCGCAAGTCGCCGATAGCAGTACCCAACCCGCTGGCGCCGTTTGCGTGATGTCGTAAATTTTGAGATTGGATAGATCGTTAAACTGCGTTGATGCCGCGCCGTTGATCGTGGTGAGAGCGAAAGCGGCCTGCGGCAGAGTGCGGCTGGCAAAATCGAAGGTCGCGTCGCCGTTCTTGGTATTCGCGCGTATGACGAGAGTACCCTTTCGAGCATTGGTAAAGGTACAGGTGACCGTTTGACCTGCTGCGAGGGTGACGGCATCCGGCTTGTTGCCGTTGCTGCATTGGGCGCTGACCGAATCCCAACCCGCCAAAGGTTGCTCCTGCACGGTGTAGGTGCCTGGCTTGACATCGGAGAAGGTAGAGGCCGCCGTTCCATTCGCAGTCGTCAGGTTAAAGCTGGAATGCCCTGACACCGTGCTGGTGAAGGCAAAGGTCGCGTCGCCACCCAGCGTATTCTTGACCACGATCAACCGCCCGTCCTGAGCGCTGGTGAAGGTGCAGGTAACGGTTTCGCCCGGATCGAGTTGAATGGCGGTAGGGCTGCTGCCATCGCTACAGGTAGCCGTGCTTTGCTCCCAACCAGCCTGCGCATTTTCACTGACGCTGTAGATACCGGGGCGCAAATTGGGAAAATGTTGGGTCGCGGCCGTACCGCTGGTGGTGAGGTTGAAGTTGCCGAGGGTGACGCTGGTGAACGAGAAGGTTCCATCGCCGCTCGCCGTGCGTTTGACGATGTTGATCGCGCCGCGCTGGGTGTTGGTGAACGTGCAGGTCGCAAGACCGCCCGGCGACAGCGTGACGCCGCTGGAGCAGGTATTGCCGGTCAAATCCCAACCGGTGGGAAGGGCCGTTTCCGTTACGCTGTACTGCCCAGAAGGCAGGCTGTTGAATGCCCGGAGGGCTCCGCCATTCACGGTAGTTAGACTGAAGTTACCGATGGCATTGCTGGAACTGGTAAAGCTGAATGTCGCGTCGCCACCGAGGGCTTTCTTTTCGACCACGAGCGCGTCTTGGGCCACACTGAGGAATACGCAGACGACGATTTGCCCAGACGCGAGGTTGATAGTGCTAGCGTTGTTGCCGTTGCTGCAAACCGGATCGGCTACGGTGGCGGTCCAGCCAGCCGAAGCGGTTTCGGCGACGCTATAAGTGCCAGTGCTCAACCCGCCGAAGGCTTGCACGGCCTCGCCGTTTACTGTGGTCAGGCCGAAGTTTCCGAGCGCGCCGCCGGTGAAATTGAAGGTGCTATCACCACCAATGGCGCGTTTGACGATGATAATGGTGTTTTGTTTGTGGTTCTCGAAGGTGCAGGTCACGTTCGCGCCCGGCGCGATGTCGATCGCACCGGGATCGTCGCCGTTGTCGCAGGTGGCGGCAGCGACAGTCCAGCCCGTGGGCGGCGTACTTTCGCCGACGTCGTAGCGGCCCGGCGCCAGGTTATTGTAGGTGATCTGCGCCGCGCCGGTCGTGGTGGTGAGGGGGAAGCTATCGGGAATCAGCGTGTTGCTGCCGAAGTTGAAGGTGTCGTCCCCGCCCAGCGCTTTCTTGACCACCGTCAGGCTGCCTTGCTTCTGATTGGCGAACGTGCAGGTCACGCGCTCCGCCTCGTGCAGCGCGATCGAGACGCTGGGCAAGGTAATCGCTGGCGCGCTGCCGGGTCGGTCGCTAGTGCAGATGATGCCTTCCAAATGCCAGCCGGCGACAGACTGTTCGGACAGAAGATAAGTGCCGGGTATCAACGAAGCCACGGTCTTGCTGGCGCCGATACCATCGTTGTCGTCCGGTGCGGCGTCGTCCACGGTGAAGTTCTGCTGGACAATGCTGGGTCCGCCCAGAATGAAATTGAAGTTCGTACCATCCTTGGGCGTAGCCTGCTTGACGATGGTGATGGAACCGGCCGCCTGTTGGCGCTCCAGCGCACCGATGTCTACCGCCGCGCCGTCGATGCGCGGATTGCGCCGCAGATCGATGGTCAGTGGATTGCCCGTGCGTGGATCGACGGCGAGCAAACTGTCTCCGGTATCGATCAGCGGGCTGCCTGGCACCGGATCGCAATCAGGATTGCCTGGTGGAAATTGCGTGAAGTTACAGGCATATCCGTTGAGTAACAGGCCAGGATCTCCCGTCGCAGTTCCACCCAGAATCGCCGGCACCGCCGGATCGTCGGCGAAATTATTGGTGCTGCGCGCGATCGTCGCACCGCTAACCGTAACGGCCGGCGCGCGTGTGGCGGGATCGATCAGATTGCCGAACGTACGGCGAAACAGCAATGTGTTCACGACGTTCAACTGGCTGCCTGAAAAAACGCCCAGTAGCGCCGGTGAATCCGGTTCCACCGGACATGGCCGACCATCGGCGAACNNAACATCGTCACGTTGGTGAGGGCAAGCTGGGTATTCTGACGCGCCTCGACAAGCGGCCCGCAGAACCCGCTCAAGGAGCCGATCAGCTTTGAATTGGTGATCGATACATCGCTATTTTCAAACCGCATGGCGGTGGATGTTGCACCAGCAACACCAACAGCAATTACACTGTCGAGGATTTCGACGGTTTTCCCGCCAAGGCCATTCGATGCGCCGCCTTCAAATGCGAATAGGGTTTTGTTTTCCTTAAAGTCCAATACGGAGTTTTCGATGCGTAACGATGGGCCAAGAACGGCGATCAGCGCGCTAGGGTCGTTTTGCTCTTTAAGGTTGTTACCGAGAATCGAATCTACAATCTCAAGCGAGCCCCCCGCGAAAATGAGCCGATCTTGGCAGTTTGGAAAGTCGGCGCGATTGTTATCGACGACCATATCCCGGAGCCGGATTCCCGCACCCGTGTGAGCGAAAACCAATCCACCGGTGCGGGTCACGCGAAAGCCCTGAAACAGCACTTCGATAGCGGAATTGTCCTGTCCCTGCTGGCCGACCTCGAACACGATATCCGATCCAATGATGGGCAAACTTCCTGGAGCATCGCACCGGGTCCAGCCCGGCAGATCGCGCCCATCCCGGGAGAAATACGACTGCATGTCATCAACGGTCACCCGATTAAAGGGCGGGCCGCCTGGGCCGATAATATCAACGGATTCAAATATTTGTATCGGATCCCAGCCACCCGATTTCAAAGCGATCGGTTTGATCGTCGTCACACCTGAGTCGATGACGATGGTATCCTTGCCAGGGTTTACGTCGGCATCGAACACCGCTTGGCGCAGAGAGCCGGGGCCAGCGTCATTGCCATTGGTCACGGTAAAGGTGGCGGCGAATGCGCTCGGCCAAGTGGCCAGCAACACCAAGAACGCCATTGCGGAGATCGCGCCGACCCCAAAGCCGAAATACCTAGAGCCGGACCTGAAGAATGCCGTTGACTCGATCATCGTTTAAATCCTTGTGCGAGATGTTAGCCGGGTTCCGCAATCCGACAGTTGAGCACCCCTTGCTGAGGCCGCTCGAAAGTGGCTACATCGCCCTTGATCCAAAAGACGAAAGCGCCATCGTCGTAATGGGCGGTATAGCGGGAGCCTGAGCCGGACGGCTCCAAAGTCGTGATGATAGACTGGTCTAGCCATCCCAGATAAGCGTGCTTCGGGGCGTTGCCGACGAAAGTGAGCCCGATCAGCGCATCGAGCTGACCGCACCGGACCACCAGCGGCCCCTGACTGATGCCTTTGCTATCTTGACTTCTCGCGTCCGCGTAACCCTGTCGCAGTTCGTGGATGCGCATCACATAGCTTTCCATCACGCAGCGGCGCAAATCCTGGCCCTTCCAGCACTCATCCCGGCCTTTGATCCAGCCGCGCTGCGTCGCGATCAGCTCTTTGCGCCGGCTGGCAGTGATATGCGGTCCATTCTTGGCAAGGGCGAAAAGCCGGGTCAGCTCTTGGTCCAGCGCAGCCAGTTCTTTATCTTCGCAAACCTGTCCGGCGGCCGCGCTGTCGGTTTTGGTGCAGTCGAAGCTCGGTGCGGCGGCGTGGCCGGATATCACGCCGAAGAGAGCGGCCAGTGAGAAAGTGCGAATAAGCTTCATGGCGTAGGTCCCTCGATGTAACGAAACACAACCACCCCTACCGCAGCGGAGCCGGGACGGTTAAAGCGGGTCGGACGATGCGGGGAAAATCCTCTGATTCCCCGCATGGGTTCGATCACTGGTTCATGATGCCCTTGACGTCGCCATCCTCGGTCACGGTACAGGTTCCGCGATGATGGCCGCCGGCCACCGTCACCTCGTACATGCCGCTGCCCGTCGATTTAGATTTCATGGGGATGGCAGTGCCGTCCTTGAGTTGCCAATAGCGGTCTGCTTCCTTCGCGCAGGCGACTTGCGCTTCCGCCGGTGCGCCCGCGCTGCCACCGCTACCACCGCCGCTGTCTTCGCCGCCGCTCAGCGGATTGATGACGAGATCGGTGATGCTCATCCGGGTGCTCACCACGCAGTTGAACTCGTACCGTTTGGCGCCTCTGGCGATCTGTCCGGTCAGGCTGTAACCGTTGCGGGAGTCGTTGAATGCGACATCGCGATATCGATAACCTTTGTAGCCCTTGTTACCGATAGCTTGCTTGCAGATTTGCGTGACATCGGCCTGAGTTTCGCTTTGCAGGTCGGCCAGTGCGCCGCCCGATTGAATCCATGCTGCCGCACCGGCGACGATCACTCCAACGATCGGTTTCTTCATGAAAGATTTCCTCTAAGAACCGTTTGTATTGATTGCTATTATTCAAAGAATTATCGCGTTTGTATTTTGAGGTTCTCCCATTCTTTTCAATCTCTGGTCCGGCGGTAGACGACTTCGTTCTGCCGGTTGCCTTCTTGAGAGGTGACGAAGCCGCCTCGAACGCGATTGATGTCAAAAATCGCATTACCGACGTGCAGGCGCTCGTCGTTGATGTAGCCGGTGACGATTTGCCCGTTGGCATCGGCCCGGACCCGGCCGTTCTCTTGGATCGTCATGACCACGTCGGCGTTATACAGCGGGTTGTGGCCGCGGAAGGTGCCCACCATCCATTCGGGCACGTAGGAGGTATGGCGACTGCCGTGGTAGGCGTCGTCGTTGTATTTGCTGTCGGAGTCGTAGTGATCGCCATCGTCGTGGTCCTTGTTGTTGCTGAGGACGGCTCCGAGAATCGCCGCGCCCAGGATCACGCCGGCCGCTACCTTGGCGTCTTTGCTGCTGTCCTTGGAACGGTCGTCGGACTCGATCCGGAATTTGGCGCGGCAGCCGTCGTCCACCCAGATACCCCGGCGGTCGTAATCCCAGGTTTTGCCTTGTTGGCAGAGGGAATTCGACAATTGACGGACCATCGTCACGTAACCGTGCGTCGATGTGGGACAGTGCCGGTAGCGGTTGTTGTCGCTGGCGCACACCACGGTTTCGTCCGCGCTGGCGATTCCTCCCCAGGATGTGGTTAGGAATAGAGCCATCCAAGTTGTCGTGCGTCGGGCAGTTAGGTGTCTATCATTGCTCATGGCATTGCTCCTCTTTGGTGTTGCGGGTATAGAGCGATTTTCCGAGCGCAGGGCGCAGTCCAAGCGCTTATGTGGCAGATATTAATAATAATTTTGTACGGCGCGGCAAGCAGGATTATCTGGAAGCCTGCAAGATATCAGCTAGCGATCAAGGCAATCCCGCGCCTCTGCTAAAACAAGCATAGCCCAGCTTGCGGCCAAGGCGGGGCAATAGATCCTCGGCGGCGGCATCCACGGTCGAGTCGATGCCGAGATCGCGCAACTGGGTTACCCGCAGACCGGGATAGCCGCAAGGATTGATGCGAGCGAACGGTTCCAAGTCCATATCCACGTTCAGGCTCAAGCCGTGATAAGACCGTCCCTGCCGGATGCGCAGTCCGAGCGAGGCGATCTTGGCGCTGGCCACGTAAACCCCCGGTGCGTCGGGCCGAGCCTGAGCAACAATGTCGCGAGCGGCCAACAGCTCGATCACCGATTGCTCCAGCACCGTCACCAGCGCCCGCACGCTCAATCCCAGCCGGCGCACATCCAGCAGGCAATACACGACGAGTTGGCCGGGGCCGTGATAGGTTACTTGGCCGCCACGATCGACCTGGATAATGGGGATGTCACCCGGCGCAAGCAGGTGTTCCGGCTTGCCGGCCAGGCCTTGAGTAAAAACCGATGGATGCTCGACCCACCACAGTTCGTCCGGCGTCGCGGCATCGCGGCCGGCGGTGAACGCCTGCATCGCATCGAACACCGGTTGGTACGCGCACTGTCCCAACCGGCGCAACAGCAGTGGATCGGCACGCTTGATCGACGTGCCCGCGTCCGGCTTCACAGTACCAGCGTAATTTGCGGATGACCGCTAAGTTCCTGGTAAATCGCGTCCAACTGCTCGCGGGCGTGGGCATGCACCACCACCGTCACCGACCGGTAACGACCGGCGCGACTGTCCCGCACCCGTATCCGGGTCTCATCGAGATCGAGCGCGTGCCGGCGCACCAGTTCCACGGCCAACAGCCTAAGATCGAAATCGCTAGCGCCTATGATCTTGATGGGAAAATCGCAAGGAAATTGCAGCAGCGACCCGTCGTTCCCGTCAAACGCCTTCTCGTCCATTGCCCTGCTCAATGAAACAAGTAGTAAAAAAACATTAAGATCGCATCGATCAACCGCCCAAACCAACCGCTTTGTGGCACTTCCTGCAGCGCGACCAGCGGTGTCCTGCTCATCTCTTGATCGCCTAGCTTGACCACGATCTCGCCAAACGGCTGATCCTTTTGTGCCGGTGCGACGATCTTCGGCTGAACGGTGGTCGTGGTGCTCACCTGCGGCGCTTGTCCCTTCGGCACGGTCACGTACAAGGGTTGGATTACTCCTAACGGCAATTCGTTTTCCTTGCCCTTCCAGATGCGGGTCGTGACGATGGGGGTGTTGGCATCGTACAGCTTGCGGCTCTCGAAGAAGCTGAAACCGTAGTTCAGCAATGCCTGGCTAGCCACGAACCGGTCTTTTTCCTTTTCGGCACCCAACACCACGCCGATCAGACGCGTATCGTTGCGCTTGGCCGACGACACCAGACAGTAACCGGCCGTGTTCGTGTGCCCCGTCTTGACGCCGTCCACCGAGGCATCGGTCAGCAACAGCCGGTTGCGGTTTTGTTGTTCGATATTGTTGTACTTGAAACTGCGCACCGAATAGCGAGAGTAATGTTCGGGAAAATCCTGGATCAGCGCCCGCGTCAGAGTGGCGATGTCGTGAGCGGACATATAGTGGTTGGGATCGGGCAAACCCGGCGCGTTGGTGAAATGGCTGCTCTTTAAACCCAGCCGTTCCGCTTCCTGGTTCATCAGCTTGGCGAAGGTTTCTTCAGAGCCCGCGACGTGCTCGGCCAACGCCACGGTAGCATCGTTGCCGGACTGCACCACCATGCCCATCAGCAAATCATCCACCGGCACCTGGCTGCCCACTTTGACGAACATCTTGGAGCCGGGCGTCTTCCAAGCCTTTTCGGTGATGGTCACTTTGTCATCCAGGTGAATCTTCCCGGATTTCAGCGCCTTGTAGATGACGTAACCAGTCATCAGCTTGGTAATGCTGGCCGGTTCCATCCGCTCGTCACCTTTCGAGTCGGCCAGCAGATTGCCGCTCTGATAATCCATCAACACGTAAGCGCGCACCGGCACCTGCGGCGGCGGCGGTATCGCCTGGGCGTGAGCGACAGCCCAGATCAAGGACGACAAAACAAGGGTGAGAAGCAGCAACAAAGCGCGAATTACGTTCGAATACGGCATGTCGGCGACTGTCTTTCGGGGTTGCAAACTCGTTGAGTGTCGATTCTAGCCAGAAGCCCGGCTCGAAAACAAACCGCCTTGACCTCGAAGAAGCAAGGCGGCCATTCGACGAATGAGGCGATGGCGACCGATAACGTTGCTCAGTCGGTGGCAATGCGGGAACGGTTCATCTTGAGGCTAGCCAATCGTACTATCGCTGGCTTGGCGGCGCTGGGATCGTTGGCCGCTTTACGAGCCTCTTGACGGCCGGCCGAGCTCGATTTCTTTCTGGAGTCGCGCGGCGCCGACTCGATCAAATGCCCGCTCGACGGTCGGGCGTCGCGACGTTCGGCCACGGCTCCCGCCGGATTAAGCCGACCGTTCCCTTTGCCGGTGGCGATAGAAACGCGGCGATCCTCCACCGCCCCTTTGCTTTTGAACAACGGTGCCGCAGAGGCCAAACGGATGGGGAGGCGATCCGGCTCTTTGGACTCGATCGGCGTCTTGGCGATCGCCGGCCGCATCGCCGAATTCGGCGCGGTTCGCGCCACGGACGGGGCCGGCCGGGTTGGTGTGCGGGTCCGGGAGGCCCCACGTTCCACGGTCGCCGCCGCCGCGAGCCGAACCGGCGGTTTGCCTCCTGCCGCTGCTCGAACTGGCGCTTCGTGGGCAAAATAGATTGTGGCGGGTTCGACGGATGCGGTCAGCGGCTTCAAGCGCGATCCGGTCTCCGGCGATGCAGCGGCGCTCGCGGCAGGCTCGGTGGGTTCCGTTACCGGTTCCGGCCGGATTTGGCGACTAGCCAACCGTTCCTGGGCTTCGGCGCGGCGGGCCGCCAATTCCGGCAAAGATTGGTAAGGCTCCAGCGCGGTCACTTCTACTTGGGCGGTTCCCTGCGACAGCATACCCAGGCGGTCGGCGGCGGCATAGGACAGATCGATGAGGCGGCGCCCGATGAACGGCCCTCGATCGTTGACCTTGACCACGACGTTGCGGCCATTCTCCAAATTGGTTACCCGCACGTAGGTCGGGATCGGCAAGCTCTTGTGCGCAGCGGTCAAGTCGAACATGTTATAGAGTGGGCCGCTGGAAGTCTTGCGGCCATGAAAATCCCAACCGTACCAAGAGGCGACGCCTTGCTCGCGATAGCCCTCGCTGGTCTCCTTAACCCGGTAGCGCCGACCGAACACCACGTACGTGCCGGGATTGCCGCTGCGGCTGGGAGGTTCGCTTCGAGGAACAGGCTCGTCGTTGCCGCCATCGGCGTTCAAGAGCGAGTTGGCGATTCGCGGGCTCGCTGGCGGGCTGTCGGGGACCGAACTACAGCCTGCCAGCGCACCCGCAAGCGAAGCCCAAGCCAAAGCGTGGCTCCAGGAAGATTTCGCCATAAAAATACCTCCCTTCCGCCGATCAACGCACCGTCGGCACATTCGATCAACGCGGTTCTTGTGGATTTTGAGGACGACTCAATCGGCGCGAGTCACGAGTTCCGGCGGAGAAACACCGGCATAAGAGCGAGTGTAGCGCTCGCGGATTTCCTGGCTGAGCTGGTACACCGCCATGGCATACAACTGGCTACGATTGTAGCGGGTGATCACGAAAAAATTATCGAACCCCAGCCAGTACTCTGGACCGTCGCGTCCCTGCAACTCCAGCAGCATCGCGCTCTGGGCATCGCCGACCCGATCCTGGGGCGCAACGCCCTGAGTTCGCAGGCTAGCGACGCTGTATTGCGGCGGATTGATTTGGCGACTGACCAAGGCCGGATAGCGGCTGCCGCTGACCAAGGCCGGCGACGCGACCGGCTGTCCGGCACGCCAGCCGTGTTTGTTGAAATAATGGGCGACGCTGCCGATCGCATCGCGCGGATTTCGCCACAAATCGCGGTGATTGTCGCCGTCGAAATCCACGGCGT
>DEHU01000100.1 GCA_002352125.1 Competibacteraceae bacterium UBA2792 | reverse complement strand
CTTCCCGGCGCGCTGCCTGGGCGGCGCGGGCCGCCTCGGCCTGCGCGGCGAGCGTTTCCGCCGGGGAGAGAGAAGGGGACGTGGCGGTTTGGGCCGCTTCAATGCGGGCGGCTTCCGCTTTGGCGGCAGCGCTTCGTTCGGCCTCGGCCTTGGCCCGGACGCGGGCGGCCTCCGCCTGAGCGGCTTGCCGGGAGGCTTCGGCTTGTGCTTTGGTGGCAGCGATGCGCTCCGCTTCGGCTTTGGTTCGAGCTTTCGCCGCTGCATCTTGCGCTGCTTTGCGCCGTGCGGCTTCTTCCCGGGCAATTTTATCGGCGTCGGTCGAAGGGTTGGCCAGTGGTCGCGGTGCGATCCGTGGCGGTTGAGGAGGCGGTTGCCGTACCTGCGGCGCGGCGGTGGGTGGGTGGGGCTGGACGCTAGCTACCGGTGCGGCTGGTTGCTCGCCGGTAGCGGGCGCGGCTGGGGTTTCGGCCACGGAAGCGGCGGGCGCTGCAGGCATCGGTATAGGCGTTTCAGGCACGGCGGCCGATGAGGGGGGCGGTGAGCTGGGTTCCGCGACCGGCGGTGGGGTCGTGACGTCGGGCGCTGGCGCCGGTTGAGGTTGCGAAGAAAACGTTAGGGTTGGCTGGGCAGGTTTGGGTTGCGGCGCGGGTGATCGGTCGTCGGGTGCGATGGCGGCGGCTGATTTGTCCGGTTTTTCCAGCATTTCCGGGACAAAGATGACCGCCAGCGCCGCGATGACGGCGGCACCGACCAAGCGTTGGGTCAAACGACTGTCCAAGGTTAAGCCTCCCGTGAGTGCGGCAGGGGGGAATCGGAAGTCCACGGTCGAGCGGCCAACACCGGCGCGACCACATGAAACGAGCCAAGCGCGACGATACGATCGCCGGGGCGGGCAGCGATTCGAGCGGCCCGGCAGGCATCGAGTGCGTTGCCGCAGGCGGTCGCCCGCGCGCCAACAACAGTCCGCAGCAGAGCGGCCAGATCGGCTCCGGCGCGTCCGCGCGGCCCGTCGAGCGTGGCCGTATACCATTCGTCTACGATGCCGGCCAATTCCCGGATCACGCCATTGGCGTCCTTGTCGGCCAACAAGCCGATGATAGCCGAGGTTCGCCCGGTGCGGGGCCGCTTCCTTAAATTATCGGCCAGGACGGCGGCGGCGCGCGGATTATGCGCAACGTCGAGAATCCACTCAACTGGGCCGGGGATCGTTTGAAAGCGTCCCGGTAGCCGAACTTCGGAAAGACCAGCACGGATGGCATCGAGTTGGATCGGCAATCGGTGACGCAAGCTCAGCAGGGTCGCGATGGCGGCGGCGGCGTTGCCGAACTGGTGTTCGCCAGCTAGTGCCGGGGGCGGCAACTCGTCGAGTTCCGCGTCTTCCGACCACCAGCGCCAAGTTTGGCCGGTGCGGGCGAAACCGTAATCGCGCCCGATCCGATGCAGGCGAGCACCGAGATTTTGGGCGTAGTCGAGCAGGCGCGCGGGCGGATCGGCATCGGCGCAGATGGCCGGCCGGCCAGGCCGGTAAATGCCGGCTTTTTCGTAACCGATGCTGTCGCGGTCTGGCCCCAGCCATTCGATGTGATCGATATCGATACTGACCACCAGCGCGGCGTCGGCATCGACGATGTTGACCGCATCCAACCGGCCGCCGAGCCCGACTTCCAGCACCGCGACGTCGATGGCGGCATTTCGGAACAGCTCCAGCGCCGCCAGCGTGCCGAACTCGAAATAGGTCAACGAGTGGTCGCCGCGAGCGGCATCGATCCGAGCGAACGCCCGGCAGATCGATTCGTCGCCCGCTTCGTCGCCATCGATCCGGATGCGTTCGTTGTAGCGCGACAAATGGGGCGAGGTGTAGGTGCCGACCCGATAACCGGCGGCGCGCAGGATCGTTTCCAGCAAGGCAACGCAGGAGCCTTTGCCGTTGGTGCCGCCGACGGTAATGACGACATACGGTGGCGGTTCGGGTTGCAGCCGGCGCAACACCGCCCGCACCCGTTCCAGACCCAGATCGATGGCGCGCGGGTGCAAGGTTTCTTGCCAGAACAGCCAGTCGTCGAGCGTGGCGAATCGTGCATTGGACATGTCGTGGAATCCCGCCCGGCCGCGTTTTATGCAGCCAGTGCGTCGCGGCCGGTCAGCATCGCCAGCAGGGCGGCCAGCCGGTCGCGCAATTCGCGCCGATCCACGATCATATCGATGGCGCCGTGCTCCAGCAAAAACTCGCTGCGCTGGAAGCCTTCCGGCAGTTTTTCCCGCACGGTTTGTTCGATCACGCGCGGCCCGGCGAACCCGATCAGCGCCTTGGGCTCAGCGATGTTGATGTCGCCCAGCATCGCCAAGCTAGCAGAGACGCCGCCCGTGGTGGGGTTGGTCAGCACCGAGAGGTAAGGCACGCCATGTTCGGCTAGCCGGGTCAAGGCCGCACTGGTTTTGGCCATCTGCATCAGCGATACCAGCGCTTCCTGCATCCGTGCTCCACCGCTGGCGGCAAAGCAGATGAAGGGGATATGTTCGTGCAGGGCGATTTGGACGGCGCGGACGAAGCGTTCGCCGACCACGGAACCCATCGAGCCGCCCATGAATCCGAACTCGAATGCCGCGGCTACCGCCGGCATTCCTTTGAGCCGGCCTCGCATGGCGATCAGGGCGTCTTTTTCGTTGCAGCCTTTTTGCGCCTGCACCAGCCGGTCCCGGTATTTTTTGCTGTCCTTGAATTTCAGGAAATCGACCGGCTCGATGTCGTCGCCGATTTCGGTGGGGCCATCTGGATCGAGGAAGCTCGAAAGGCGTTTGCGGGCGCCGAGATACATGTGGTGGCCGCATTTGGGACAAACCTGAAGGTTGCGTTCCAGTTCGGCACCGTACAGCACTGCCCCGCATTCCTCGCACTTACTCCAGAGCCCTTCGGGAATCTGGTGTTTGTTGCGACCGTCGGTGCGAATCCGCGATGGAACCAGTTTTTCGTACCAGCTCATGAATAATTACCGGCTTTAAGGAAATATTCGACTGTAGCCGAGTTGCAGAGGATGCCAGCGAGGGAGCGTAGAAAAATTGTCTAGCCGGCGAGGACCGCCGGCGCGCTAACCTGATTCATCGCTTGGCGCATGGCGGCGACCAGCCCGGCGATTTCCCGGCGCATCCGTTCCGGATCATCGGCCAGTTCGCCCATTTTGGCGACCAGTGCGCTACCGACCACTACGGCGTCGGCGATTTCGGCGATGGCGGCAGCGGTGGGCGGGTCTTTGATGCCGAAACCGACGCCCAGCGGTAAATCGGTGCAGGCGCGAATAGCCGCCAGTTTCTCCGCTACCTCGGTGACGTTGATCGCGGCGGAGCCGGTCACGCCCTTGAGCGAGACGTAGTAGAGATAACCTCGCGCCAGCCGGGCCGTTTGCCGGATGCGTTCGGCGGAACTGGTGGGGGCCAGCAGGAAAATCGGCGCGATGTCGGCCGCTTCGAGCAGTTCGGCCAGTTCGGCGGCTTCTTCCGGCGGCAGGTCTACGGTCAGCACGCCGTCCACGCCGGCGGCGCGAGCGCCGGTGACGAACGCGGCGTAGCCCATGGTTTCGATGGGGTTGAGATAGCCCATCAGCACCACTGGCGTTTCGTTGTCGGCGCGGCGGAATTCGCGCACCAGTTCCAGCACCCCGCGCAAGGACATGCCCTGGGCCAGCGCCCGTTCGCAGGCTTTTTGGATGACGGGACCGTCGGCCATCGGATCGGAAAACGGCACGCCCAGCTCGATGATATCCGCCCCGGCTTCGACCAGGGTATGCAGCGCGGACACGGTCAGCTCCGGACGGGGATCGCCGGCGGTGATGTAGGGTATCAGGGCCTTGTGGCCGGCGCGGCGCAAGGTTTGGAAACGGCGGGCGATGCGATTCATGCGGCGAAACTCTTGGATGCTAATTACCGAAGACACCCCTCTCCCGTACAGAGAGGGCTTGAGGGGTAAAGGCTCACAGTTGAATGCCTTCCAGCGCGGCGACGGTATAGATGTCTTTGTCGCCGCGTCCCGACAGGTTGACCACGATGCGTTGATCGGGGCGCATGGTCGGGGCGAGTTTGGTGACGTAGGCCAAGGCGTGACTGCTTTCCAGCGCCGGGATGATGCCTTCGATTCGAGTCAGGTCGTGGAACGCTTTGAGGGCCTCATCGTCGGTGATAGCGACATATTGCGCCCGGCCGATGTCTTTGAGCCAAGCGTGCTCTGGCCCGACGCCAGGGTAATCCAGGCCGGCGGAGACCGAGTGGGTTTCCACGATCTGACCGTCGTCGTCGTTGAGCAGATACGTGCGATTGCCGTGCAGCACACCGGGCCGGCCGGCGCAGAGCGTGGCGGCGTGCCGGCCGGTTTCGATGCCTGAGCCGGCAGCTTCGACGCCATAGATGGCGACCTCGCTGTCGTTCAGGAACGGATGGAACAGGCCGATGGCGTTGGAGCCGCCGCCCACGCAGGCGACCAAGGCGTCGGGCAGGCAACCGTGGTCGGCCAACATCTGCTCGCGCGCCTCGCGGCCGATCACCGCCTGGAACTCGCGCACCATCAGCGGATAGGGATGTGGGCCGGCCACCGTGCCGATCATATAGAACGTGTCGTCGATGTTGGTGACCCAATCGCGCAACGCCTCGTTGAGCGCGTCCTTGAGGGTGCGGGAGCCGGAGCTGACCGGCTGGACGGTCGCGCCCAGCAAGCGCATGCGGTAGACGTTCAGCGCTTGGCGCTTGATGTCCTCGGTACCCATGTAGACCACGCATTCCANNCCGGCGCCGGTTTCGGCGATCAGACGGGTCTTGCCCATCCGCGCGGCCAGCAGAGCTTGGCCGACGGTGTTGTTGATCTTGTGGGCGCCAGTGTGGTTGAGGTCCTCGCGTTTGAGGTGGATTTGCGCACCGCCGAGCTGCCGGCTCCAGCGTTGCGCATGATAGAGCGGAGTAGGGCGGCCGACGTAGCGGGCCAGATCGACGTCCAGTTCCGCCAGGAATTCGGGATCGCTGCGATAGGTCCGCCAAGCCTCGTTCAGCTCGTGCAAAGCTTCCATCAACGTTTCGGCGACGAAGCGGCCGCCGTAGCGGCCAAAGTGGCCGGTGGAGTCGGGGAACTGGCTGTAATCCACTTTATTGCGCAAAGCTTTCACGGTCGTACACACCTCGCAGGAATGCGCGCATCAGTTCGGCGTCTTTGATGCCCTTGGCCGTTTCTACGCCGCTGCTGACGTCTACCGCGTAGGGGCGGACTTGCCGGATGGCGGCGGCGATGTTGCCGGGGTGCAGGCCACCGGCCAGGATCAGCGGCTTGCGGCGGTCGGCCGGAATACGCATCCAGTCGAAGCCTTGGCCGGTGCCGCCCATTTTGTTGCCGCCGTGGCTGTCTAGCAAGAGGCCGGCCGCCGTGGCGAAGCGTCGTTCGTATTCTCGCGGATCGGCGCCGGCGCCCATCGGCACGGCTTTGAGATAGGGCAGACCGAACGCGGCGCAATAATCGGGGTCTTCGTCGCCATGAAATTGCAGTAGGGACAGCGGAATCTGGGATAAGACCGCCCGCACCGTCTCCGGTTCAGCGTTCATGAACAGACCAACGGCGACGGCGAACGGCGGCAGCACTGCAACGATCCGCAGCGCTGTATCCACGTCCACGTAGCGAGGGCTAGGCCGATGGAACACCAGCCCGATGGCGTCCGCGCCCAGGCTGGCCGCCATCGCGCCGTCTTCCGGACGGGTGATGCCGCAAATTTTGACGCGAGTGCGGAGAATCGGGGTCATGGGGTGAATATGACAGGGCGGGGACGGCCGGAGGAATGCGAAGACTACCAGAAATTCGGCGGGTTGGTAGAGGAGCGGAAACGGAAAATCGGTTTGTCTTCGCGCTTGGATGCCGCCGCCGCGGTTAAGGAACGCATCGGGATACCAAGGCTCGACCTCGGCGTTCGCGCTATTGCGCCCCAGGGCAATCGCGCTATGTG
>DEHU01000102.1 GCA_002352125.1 Competibacteraceae bacterium UBA2792 | reverse complement strand
ATCGTCGCCGAGATGGCCGCTGCCAGCCGGGAGCAAGCCTCCGGTATCGAGCAGGTCAACAAGGCCATCCTGCAAATGGACCAAACGACCCAGCAGAACGCCGCGCTGGTCGAACAGACCGCCGCCGCCAGCCATTCGATGGGCGATCAGGCCCGCGAGCTGCAGCAGTTGATGGCGTTCTTCAAGCTGGATGACCGGAAAACGACGAGTGCGGTTGTCGCGGCCCCCAGTTCGGGAACTGCGAGCAAGGCTACCCGAAGCGCGTCGCCAGCGATCCGGAAAGCGGATCACCGTCCATCCGCCGCCGTCAAGCCGATACCGATCAAATCCCGGCCCGCCATCCGGCCAGCAGCACCGGCCGCGAGGCAATCTGCATCCAGCAGCGCTGCGTCCGACGAGTGGGAAGAGTTTTAGAAGCAGTGCAAAAACGCCCTCTCTATCCTTTAGGAAAAGAGGACAAAGCCGAAAAGGCTAATAAACTGATTTTGTGTTTCATACAGTGTCTTGGAGCCGATCATGGCAGTTATCGAATGCCGGTCCGAACTGGATATCGCAACGGTTGGAGCATTGCGCCAGCAGTTGCTGGATGCGCTGCAAATTCCGGAGCCGTTGGAAATCGACGGCCGGGCAGTGCGCAAAATACATACCGCCGCTTTACAGGCATTTTTGAGCGCGGTGATCGAAGCCCGCTCGCGGAATTTGCCGGTGCGCTGGCGCGATCCTTCACTGGCCTTGGTGGAAAGTGCGCGATTGCTAGGATTGGCCGGCGATCTGGGATTCGGTGCGACCGGCAATAGCTAAACTTAAATTACTCGTCCGCGAATCGCTAACGGCGGATGGGGCGAGTCAACGATATTTGATTCAAAGGAGAGTTCGATTATGGCAAAGATACTCGTGGTGGACGATTCAGCGTCTATGCGGCAAATGGTGGAATTTACCCTTAAGGAAGCTGGCCATCAGGTCATGGTGGCGGAGGACGGTCAGGCGGCATTGGGTCTCGCCAAAGGTTCGGGAGCCGATCTAGTCATCACCGACGTCAATATGCCCAACATGGACGGCATTACCCTGATTCGGGAACTGCGAAACCTGCCGACCTACAAATTTACCCCCATCCTCACGCTGACGACCGAGTCCACCACCGAGAAGAAAATGGAAGGCAAGGATGCTGGCGCTACTGGCTGGATCGTCAAGCCGTTCAATCCGGAAAAATTGCTGGCGACCGTCAACAAAGTACTGGGATGACATCACATGGCTATCGATATCGGGCAGTTCGTTCAGACCTTCTTCGAAGAGAGTTTTGAAGGGCTGGACGTCATGGAGGCCGGCCTGTTGGCCTTGCAGCCCGGTGCGGCGGCCGACCTGGAGCAAATCAACACCATTTTCCGGGCTGCCCATTCGATCAAAGGGGGCAGCGGTACTTTCGGGTTTCAGGACGTGACCCGGTTTACCCATCTGATGGAGACTTTGCTGGATGGGATGCGGGAAGGCCGAATGTCCGTCACCAGCGAGGCGGTCAACACGTTGCTGGAATCGGTGGATTGTTTGCGGGAGATGCTGGTCGCGGCACGGGAAAACGCGCAAATCGACGACGCCAGAGTCCAGGAGTTGCGGGAACGGCTGACGCAACTGCTGGAGCGGAAGGATACGGCCAGCGCCGGCGAGAGCGAGCCAGCCGCCGCCGCCGCACCGCCACCGGTCCAGGCATCGGGTTGGCGAATTGCGTTTCGTCCTCATCCTCAGTTGATGCACAGCGGCAACGATCCGGTGCGCATGTTTCGCGAGCTGGCCGAGCTGGGCGAACTCGCGGTGCGGTTGGACGCCAGCCAATTGCCTCGGCTGGCGGAGTTGAAACCCGAAGATTGTTATCTGGCGTGGGAGCTGGAGTTGCTTGGCGCCGCGCCGCGCGAAGCCGTGGCCGACGTGTTCGCCTGGGTCGAGGGCGACTGCGAGTTGAGTATCGAACCGCTGGCGGAAGCACCCACCGCACCGGCTGAGGTGGCCAAGCCGGCGGCCGATTCGACAGCCAAGCCGCCACCGGCCGGTCCAGCGGCTGGCCCGGCAACCGGCGAGGAAGGAGGACAACAGGGCGAACTGCTGCTCGAACGGCGCAAAGGC
This sequence comes from Competibacteraceae bacterium UBA2792, assembly GCA_002352125.1. Taxonomy (GTDB): domain Bacteria; phylum Pseudomonadota; class Gammaproteobacteria; order Competibacterales; family Competibacteraceae; genus Competibacter_A. The sequence continues at coordinate 507 of DEHU01000102.1, read as the reverse complement.
GAGGATCGTCGCAGGGGTGATCGCCGGACGAGCATGACATCGGTCGATAGCGGTTCCATCCGGGTCGGCATCGACAAGGTGGACGCCGTCATCAATTTGGTCGGCGAACTGGTCACCACGCAGTCCATGCTCAGCGCGCTGGGCGAGGACTTCGACATGAGCCGGATCGACAAGCTGCACGAAGCGCTCGATCAACTCGACCGCAATACCCGCGACTTGCAAGAGCACGTCATGCGGATTCGCATGTTGCCGGTCAGCTCGGTGTTCAGCCGGTTCCCGCGCATGGTGCACGACATCAGCGGCAAGCTGGGCAAGCAGGTGGAGCTGCGTATCAACGGCGAACAGACCGAGCTGGACAAGACCGTCATCGAAAAAATCGGCGATCCGCTGGTGCACTTGATCCGCAACAGCCTGGATCATGGCCTCGAACCGCCCGAAGAACGGGTGCGGGCGAGCAAGCCGGAAGCCGGGGTCATCACGCTCGATGCCTACCACAAAAGCGGCAGC
>DEHU01000203.1 GCA_002352125.1 Competibacteraceae bacterium UBA2792 | reverse complement strand
TCACACGGTGGCCGAGATGCAGGGGGCGCTGAACGATGCGCCAGAAGAAGACGAGGACGGCGACAAAACGGTGATCCTGGCGCCGTTGGCGAGACCCACGGGCAAACCAACCCGACCAGCCCACAAGCCGGATGTGCCGCGTTTGATCGAACCGCCGGTAGCGGCGGTGGTAGAACAGATCGCCGATGTCGGCCGGCCGGAAATCGTGCCGTCGCCCAACGCCAGCGGCAAATCGGCCGATCAACGGCTGGACGTGCTGCGGTCATCACCGAGCACTGGTACGATCCGTCGACCGCGGCCAGCGGCGGTTCTGATCGGGGGGGCGGTGGCGGTGGCGGCCGTAGCAATCGTTTGGTTATGGCCATCTTCGCCCTCGCCGGAAGAGAAGCCACCACCTCGCTATAGCTTCGGCCAGCGGGAGACGCCGGCCGCAGCATCGAACGCCGGCCCCCCCCTCGTCGCTGGAGCATCGGTTTCGGCGGTGCCGTCCACAGTTCCCGTTACGGTTCGGGAGTCGGCCACGCCCGGAACGGTGTCCGGGTTACCGTCGGCGATAGGAGAGCCAACCATGCCCTCGCCGGCTACCGTGGATGGGCCGCCGCCGCCAGCGGACGAATCGCCGGCCGTGGAAACGCCGGAAGCGAGATCGCCGGTCGCCATACAGCCGGAGCTCTCGGCGCAATCCGCCGGGAAGGTGGACGCTGGATCAGAATCGCCGGCGGGATCCGGAAACGCAACCGCTGGGTCCACTTTGGTGCCGGCTCCGGCTCCCGAGAGCGCGCCGGAGCCGGCGGCCGGAACCGGTGCCGGATTTCTGGCGCCAAAAGCTGCTCCCTCTGCCGCCGCAGCGTACACCGGATCGCCGGTCGCTCCTGTCGTTGCGAAACCGGCCGCGAACAAGCCGAGCATCCGGCCTCGGCCTACTCGACCGCAGGCCAGCAAAACCCGCCCCCGGTTTCAGCCCAGCGAAACGAGACCGGTAGCTCCAGCCGGAGAAAAACCGGTACTGGAGAGGGGTATTCGCAATCCTTGGGAATCTCCCGCTACGACAGGTTTTAACCAAAAATGAAGTTCGCTTTTTGGTCTTTTTTTCGGCGACGACGCAACCGGTCAGAAACCGTATTTGTTGGGGCGAAATTCATCCGAACCGATTCGTTGGGCGGAGGCGATCTGCGGCTGTGTTCGCCGTTGTGCCGGCTGGGCCGAGCACCGGATAACGATATCCGCTTCGATAACGATTCGGTCTCCGGCCATCATGCCGAAATCTACCATTTGCCCGATGGCACGTTCCAGATTTGCGACCTCGATTCCACCAACGGAACCTGGGTGAACAGACAACAGGTTCGTACCAAGATTCTGAAAAATGGCGATATATTAGAATTGGGTGAAGTGCGCCTCCATTTTCGGGCGGGCGACGACTGAACGTTAACCGACGACGGATCGTCTCTCTGTCGGAGAATGGGCTATGCCCTTGTATCGTAGCTTCAACAAAGGTTCATCCACCTCGTCGGCAGTCGAACCAACCCGTCGCGTCGCGCGTCCCGAACCGAAGGCCAAACCGGGACCGAAATCGTCTCGAACGGCGGTTCCGGCTAAGCCGGTGCCGGCCATCGCGACGGCCAGCGATTCCCAGCTTGGTCCAGTCGTCGGTTGGCTGGCGATTGTCGCAGGTCCTGGGCGTGGCGAAGTGTTGCCGTTGCACTACGGTGTCAACGATATCGGTCGCGGAACAGGATCTCGGGTCAAGCTGGATTTTGGTGATGCGACGATCGTATCCGACAATCAAGCGGCCATTATCTACACCGCACGCTCCCGTCGCTTTTATCTGCAATCGATTGCCGCAGAAGCTTGGATAAACGGCCGACCGGTTCGGGCATCCGAAGAATTGGCTGGTGGCGAAGTCCTGCAACTGGGACAGACTCGCCTGCGGTTCGTGCCGCTGTGCGGCCCGGATTTCGATTGGCGCGACGATGGCTAAGATCGGGAGGCTAGCATGGCGGCGTGGATTCACGACGAGGGCATGGCGCAAGGTAGTCGTTCCCGGCAAGAGGACGACTACGGTGTATTCGAATTGCCGCCGGAGCTGGGAGCGGGGGATTTGCTGTTGGTCTTGGCCGACGGCATGGGCGGGGAACAAGCCGGTGCTTTGGCCAGCGCGCTAGCGGTTCGCGGCTTCGTCGAAACCTACGATGCCGTATCGGCCGCCTCCATTCCGGAGCGGCTCGAACGCACCTTGCGCTACGTAAATGAACGGATGGCGCTGGAGGTGGCGGCCGACCCGGAAAATTTATACGGAATGGGTTGTACGCTACTGGCAGTAGTATTAGCCGATGAGGGGTTGTACTGGATCAGCGTCGGCGATTCGCCGCTATGGCTATGGCGGCGAGGACAGTTGCATCGCTTGAACCAAGATCACGCTTACCGCAGTGTCTTGGCAGATTGGGTGAACGCAGGAGAGATCAGCGCCGAGGAAGCTGCCTGTCATCCAGACCGCAACGCGCTCGTCAGCGCCGTGACCGGCGAGGCGTTGGAGCTGGTGGACTTGCCGCGCCAGCCTTGCTCGCTCAAGCCCAACGACCAAATTCTGCTGGCGAGCGATGGGGTGCTGACTTTGAGCGAACAGGAAATCGCTGCCTTGCTGAAAAAGGATGGACACTCCGCCGGGTCGCCCTGCCAGCGATTGTTGGCAGCGGTGGCGTCGCACCAACATCCGCAGCAGGATAACGTTACCGTGTTGTGGGCGCGGTCGGCGGCGGACTCAGCGACCGCGCCATCGCGGCATAGTGCCTGGTTGCGGACATCGCTGTTGGCTGGGGCGTTGGCGTTGCTGGTGTTCGGCGGCGCTTGGTGGTGGTAGCAATTACGGTGAAGAAGCACCGGCGGCGCTATCCGGCGTCTCTGCGATGCCTTGGTTGTGCTGACGGGCTGGGATCGGCGCACCCAGCCAATCGAGCAAATCGCCGGGTCGTTCCAGAAAGCCGTCGGCGCCCCATTCTTCCGGCCGATCTTCGAGGCTCAGATAACCGAAGCTCGCTACTAGCGTGCGCATACCTGCCCGGCTGCCGGCCAGCATGTCGCGTTCGGCATCGCCCACGTACAGCGAGCGAGCGGGCATTGCACCCACCCGCTCGCAAGCGTACAGCAGCGGATCCGGATCGGGCTTGCGCTTGTGGAGCGTGTCGCCGCTCACCACGCAGGCCGCTCGCTGCCAAAGGTCGAGTGCTTTCAGTAGCGGTTCGGTCAACCATCCTGGCTTGTTGGTGACGACCCCCCAGCAGATGGCGTTAGCCTCCAGATAGGCCAGCACGTCCCCCATGCCAGGAAAAAGCGCGGTTTCGACGGCGATAGCTTGGCGGTAGAGTGTCAGGAAGCGTTGGTCGAATTCCGCGTAAAGCGGATCGTCCGGCGTCAGCCCGAAACAGACTTTCAGCATTCCCGGCGAGCCTTGCGAAATGGTGGGGCGGATGAGTTCGAGCGGCAAATCGTCGCTTCCGCGTTCGCGGCGCAGCCGGTTCAGCGCCGCTGCCAGATCCGGGGCGGTGTCCAGCAACGTACCGTCCAGATCGAACAGTACGCAGGTGGGCGGGGCGACGTGGGCCGCACGAGCGGTCATGCCGAATCGTCCGGCCGACAATGAACCAAGTAGTTGACCGATACCCCAGGTCCCAGCGAATAGCGGCGGAATAGGGGGTTATAGTGCATGCCGACGAGATGCCGAAATGCCAACCCGGCGGTTCGCATCCAGCCGTCGAGCTCCGAGGGTCGGACGAACTTGCGGTAGTCGTGCGTGCCTTTTGGTAGCAGCCGCAACACGTATTCCGCGCCGATGACGGCGAATAGATAAGCTTTCGGAGTGCGGTTGATGGTGGAGAAAAACGCGTGACCGTCCGGCTTGAGCAGCCGGGCGCAAGCCCGAATCGTCGAAGCCGGATCGGGTACGTGCTCCAACATTTCCATGCAGGTCACGATGTCGAAACTGGCCGGTTCGTTTTCGGCCAATTCTTCGGCGGTAGTTCGCCGGTAATCCAGCACCGCGCCAGACTCCAACTGGTGCAAACGCGCGACCGCTAGCGGTGCCTCGCCCATGTCGATGCCGATAACTTGAGCGCCGCGCAGGGCCATGCTTTCGGCCAAAATACCGCCGCCGCAGCCGACGTCGAGCGTCCGCTTGCCGGACAACCCGCCCGCTCGTTCGTCGATGTAGTGCAGGCGCAACGGATTGATATCGTGCAGCGGCTTGAATTCGCTGTCCGGGTCCCACCAGCGGCTGGCGAGTTCCTCGAATTTGGCGATTTCTCCAAAATCCACGTTCGGGTTAGCAGTCGTCATATCCTGTTTCGTGGCGGCTAGAGTTCGAGTTAAAAGTTGTTGCTGGCGGGTTCGATCGAGAATCGTCGAATTTTACGCTCCGTGTTCGGCGGCGATTTTTTGCCGCCAGCCTCGCGCTCGTCGGATCAGGTCGCCGATGTCGAGCGTGGTCAATCGGCGGTCGGCCAGCAGTCTTCGACCGGCGACCCAGACGTCGGTGACCTGATGACGGCCGGCGGCGTAAACCAGTTGCGAAATCGGATTGTAGACCGGTTCGGTTTCTGGTTGGCCAAAGTCGACAGCGACGATGTCGGCAGCTTTGCCCGGTTCCAGCGAACCGGTCTTGGCCGCTAGCCCCAGCGCTCGGGCGCCGTTGAGCGTCGCCATGCGCAGTATGCGGGTTGCCGGTAACGTTGCGGCATCGCCGGCAACGCCTTTGCCGAGGAGAGCGGCGGTGCGCAGCTCGCCGAACAGGTCGAGATCGTTATTGCTGGCCGCGCCGTCGGTGCCNNCCGCTGGCCAGTTTGAGATTGGATTCCGGACAGTGCGCGACGTGAGCACCGGCCTCCGCCAGCCGTTCGATCTCGGCGGTTTCGAGTTGGGTCATGTGCACGGCCAGCAACCGCGGCGTCAATAGTCCCGATCGCGCCAACCGTTCCAGCGGCCGGCAACCGTGCTCGGCTTGAAATTGGGCCACTTCGTCGGCGGTTTCGTGAACGTGGATATGGATGGGAACGTTCAAGTCGTCGGCCAAGCGGCCGATCCGTTCCAGCGCCGGCGCCGAAACCGTGTAAGGAGCGTGCGGCGCCAGCGCGGTACTCACCAGCGAGTCGGTTTGCAGCGTGTCGTGCAGCTTCAAGCCCTTGTCCAGATAATCGTCCACGTTTTGCGCGTAGGCGGTCGGGAAATCCAGGGCGATCAGACCTACGCAGGCGCGTATTCCGCACTCTTGCGCGACGGCGGCGACCGCGTCCGGAAACATGTACATATCGTTGAAGCAGGTGGTTCCACCTCGCAGCATTTCCGCTATGGCCAATTGCGCGCCATCGCGAACGAAGCCGGGACTAACCCATCGTGCCTCGACGGGCCAAATATGGTCTCGCAACCAGGTCATCAGCGGCAGGTCATCGGCCAACCCGCGCAGCAAGGTCATGCTGGCGTGAGTGTGGACGTTGATCAATCCGGGCATCAGAACGTGCCGGTCGAAGTCTAGGCGGGTTTCGGGGCGGTAGCGGGTCGCCGCATCGTCCCGGGGCAGGATGGCGAGAATGCGGCCGTCCTGGATTGCCAATGCGTGATGTTCGAGAACCAGCCCCTCCGGTTCGACCGGAACGATCCAGCGGGCGTTGATCAGAGTGGCGATGGCTTGCGGCATTTGCGGTTCTCCGAGCATTGGCGTCGGATTATAAGATGGAACCGCGAACAGGCAAAAAAAAACGCCCCGGCGGACCGGGGCGCAGATACGGCGAGGCGAGCGGCAATTACTCGCGGCACGTCTCCGTGACCGTAGTGATCTCTACGCGGCGGTTCTGGGCGCGGCCTTCCGGATTGTCCCGGCCGTTCGGCAGGGTGTTGGGCGCGACCGGCTGGGATTCGCCCATGCTGCTGGCGGCAAGTTTGCGGCTCGGCACGTTCCGGGACGCTAAATAGCTGGCCACGGTATCGGCGCGGCGCTGGCCCAGCCGCAAGTTGTAGGCGTCGGTGCCCTTGCTGTCGGTGTGACCGACGACCTTGACCGTGGAAACCCGCTCGGCCCGGTTGATGTCGGAGGCCAGTTGGTCGAGTCTGGCGCGTCCTCTCGGCTTCAGCTCGGAGCGGTCGAAATCGAAGAGCGTATCGGTGCCCAGAGTGATTTTTTCGCACTGCGGCTGAGCCGGCTCGACCGCCACTTGTCCGCCGCATTCCGGAACGTCTTTTTCGGGGGTCCACCACGGGGTGCGGATGCAGCGGCCGTAAGGATCCTTGACGATTTTGTCCCAAGGATCGACAGCGTAGATGCAGCCATATTTGTTGATCGCGTGGGCGGGTAGGGCCGCGAACAACATCATCGAGGCAGCCAAGCCCAAGCCAAGCTTATGCAGTTTTGCTTTCATCGGTATACTCTCCCAAAAATAGGCACGAAAAATTTCTGTGCGTGGCACGTTGTCAGTCTCAGATTGCGGAAACCGGGGTCGGTTAAACCGCGATCATCCACTTGGCCAGTATACCCGACCGATGAGCGCTGCAAGCAGCGAATCGGTCGGCCATGATGCGTAATGATACAACGTTGTGTCAGAATTGCAAAAAATGTNNAAATGTTGTGCCAACAATAAATGATCTAATTTTGCGCGTTATCTCGGCATTTTGGCAAGAATTTTTTACGATAGCTGGCCTTGGGCTAAGCTTGTCGTAAGATTGAAACAAGCAATTATTTAACTTATTTCCCAAAATTTTTCATCGAATCGAGTCCGTCATGTCGCACCATGATCGCGTGCGCGCCGTCGTCTGGCGCGAAGATGCTCTTGAACTTCTGGATCAGCGCCTGTTGCCGGGAACGATGTGTTATCGGCGACTGACCACCGCCGCCGAAGTAGCTCAAGCGATCCGCGAAATGGTGGTGCGCGGCGCGCCAGCTATCGGCGTCACCGCCGCCTACGGAGTGGTATTGGCAGCCAGAATTCGTCATGCTAACGATACGAATCGCTGGCGAGCGTCGATCGAAGAGGATTTGGCCCTGCTGGCCGCTGCTCGCCCAACCGCCGTCAATTTGTGCTGGGCGCTACGGCGGATGGAACGCGTGATTGCCGAACGGGGTGGCGAGCCGATGGAACGTTTGCTGGCCGAAGCGCAGGCGATCCACCGAGAAGATATCGCCGGCAACCGGCGAATGGGGCAATTGGGAGCAGGACTGTTGGGCGAACGGGGAGCGGTACTGACTCATTGTAATACCGGCTCGCTGGCGACCGGCGGCTATGGAACGGCCTTGGGCGTGATCCGCTCGGGGTACGAGGCGGGGTTGATCGAACGAGTCTATGCCGACGAAACTCGGCCGTGGCTGCAAGGGGCACGATTGACGGCTTGGGAGCTGGTGCAAGATGGAATTCCCGTCACCCTCCTGGCGGACGGGGCGGCGGCGGCCCTGATGCGGAGGGGCGGGATACGTTGGGCCATCGTTGGCGCGGACCGGATCGCTGCCAACGGCGATGTCGCCAACAAGATCGGTACCTATCATCTGGCGGTGGCGGCTCGCTATCACGGCGTGCGCTTTATGGTGGTGGCGCCGGTCTCGACGGTGGATATCGATATCCCCGACGGGACCGCTATTCCCATCGAACAACGCGCGGCCGAGGAGCTGTTGACGCTAGGCGGGCAAACGGTTGCGGCGGTGGGGGCGGACGCGTGGAATCCGTCGTTCGACGTGACACCGGCGGCACTGGTAGATGCGCTGGTCACGGAGCGCGGCGTGGTGCTGGCGCCGGATGCAGAGAAGATGGCGCGCTTGATGGCGAGTCGAGGCGAGGGTCAATAGCGCAGTGGTGCGCGGCGTGAGCGGCAACCACATGAAAAGAATTAATGACCGGCACGACGACGAACGCGCTGGGAGCGCGCCCAGCGTCGTACCGGAATGCGATTACAGAGCCAGGGATTTGCCTTTCGAGCCCAAATCCTCGAAGGCTTCATTCAAGCGAGCCACCATGTTTTCCTCAGCCGCCCGCAGGTACTTACGCGGATCGTAGTATTTCTTGTAGGGCTTGTCGGTTTCCGGATCCACTTGGTAGAGGAACGCCTTGGGATTTTGAGTGACGAATTTGCCGATCGCTTCCGAATAGGCGAACTGCAAGTCGGTGTCGATGTTCATCTTGAACACCCCATAGCTGACCGCTTGGGTGATTTTGTCCTTTTCGGAGCCGGAGCCACCGTGAAACACCAGGTTCAGCGGCTTCGCGGCGGTTTTGTGCCGTTGCTCGATCAACGCCTGGGAGTTCTTGAGAATTTCGGGGCGCAGTTGGACGTTGCCGGGCTTGTAGACGCCGTGCACGTTACCAAAGGAAGCGGCGACCGAGAAGTGGCCGATCGGCGATAGCCGCTCGTAAGCCTGCAACACGTCTTCCGGCTGGGTGTAGAGATGGGAGTTGTCGGCGCTTTCGTCCATTTCCTTGCCGATGCCGTCTTCCTCGCCGCCGGTGA
>DEHU01000147.1:2421-10031 GCA_002352125.1 Competibacteraceae bacterium UBA2792 | reverse complement strand
AACGAAGTGGCCGGCGAGGAGCGCGAACAGCTCGCTCACGATGTGGCCAGCCGTTGCGACCTGGTGTTGTTCGTGGTGGACGGCGATATCACCGATACCGAGCTCAAGGCGTTGCGCCAGGTGAAAAGCGCGGCGCAGCGGCTGGTGTTGGTGCTGAACAAGATCGACCGCTACACCCAAGCCGACCGCGAGTTGTTGCTGGAGACCTTGCGCCAGCGAACCGAAGGACTCATCCACCCGCGGGACATTCTCACCGCCGCCGCGCAGCCCGCCGAACGCATCGTGATTCTGGTGGGCGCCGACGGCAACGAAACCGAGACCCGCCGCCGGCCTGCGATGGACGTGACCGCGTTGCGCGAGCGGATCTGGGACATTCTCAAGGCGGAAGGCAAGACCATGGCGGCACTCAACGCCGGCTTGTTCGCCGGGCGCTTTTCCGACCGCTTGAGCCGCGAGATCGTCGCCGTCCGCCGCGATTTGGCCGAGAAAGTGGTGCGCAAGTATTGTTTGGCCAAGGGCTTAGCGGTGGCGCTGAACCCGATCCCGGTCGCCGATATCCTGGCGGCGGTCGCCACCGATGCGGCGATGATCGTACATCTTAGCCGGGTGTATGGCTTACCGATCAGTCGCAGCGAGGCCGGTTCGCTGCTCAAGACCATCTTCACCCAACTGGTGTTTCTGATGGGCACGGTGTGGACCATGAATTTGGTGGCGGCGGCGCTCAAGGGCGTGAGTTTGGGGCTGTCGACGGTGGTGACTGCCGGGGCGCAGGGCGCGGTGGCATGGTACGGTACCTACGTGGTCGGTAAGGCCGCCGAACAATATTTCGCGCAAGGCAAATCTTGGGGCGAAGGCGGACCCAAACGAGTGGTGCAGGATATCCTCGACAGCCTCGACCGGGAATCGTTGTTGGCCCAGGCCCGCGACGACATTCTGTCCCGGCTGAAGCCGCTGTTATGAGCCGATGAGCTTTTCCTTTCTGATCGGGTTCCTGCTGCTGTCGGGCATCGGCCTGTGGTTTTGGCGGGATAGCCTCGGCGCCCGCGAGCAAGCCCACGCTGCCAGTTCTCGCGCCTGCCGGCAGAGTAATGTGCAGTTTTTGGACGATACCGTAGCACTGGAACGGTTGTGGTGGCGGCGCGACCGCGACGGCCGGCTAAAGCTGGAGCGGCTGTATGTGTTCGAATTCACCGACACCGGTTTGATCCGTCGGGTGGGTAGCGTGCTGCTGGTCGGCTGGCGAGTGGAAGTGCTGCATATGGAAGGCGGCGATTTGCTGGTGCCGTGAGAATCGCAGGACCGCTTTTTGTTTGGCCGGATTGGCGTTCGCATAAACGATCCGTCTAGCGGAGCCACCGCTTTCTGTTGGTTCAATATGGATTCTGGAGGTTCGGTCGGGTAATGTGGGAAAATGCATTAAGCCACCGATTAACTGAAGAGCTTTTGAATTATTGCGAGCAATCGATGTGCGCCGGTTTCTTTTCTGCAAAATTGCTGGAACGATTTGCGTTGGTATTGCATTGTGGTTTGGTTATTTGATGTTTGATAATGGCTTGCAGGCCAGCCAGTGGAAGAAAAGCGGCAATCAACAACAAGCGATAACGCACAGAAAAAAATCTGTCTATTGTACGCTGGGGCTCATCGTTTTTTTCATGCCCGGTATGATCTTTCTTCTCCAAGAAAAACCCAAACCATAGTATTACGATTTGTCTTTGCTTCCAATAAGGAGCCGTCATGACCGCCACTTACGAAGATATTCTGTACGAAGTTAAAGATGGTGTCGCTACCATCACCATCAATCGTCCCGACAAATACAACGCCTTCCGCGCCCAAACCTGCGAGGAATTGATTCATGCCTTTCAGAGTGCCGGCTGGGATCGTGCGGTGGGCGTCATCGTCCTGACCGGCGCCGGCAACAAAGCATTTTGCACCGGCGGCGACCAATCCGCGCACGAGGGGCAATACGATGGTCGCGGCGTGATCGGCCTGCCGTTGGAAGAGTTGCAGGCCATCATTCGCAACGTGCCCAAGCCGGTGATCGCCAAGGTGCGCGGTTACTCCATCGGCGGAGGTAACGTGCTGGCGCTGCTGTGCGATCTGACCATTGCCGCCGAATCGGCCCGTTTCGGCCAAGTCGGCCCCAAGGTGGGTTCGGTGGACCCCGGTTTCGGCACCGCCTACATGGCGCGAGTGATCGGCGATAAGCGAGCGCGAGAGGTTTGGTATCTGTGCCGCCAGTACAGCGCTGCCGAGGCCGTGCAGATGGGCATGGCCAACAAAGCGGTACCCGACGATGAGCTGGATGCCGAAGTGGCGCGCTGGTGCGCGGAAATTCTGGAGAAAAGTCCGACGGCGCTGGCCTTGGCCAAGAAATCCTTCAATGCCGAGACGGCGCATATCACCGGCATATCCGCCTTGGGCTTGCACGCGGTCGGGCTATTCTACGGCACCGAGGAATCCCAGGAAGGCGTGCGGGCGTTTCAGGAAAAACGCAAGCCGAAATTCCGCGATTAGCGCAATACGGCAATGTGCGATTGATCGCTCTCTCCCCACTCTCGCAAGCGGACGACGGGGAGAGATCCGCATTCCCGAGCGCTGGGCAATCAGGCCGAAACGCCCAACAGCGGTCCGTACAGATGCAACAGCACCACCGCCGCTCCCAGGCACTTCAATACGTAGGTTTTGTTCCAATGCAAAAAGGCGTAGCCGTCGATGCCGTAGCGTCCCTGCATCATCAAATGCAAGCCCGATAGCGGGTTGGCCGGCACGCCGATTCCCCAAACCATCAATAGCGTGATGGCCAACAAGTTCGGTTCGGGGTGTATTGGCGCCAGCCAAACGCCGCAGGCTGCGATGGTGATGACCGGATGCACGCCGAGCGTTGCGGCGCCCACCATCGCCAACAGCAGCAGGCTGGCCTGCGAAGGGCCAAATCGCTCGAACGGCAACCAGTTGCCCATCTGTCCGGTCAGACCGATCAGACCCGCCGCCAATACGCCGGCCGCCAGAAACAGCGCAAGCTCGTTGACGGTACTGGCCAGTCCGTGCCGGACATGGTCTCGGAGCGGCTGCCACGCACCGCGCTTCTGCTGCGCTATCAGGATGCCGGCAGTCAGCAGCGGCGCGCTGGCGGCGATGATCGCCAGGATCGACCAGTGCGGAACCAAGGTGTGAACAGTCAGTACGATAGCGACCAACAACCCCGGGATCCACAAGGCGCCAAAGTGCATCGGATAGCCGATGAAGGATGCGCCTAACGCGGGATTTTCGGGATCGATCTCGCGCGCCGTCAGCCACAGCGAAACGGCGGCCAGCGGTAGACCGGCCAGCACCACCGTCCAGAGTTGCGCTCCTGGCGCATAGGTGAGCGCAGCGGCCATCGCCGAAAAGAAAGGCGACCAAAACGCCGCCGCCGCGAATCCTCGCGATAGCGCCAGCGCCCGGCGTTTTCCCAGCCGGCCGTGGGTGGTCATGCGGTCGCCGAGGATCACCACGGTGGACAGGTTGATGACCGCTCCGAACAGATGGACGCCAATCAACGTCCGCCACAAGGCTTGCCGGCCACGCGGCGGTGGCGCGTCGCGGTTGGCCGCTTCCGGGCGAGTGACCAGCCGCAGGAACGAAACCGCCGCCAGCAGGCCGATCAATCCCTGATTGCCCGCCAAAATCCGGGTCGCATCGAGCGGAGCGCCGTGCAGCGCACCCCAGGCGATGCCGGCAGCGCCGAGTCCGATCAGCCAAGCGCTCTGGACGCGCTGTCGTCGGCCCAGCCGGTAACTCAGCAGCAGCGCTGCGGTCCAACCCAATATACCGGCCGTCAATAAAGAAACCCCCGGTATCACCGAAGCGGCGATCATCGAGATGAGCAGAAAGCCAGCCAGCGCATCGCGGCGGGCCGGCGATAGCGAGAAAAGATTGCGATTCACGGCACGGTGGCTGAAGCGTGTTGATGGAGCGTTCGGTCGAGGTTCGGTGGGACCGGCTGGGTTGCGAAAGAGGGTCGGCTATAATGCCAACATGATCTCCATGTGGGATTTTTCTCGAACAACATTGATTGGCAACGAGGTTGACCATGCGATCCAAGACGACGGCAATCGTAGCGGTGGTGCTGGGGGCGGTCGTGGCGTTGAGTGGCTGCGCTTCCAGCATGTCCGGTAGAGCTTATAGCCGCGATCAGGTCGCTCAGGCGCAGGATGTCCAACTGGGCTACGTCGAGAATATTCGCCAGATCGTCATCGAAGGGACTCGAAGCGGAGTGGGAACCATGTCCGGGGCGATGCTGGGCGGTCTGGCTGGCAGCAATGTCGGCAAGGGTACGGGGCAGGTTGCCGGCGCCATCGGCGGGGCCGTCCTGGGCGGTTTGATCGGCTCGTCGATCGAGGAAGACGCGACCCGCCAACCGGGTTTGGAAATCCTGGTCGAACTGGATGGCGGTCGCATGGTCGCCGTGAGCCAGGCAGCCGACGAACCCTTCTATCCGGGCGATCGAGTGAAGGTGCTGACCGGCTACGACGGTACCACGCGAGTGGCGCACTATTACTGATCCGAGCGTAACGGCGTCGCGAGCGGGGCGGGTTTTGCTACCACCTTGGCCGCCGCAAGCTTGGCCGAACTAGAGTGTCGCTAATGCGCCCGGTCGGCCGAATTGGGCAAATCGGCCTCGGTGGCGGCTCGCAAGCTCCGGCCCGTTTCCGAATACGCCAGCCGGCCCGGATGCAATACCCGCCGCTCCGCGTCTTGTTCGGCGCATCGCTGGATCAGCCGGTCGATCACCACGTTCAAGCCTTGGGGCCGCAGCGGGTAGTGGTGTTCCAGCCGCAACAGTTGACCTCCTGCATCCAGGCTGGTCACCGTGTAAGCGAGCGTACCCAATTCGGGGTCGGCCTGGTTGGTGACGAGCAACTGCCGTTCCGGGTTCTCGCTGTCGTTTTGGAAAATCGACTCGACCAGAAAATCGCCGGACAGGCATGGAATTTCTCGCAATGCCGCCAGCGTGGTTTCGCCGTCGGCGGCGGCTAGCGCCTCTTCCAGGCGCGGATTGGCCAGCACCCATCGCACATGCAATCCGTAGAGTTCCAGCGCCAAAGCGTATTGCCGTTGCGCGCGCGCCCAACCCGAGTAACCTTGCCCCAAATCTGCCGCTGGCAATTTTCGACCCGGCCCAAACTGCGCCCAGTCGTCGAAGGTGTAAAACAGGGTGTGAGCCTCGCCTTTGGCGACCAGAAAACGGTTGCCGTCCTCCAGCACGACGGAACGGACATCGGGCCGCTCGAACCAGGCCTGTTCCAGCAAATCCCACAACGGCAATAGCTTGTTGCTTTCCAGTTGTACCCGCAACAGGGCGCAAAGATCGCCGATCGTCGCGAAAGACAGGTTTAGCGCCTTCAGTCCGAACGCCTGTTGCACCGCTTCGCGCGTTGCTTGCGATACTTCGCCGCTTTGCAACAAAATGTCTTCCATAAGCCGCGCCAACGCGGCAATATCGTCGTGTTGGCCGACGAAGCAGAACGGCAGGAGCAGCAGGGGGCCGGAGCCGGGCCGGCGCAGCGGGTTGATGGCGGCGATCGGAAAGAAGCCCCGGTCGGTGCCAAGGGCGATCAGTTGCGGCGTGAAAACCGGCTTGCGCGAGCTGCCCTCGTACAGGCCGGCCAGCGCGGCGGCGAGCGGGAAGCCCGGCCGGAGGATTTCGGTCTGATCGTAGAGCGCACCGGGCAGAATCAGCCCCAAGTGGCTGATGCCGCCGAGAACGCGATCCAGATCCTTGGCCAAGTGTCCGGCCAGGGCGGTGGCGTCGGTCACGCCGAGCGGTTCCGGCGGTACGCCGGTGGGATCGGAGCGTTGCGGATCCAGCTCGATGGCCAGCAATCCGGCGTAATGGCTGAGTTCGGTCGATGCGTTGGGAGTCGTGGCCACGTCGGTCTCTGCAAGGATGGTGGCGCAGCCCATTTCGGACGCGCCGGCGATGACGGAAAAAGGCGTTTGCGGTTGGGGATATCGAGCTCGATGCAAACGCCCGGTGCAATCGGTTGCCATTATAAGAGGAAATCGATGGTCGGATTCCCCGATGTGCTGCAGAGGGGGTAAACGGTGCTCGCCAATTTGCAACTGGCCGATTTCCGCCGGATATTTTTTGCCGCCGCTCGATTCAGACCGTGTGCTCCAAGCATTTTCCGCCTAAAATTTTTGGCGAGAACATACGAAATTTAAGGTTTTAACGAACCACCATCACCACATGAGGAAAAGCGATGTCCGCATCGATCCAGAATCCGGCAGAACAGTTGCAGCAAGCCGCCCTGGCGCTGGACGCTGTCCAGAAGGCGCTCGACTACTCCTTGGCGGACTTGAAGGAACGCTCTCAGAAAGCCGATGGCAAAATATCAGCGGCGTTGCTCGACCACCATCAATTGGTCAGCTACGACTTAGCGCTGTCCTGCGCGGAAATCACTGGCGCCCGTTTCGGGCTGGACTATGCCAAGCGGGCACGGGCGGCCGGCGGCGGTTCGGCCGGCGACCTTACGCTGGAGGAGCGTTTCGCCTTGCTGTTCGCCGCTGAGGCGCTGCAAGCGGTCCGCAATCGCTTGAGCGCCCGGCCGGCCGATTTTGGCTTGAACGAGCAATGGCTGAGCGCCACCGTCGATCACGCCACCGTGCGGCAATTCTGCCACGCGCAACTGCCGGCGGAGCGGGTGGCCGAACTGGGCCAGTTGATGCGCGCCCAAGACGGCGTGACCGGCGCCTATCTGCTGGACGATCATCACGAAATGATGCGCGAGACCTTCCGCCGCG
The DNA here is from genome assembly GCA_002352125.1 of Competibacteraceae bacterium UBA2792. Lineage (GTDB taxonomy): Bacteria > Pseudomonadota > Gammaproteobacteria > Competibacterales > Competibacteraceae > Competibacter_A. Next base: position 3,245 of record DEHU01000147.1, on the reverse strand, counting down.
TCGCCGAAGAAGTGGTGATGCCGCTGGCCGAGGAGGTTCACCGCCACGACCTCGACATTCCCGACACCATCCTCGACCAGGTCAAGGAACTGGGCTGTTTCGGCATCTCCATCCCGGAACGCTTCGGCGGTATCCAGAGCGACGAGCACGAAGACAACCTGGGCATGATCGTGGTGACCGAGGAGCTGACACGCGGCTCGCTGGGCGCGGCGGGCAGCCTCATCACCCGGCCCGAAATTCTCTCCAAAGCACTGCTCAAGGGTGGCACCGAAGAGCAGAAGGAGAAATGGCTGCCGCAACTGGCGTCGGGCGAGTTGTTGTGCGCAGTGGCGGTGACCGAGCCGAACTACGGCTCCGACGTGGCCAACATGCGGCTGAAGGCGACCAAAACCGAGGGCGGCTGGTTGCTGAACGGCGCCAAGACCTGGTGTACCTTCGGTGGCAAAGCCGGCGTACTGCTGATTCTGGCCCGTACCAACCCGGACATTTCGCTCGGCCATCGCGGCCTGTCGATGTTTCTGCTGGAGAAGCCGAGCACGCCCGGCCACACCATCGACTTCACCCAGGAAGGCGGCGGCAAGCTGACCGGCAAGGCGATTTCCACCATCGNNCAGACCGCCGCCCGCGCCGTGGGGATCATGCAGGCCGCTTACGAGAAGGCGCTCAGCTACGCACAGGAGCGCGTCGTATTCGGCTATCCCATTGGCGACTACCAGCTCACCCAAGTCAAGCTGGCGCGAATAGCGACCTATCTGGCGATCGGCCGGCAATTCACCTACTCGGTGGGCCGGTTGATGGACAAGGGCGAAGGCGACATGGAAGCC
>DEHU01000147.1:0-2353 GCA_002352125.1 Competibacteraceae bacterium UBA2792 | reverse complement strand
CGATTGAGCGAGCAGGCGGAAGTTGCCGGGTCGGTGGCGGTCAATCTGGAATGGGCGCGGCGTCCGCAGTACGGGCGCTATCTGGACGAGTTCGTGCCGGGCCAGGTGTTTGTCCATACGCGCGGCTTCACTTTTGACCGGGCGACGATGCTGCATTTCGCCCGCGTCTTCATGCAAACCAATCCGCTGTACCTCAACGTGGAATGCGCCAAGGCGCACGGCTTCCCGGATTTGCCGGCCAGCCCGCAGATGGTGTTCAACGTGGTGTTGTCGCTGGGGGTGCAAAACGATTCCGAGAAAGCCATCGCCAACCTCGGCTATTACAACGTGCAGTTCCTGCGGCCGGTGTATCCGGGCGATACCTTGCGCAGCTACACCAAGGTAATGGACCGCAAGACGCGCGGCGAGGGCCAGCCCGGTATCGTGTTGATTCGCACCTTGGGAGTGAACCAGCATCACCAAGTGGTGTTGCAGTACGAGCGCAAGATCATGGTGGATTGGCGCGGCAGCCGCTTGCCGACCACTCCGGCGCCGAACAATCCGGTGGAATTTCCGTGGGTGGAGCATCCGGTGGTGGAGTTGCCGGTCGGCGGTGGTCCCTTCCCGACCGAGTTGACCGGTCCCAACACCTATTTCGAGGACTTCGCGCTGGGCGATCTGATCGTCCACGCCAACGGTCGCACCATCACCGACGAGCACATGGCGCTGACCTATCTGGTGGGCAACACCCATCCGCTGCACTTCGACCGGGTTTACAGCACTGGGCTGTCGGGCAAGATGAGCGGTGAACCGATCGTTTACGGTGGGCTGGTGTACGCCTGGTTGGAAGGTCTGGCCAGCCGCGATGTGAGCGAAAACGCGCTGTGGGAGCTGGGTTTCACCGAGGGTTATCACACCCAGCCGTCGGTATCCGGCGACACGGTGGCGGCGATGTCGCGGGTCATCGCCACCGAGACCCTGCCCAATACCGATGCTGCCGGTATCGTCACCTTCCAGTTCATCGGCGTGAAGAACATCAGCGCCGCCGCCGCGCTGGAAACCTATGGCGCCGATCTGTTCATCAAGGAGAACGACAAGCAGAAGCTGGGCAAGGAGAAGATCGGCAACAAGATCTTCGAGATCGAACGGCGACTGCTGATCAAGCGGCGGCCGGCGTGAGGTGAGGAAAAGCCCCTTTTCCTTATGGGGAAGGGGTTAAGAACTCGAAATTTGGGTAGTGGTTCAGAATAGAATGTTCAGATTCATGGTAGTAAGGCATGATGAGCGAGACAAACCGCTAACAGAGCGACTATCTATCAAGGATAACCCTCAATCATCCAGCAGAAAACATTCGTTTTTGCGCCACTACCAACTTATTGGTATAGAAATTTTTAATGCCAGCTCTTATATGCGGGATTCCATATTGGAATCGGCTCAGGCCAATTTATTCCCAGTAAAACGCGACAAACCCTGACTGATGGGAAGCGTCAACGATGCCTTACAGTAATTTCTCCTTCGATCAAATAAAGCTGCTTGGCATCAAGATAGAACATAATATTGATATATTCTCTAGTGCTGATTCAGTAGACGTTCCTGAATCGTTTTATCGTGAAATGCTGGAAGACATTGTTCCGCTGGCCCTCTCTAATAACACAGAAAAAGCTAGATCGGAGCTGATCATATCGCCGGTGCTGTTACAACTGAGAAAAATTGAGAACAAGAAAATCAGCCTTTTCTCTGGAGTCGATTTTAATGTGGATGAAGAAAAGGGATTAAAGGGTGCTTGTGATTTTATTATTAGCCTTTCGGACGAGCAACTGTTTCTTGATGCGCCTGTTATTGCTCTAGTGGAGGCAAAGAAGGAAAATATTATCCAGGGTGTTCCACAATGTATTGCTGAGATGAAAGCAGCCCAGATATTTAATGAAAGGAGAAAAAATAGAGTTGAAACTATATTCGGCGTGGTCACGACTGGGATTCAATGGCAGTTTTTAAAGCTGGTTGATGACCGAGTTTCGCTTGATTTGGATCAATACTATATTAAAGAGCTTGGCAAAATTCTGGGCATCCTGCATTTCATGTGTAATAGCCAGAGCCGCTTGGATAGAACATAACGAATAGTCCTGAAAAATAAAGTGGACAAACCATAAACAATTCACCGTCACACACCAATAGAGGCTCCCATGACTACCCCAATCAAACGCGATAAACCCTGGCTGATGAGGACCTACTCCGGCCATTCCTCCGCCAAGGCGTCTAATGAACTGTACCGCACCAATCTGAGCAAGGGACAAACCGGGCTGTCGGTGGCTTTCGATTTGCCGACCCAGACCGGTTACGACGCCGACCACCCCCTGGCGCGCGGCGAGGTCGG
>DEHU01000038.1 GCA_002352125.1 Competibacteraceae bacterium UBA2792 | reverse complement strand
ACCAGCGGCGGGAAATCGCACCATTTGGTCCGCTCGTGCAGTTCGTGATAGAACCAGCCGTAGTCCATACCGGCCAGTTGGGCGTCGGACAGCTCGCGGTCGCGGACCACGATCACGATCTGCTCGCCGCCGTATTCCGCGATATGCGGCCGGTAGCGCAGCTCTTGCCAGTTCATCGAGCCGACCGGGTCCACGTACTCGCAATCCACCATCACGTAGCGGTAGCCCGCTTTTTTCAAGTGTGGGATCAACCGCATGTCGAAGCCCATTTCCGGCGGCCAGAAACCGTTGAACCGGGTCCGCCAGAGCAGGTGGCGGGCGATGGCTTGCCAGCGGACGATGTGCTCGTCCCAGTCGGCTTCCGGGGTCAAGGCCAGCACCGGATGGTAGTAGCCGGTGCCGAGAATTTCGAAAATTTGCTGGTTTTGCAGGTGCCATAGCAACTTGCCGCAATCCACGGTGCCGTAGACCCGGCTCTGGAAGTCGGGGTTGGACAGGGTTTCCAGCAACGTTCCGGACAGCGATAAATGGACGCGGGCGATATCCTGATAAGCCCACAGGGCGCGCGGCATCCGGTCGTAGGCGAACAGGATTTCCTTGACCTCCCATTCGTTGTTTTCGAGCAAGTTTTCGAGATTGCGTGGGGGTTGGTGCATGTTCAGCACCAAGGCATGATGAATCTCTCGCATCGCGCATCTCCTCGATTATCGTTAGTGGGCATATGGTACAAAGCCCTTTGTGGAAAGGACCGATCGCAGCTAAGCATACAGAGAGCCGGGGCAAGTCGCTACGCGAGCGTCAAGCTGGCGGTCGGCAATTGCCATTCGGGTTGAGGGTTACCGGCGGCAAGCTGTTGATGTGAATGCCTTGTTGTGGTATCGGCAACGCGATGCCGTGTTCCCGAAACAAATCCCAGATTTCCAGCATCACATCGCTGGAGATGTTGCGAATGCCGTTGTACACATCGCGGATCCAGAAGCGAAGCTCCAGCAGCAGAAAGCTCTCGCCGAACTCCAGCAACAGTGCCCGCGGCGCCGGATCGGCCAGCACCCGCGCCGGGCGGCCGGCGCCTTCCACCATCAGCTCCAGCGCCTTGCGCACATCGGTGTCGTAGGAAATCCGCACGCGCACCTTGAGTCGCGCCAGGTCGTTGCGGTGCGACCAATTGACGACTTGGTGGGTGATCAGTTCCTCGTTCGGGATCAGGTATTCGGTACCGTCCCGGGTTTCCACCGACACGTAGCGAGCGCCCAGCGAGGCTACCCAGCCATAGGTTTCGCCGATCTGGATCACGTCGCCGGGTTTGATGGATTTGTCCATCAGCAGCATGATGCCGCTGATCAGGTTGGAGGTGATTTTTTGCAGGCCGAATCCGAGGCCGACACCGAGCGCACCGCCGAACAGCGCCAGGGCGGTGAAATCGATGCCAGCGCTGGCCAGCGACGCCACGACCGCCAAGGTGATCAACCCGCCCGTGAGCAGCTTGCCGAACAGGACTCGCACCGATGGAGTCAGGCTGGGCAGGTGTTCCAGACGGCGCTCCAATACTCGCGAGACCAGCACCGCGGCCCACAGGGCGATTCCGAAATACAGCATGCTTTTCAGCGCGGTCAGCAGCGACAGGCGCATGCTGCCGAGATTGATGGCTAGCCGGTCGAGAAACGCCAGCGCCGGGTCGAGCAGGTCGAGAATCGCCAGCACGGCGATGCTGTAGACGGCGATCACGATGGCCTGCGCCCACACCGGCTCGCGCACGAGCATCGAAAACAGGCGGATGGCGATCCAGGCCGCCAGCAGATGGATGCCGATCCGAACCGAGTGATTGGGCCAACCGAAGCGCACCGCGACCGAGCCGGCAATTCCCAGCCCAATCAACCACAACAGCGGAAAAATCAACGACACCATCGTCGACAAAGCATGACGGCTGTATTCGCTCGCCGTTTTGGCTCGAATGCGCCGGATCAGCCACGGGTGCACGAAGTCGTAAATCCACCAAGCGGTGAAGCCAGTACCGATCATGGCTGGCATCTGCATCGCCGTATAGACGATGTACTGAGGTGCAAAGAAGGTTTCTTGTAACCACGCCCAAGCCGTTTGCAGCCAGGCGAGGATGAATCCGCTTTCGAAAAAGGGCGGTTGCATGAATCGAGGAGGGCCGACGAAGATGGTTTAACGTGATCGAGGAAATGGCGAGGGAGTCGAGCCTCGAACGGCCGCGCTCGCGCTCGATCCTTCAATCAATAATAGCCGACGCGAAGCGGGAGAAGGCAGAGAGCTGTGGCGTTGTGGAAGTTTGAAAACGGGGTTTTAGATCACCCGCTTCGCGTTGCGCGATAAACGACCGCGAAAGCCGCTCCAAGGGCGAGATCGGTCAGACCAGCGGCCAGCAGCGGTAGACCGACGCGGCCCTGCGCGAACAACACGACGGCCGGACCACCAAATGCCACCTTTTCCAAGATAGCGGGCAACATGAGTGGGCGGTAGCGAGACACGTCGCTCGCTATCATTAAAAATACCGTTTGCCATGCCAGCGCGATGCCGATAAATCCGTAAAAATTTTCCGGATGAGTGATGGCCGGAGGAAAATTCTGATTGATCCAGGTTTCGAGAAAATATTGCGGGAAAAGAACGAGGAAGCCATAGATAGCAGCGAATCGAAAAACGAGCTTGGCAGAGGACTGTGGTGTTTTCATTGCAATCGATCCTACTTTTGGAAGCGGCGTTGAAAGTTTTGCGAGATGAAAAACGATGGTGGTTTGTCGATCGAGTGCGAATCCGGGAATCGCGCACGAACAGAGTTTGTTTGGTTTGAAAAAGACCGGGCCGGAGCGCATGATCGCTCTACGAACGGCCCGGTAAAGAGGAACCACGCATAGCGTAGCTTGATTGACCGGTCAACAGTCGGGAGTGATGCGGCGTGCTTGCTCGACTTGAAACCGACACGCTGGAGGCGCGGTGGTTTCAAAAGGCAAGCGATTACATCATAGCTATTATGGCTTCCGATTTTTGGATTTGTATCTCGACCCGCCTTTCCCTCGCAACGGCTCCTTTCTGGGTCGAGCTTTTTTCCCCTTGAGGCAATCGAACAAATTTGACGTTTTTGCTCTTGAATAAATCGGTTTTAAGCGCTTCCTCCACCGAAGTAATTCGATCCTTGCTCAGATTCTTGTTATGTGCTTCCTTTCCGGTCGTGCTCGCGTAACCCGATAGCCAAATTTGACATTTGCCGCTCTTGATCGCGTTATACAGCTTGGGGGACTGACGAAATAGTGGATCATGCCACTTATCTTCCAACCGCCTCAGCTCTTCGGCACTTAGATCTTTCTGGTTCTCGATTTCAAAGTACACGTTATGAGTCAGCAAATCCTCAGGAACTTCCAAAGGTCTGGGAGCAACCACCACGTTAGGCCGACCTATTACTGAGAGATTTACTTTAAACTCGTAATTCGTAGATCGAGAGGATGAAGATGCGCTTATTATTTCTGTAGAAATCGAACCGTTCTTTGTCGCGTTGTTAATACCTGCATTAACTGTTATACCACTACTAGATTTAGATATCGATATGTTGGTATTGATTGCTATAAATGGACCCTTAAATCCTTGAGGGGATTCACTTGCGTCACAAGCAATTTGAACTCCTATATCTCCATCGCTTTTTTTTACGCCACTGCCATTATTGTTTGTCTTGCTGATTAAGAGTCCTTGTTCAGGGTATTGAATAACCCATTCCTGTAATCCAAGTATTGTCCCGGATGCTTCACCCCCAAGATCACCAAAATCTTTCACATGATAAGGAATTTTTATATTATATTTAATCTCTATTATTATTTTTATTCTATCTGTTGTTCCCCAATTAACGCCGATTGTTAATGGAAAAAACTCATTTTTTATATAGTCAAAAATAAAAATGGATTCACGAGGAAGCCCACCACCACTCTCAAATACTTGTACCTTGGCATTGATATCAAAATTGGTTGTAGTAATTTTGCGCACTGCAGAAGTGACGAAGTCATTTCCTCTAGGCATAAAATTAAATGGGTTAACAATTGGCATTGAAATGCTCCTTCGATTTAATTGATCCCTCACCAGGGATTGGGTATACGTTGGCAAGTGATGTTTCTTACATTAGCAAGCGACTTGCCAAACGCGGCAAGGTACCCAAGATAAGTAATAGGCGATTGATTTTAAATATTTAATTTACAGAATGATTATTGCCGAGATCGAAGCGGATACGAGAAATACAAACTGGTATTCCCAATATATTGGGAAAATCCCGGTATATTGGGAGTTGTTGGGATGGGCTGGAAGGACAGGATTTGCGTGTTTAAAAGGCAGCGGATGAGCTACTCAAGCCGGCATTTGGTTCGAGTATGAGGAGATATCGGTCAGGGCCGGATTCGAGGATCGCTCAGCAGCCGCACGATTTGGTTAACCTGGAAAGACCGGGCCAGAACGCGGAGTTGCTCCAGGAACGGCCGGTAGTCGGCATCGCTCTGTTCCAAGCATTCGGCCCGAGCCAGCAGGTTCTTGAGGTCGCCGCGCTGGGCCAGATCCCGCAACGCGGCGATTTCCGTGGCGGGCGGCAAAAACCATTGCTCCAGCGTAGGAGGGGATGTCGCGTTGTCCGCTGCCGCCTGCGCCGTGCGCCGCGCCACGAACGTTTCCACATCCGGCGCTTCGAGCTTGGAAAGATCGAGCAGCTCGTTGATCAGAGCCGACAGATGCTCGCCGGATTCGCGGATCGTCTCGACCCCCGCCCGCTGTTTAGCGGTCAGCCCGGCGTCGCGCAACAGGATTTGGGCGTAACCTAAGATGCTGTTGAGCGGGGTGCGCAACTCGTGGCTCATGTTGGCCATGAACGCGCTCTTGGCTCGATTGGCGTGGTCCACTTCCGCCTTGGCGACGTGTAGCGCGTCCTGAACGCGCTGGCGCACTGCCATTTCCAAGCGGAGTTCTCGATTGGCGTTTTGCAATTGTTCGGTCCGTTCCTCGACCCGATGTTCGAGGTCAGCGTTGAGGGTCTCGATGGTACGCAAATAGTCGCGGTTGTCCCGGAAGGTGGTCGTGACCACGTCGAACCAGGGTTGCCACGGCGCGGGAACGGCCGGCGCCGCCGGCGGTGGCCGGCCGGCCGCTTCGTCGCGTAGATAATCGACCAGCGTCAGCGCTGGCTTGACGAAGCGCCAGCGCAGCAGAGCGTGGATAGCAACCAGCGTCAGAGCCAGACCGGCCAGCGCGATCAGGGCGAGGTAAAGGCGCGGCAACAGGCGGGCGGTGATCGCGGTGGACGGGATGGCGTGCAAGAGATACCAGGGCGCCGACTTGATGCGCTGCGCATGAACGTACTGGTCGCCGATGCGCCGAAATTCGTCGGAGGGTCGCAGCAACTGATCGACGGGCACGGATTGCAACGATTCGGGCAGGACGTCCTTCAAGGTCCTAACCCGTTGGTCGGCGGCGGTGTAAGGGTGATCGGGATCGGCCAGCACCTGGCCGGTTTCGTTGACGATCCAGACCGGCCCCCAGCGTTCGGTGAAGGCTTGCAACAGTTCGGTGAGAAAGCCCAGCAACACGTCGGCTCCCACCATGCCCACGTAGCGGCTTTGCCGGTACACCGGCGCGGCGTGAGAAACCATCAAACCGGCGCCGGCGGTATCCAGGTAGGCTTCCGTCCAATAGCTGCGTCCGTCCGGATTGCGCTCCGGGGTCGCCAGCCGATAGACATCGAACGAAAACCAATACTTGAGTACGCCCTCTATCGTGGTCGCTTCCGCAGATTTGACGTTCGAGGCGTTATCTTGCCAGGGGAAGCCTGTGACGAAGTCTTCCTGCCCGGAAAAGTAATAGCTCCAGCGAAAGAAAGGGGTGGTCGCATGGGCCGAGCGCTGAAGAGGGAACAGGGAAAACGCCATATCCAGTTCGGTCCAACGCTCGTCGGTTCCCCGCAAAAGCTCGACCCGGCCCATGACGGTGCCGGTCAAGTCCTTGAAGGAGGTTCGTTGCGCCGGATCGAGGCTGAGCGTCGCCAAACTCCCGCCCTCCACTTCGACTTGGCTCGGCACCAACCAGGCACGCCACTCGCTGGCATGGCGTTCGGAGGCACTAGCGAGATAATCCTCGGCCTGACGCCGCATGGTGCTCACATGTAAGTCGGCGGTTCCGACGAAAGCGTTCAGCGTCACATGCTGTTCGGTGACGATATTATGCAATCGGCCGAGTTCGGTTTCTCGCTGCTTAAAGAATTGTTGTGCCGCCAGCACGGCGATGACGATCGACAATGGCACGGCGCTCCAGGCGATCAGCCAGTTGTAATGCCGCGCCAAGCGCTCTCGCCGAGCCGTGGATTCGCTCATGACGGCGGACTCACACCGGCCAGCAGCTCGTTGATTTTCTTGAGCTGGAAGCGCTCGGCCAGACCGCGCAACCGGGCCGCGAAAGGCACATAACGCCCGTCGGCGCGCTCCAGCCGCTCGACCTGCGCCAATAAATTGCGGAGATCGCCGCGCTGGGCCAAATCCCGCAAGATCGCCAGTTCGGCGCCGGGCGGAACGATGATTTCCCCATCGGGCGCGCTGCCGGATGCGGGCGGACCGGCATCGCTGGCGTAGACCAGTTGCAGGCCCAATCGAGTGCACAGCAACTCTAGCAATTTCTCCAACTGGAACGGCTTGGATAGAAAATCGTCGGCACCGGCAGCCAAGTACTGCTCGCGGTGATGGCCGTAGGCGCTGGCGGATACGGCGATCACGATCACGTCGCGCAACGCCTCGGACTGGCGCAGCCGGCGGGTGGCCTCCAGCCCGTCCAGCACCGGCATCCGCATGTCCATCAGCACGGCGTCCGGTTGGAATCGGGCCGCCACGTCCAGCGCCTCCTGGCCGTTGCCAGCTTCGGCGATCCTGAAGCCGAGCGGCGCCAGCATATCGACCAGCACGGCGCGGTTCTCGCGTTTGTCGTCGGCGATCAGTATCCGGCGGCGTGGCCCGCGATAGCCGATGGCCGGCACGGCCGGCACGGCCGGCGCGCGTTCCGGCGCATCGGCCGCCGGCAAGGACAGCGCGAACCAGAACCGGCTCCCCTGGCTGAAGACGCTTTCGACGTGCAGCGCGCCACCGAGCAACTCGACCAGCCGGCGGCTGATGACCAGACCCAGGCCAGCGCCTTCGATGGCCCGGTTGCGGTCGCCCACTCGCTGGAACGGTTGAAACAACTGCCCCATCTCGCCGGTTCGGATGCCGCAGCCGGTATCGGTTACGGCGAAACGGATTTGTTCTTCATCCCTGTCGATGGCAAATACGACCTCACCTGTATCGGTGAACTTGATGGCGTTGCCGATCAGGTTAAAGAGGATTTGCCGCAGTTTCCGTTCGTCGCCCTGTACCTGAACCGGTAGTTGGGGATCGGCATTCATGTGGAAATCCAGGTTCTTCTGTTTGGCCCGGACCGCGAAAGCCCCCGCGATGCCTTGCAGAAAATGCCGCAGGTCGAACGGTTGCACGTCGATTTCCAACTTATCCGACTCGATCTTGGCCAGATCCAGAATGTCGTTGATCAGGCCCAGCAGATGATCGCCGGATTGCTGAATGATGGTGACGCCGTTACGGGCTTTGCCGGGCAGCGCGGCGTCGCGTAACAGAATTTGCGCGTAACCCAGGATCGCGTTCAGAGGTGTGCGCAGCTCGTGGCTGATGTCGGCCAGAAACTGGCTCTTGGCGCGATTGGCCTTGTCCGCTTCTTCCTTGGCTTCGCGCAGCGCCTGTTCGGCGTGTTTGCGCTCGCTGATGTCCTTCATGGTGCCGAGTATGTGCTGGGATCGATCCTTGAGGTCGGTCAGCAATATCCCTTCGTCTTCGATGTAGACGTAGCGGCCATCGGCGCGTCGAAACCGGTATTCGGTCTGATACTTACCGAGTTCTATCTGGACTCGTTCCAAGGTTTGCAGCGCCTTGGCGCGATCATCGGGATGGATGCATTCTGCCCAGCCGCGAATATCGACTCTCGCAAATTCCTTGATGCTATAGCCGGTGATTTGTGGAATGGGACCGGCCCAATCGATCCGGCCGCTGACCAAATCGTGGTCGTACACGATATGGCCGGTCTGTTCCGCCACGGCCCGATAACGCGTTTCGCTGGCCTGCAACGCTTTGTAGATTTGGATGCGGCCGGAACTTTCCTGCTGGAGATCCCAGTCGCGCCGGCGAATTTCTTCCGTCACCGACCGCGCGGTAGCGGCGAAAGCGACGGCGAGTTGGCCGATTTCGTCCCGGCGTGCGGTATCCAACGGCGCCAGCACGCGCCGTTCGCCCATCTGCCGGACAGCCAGCAGCAATTGGCGGAGCGGTGCGGCGATTTGCCGCTCCAGCAACATCGCCAACACGCCCAGCACTAGGGCGAGCGAGGCGAAACCGGTCCACAACACCCATTGCGCGGCTTTGAACGCTTCCGTGCGAATCGCGCCGCCCGGCAAGATCGAGGCAAAGTACCAGCCTGGCCCTTGCAACCGGCTGATGGCGTAGTACTGGTCGGCGCCCGAGTCGTAGCCGTAACGCGGCAATGTCGGCGCGTGGGTAGCCAGCGCCAGAAGGGCGCGCAGGCGGGTATCGCCGGTTTGGTCGATGAAGTAAGTGCCCTCGTGTTCGACGATTTTGGTCTTGTAGGCCCGATCGACGATCAACCGTCCATCGTGCCGGAATACGGTATGGACGGCGCCCGGAATATCGGCGTGCAGGATGCTGGCCTCCAGATCGTCGAGCAGGGTGTCGCTGGCGACGGTGGCGATGTGGACGCCGTCGAGATCGATGGGTGTCACCGCCGGCACCAGCAATTGATGGTAAGCGGGTTCGTACTCCGGGCCGGCCCAGACCGTTTCCCGCCCTGGATTGCGAGCCGGCGTGGCGGCGAGGAAGGATTCCTGCTCATTCAGCGCCCAGTCCGCCGCGGTATCGGCGGCCCATTGCACGTAGTTGGAGCGTACCGGGTCGTCGTAACCCATGTTGGCGGATTTGGTGGGATGCAAGAAATACAGGTTGACGAACCGGGTGGTGGTCAGCTTGGCAAACTGCTCGGAAAGGTCGAAAAACAGCATCCACAGTCGTTTGAATTCCCGGTCGGGTTGCACGCCTTTGTAAATCCAACCGGTCGAGTAACGAACGATGTCGGCGTATTCCGGCCGGTTGCGGATGGCACCGTCGGGGTAACGCATCATCAGTTGATCGAAACGCCGTTCGAAATCGGAGGAGGGTTCCTGGTAGCGTCGCAGAAACTCTTGTTTGATGACCTGATGAAATTGGCGTGCCAGCGCGAAATGCGCTTCGTGAAATTTGGCGCGCTGGATGGCGTATTCGCGCAACTGATCGAGCGCGCGCCCTTCGATTTCCCGAAAGATCAGCGCGTAGCTGACCCCGCTGGCTAGGGCGACGATCAGGGTGACGCCGAGCGCGATTTTGAGCAGGGTCTTGCCGACCAGAGTTCGCCGATAGGATTTGATGCGCATGGCGCGGGCATCAATCCGTTGCGGAGGAGGCGGTCATGGGTACGGTTTTCTCCTGCTAGATCATTTGCGAGCGAGCGCAAATATACCTTATCCCATTGGAATTCGTCGCTATCGACTTCAGTTCCCCGCTTGAGGATTGGTTTAATTCTATTCCCGTTCCCAAGATATCGCGAAATTCCTAATATATTGGGAATAGCTTCTCCCGATTGATCCCGTCATTTCACAAAGTTACTCCATCCATTCAAATCTCTTTTTATAATCAATAAGCTGTTTTTGTTATTCGGCTGATTTCGCGATTGGTATCGAATTTGCTTCCTTTTTGGCTGGATGTTGATCTTATTGATTGTTCAGCCGATTTTACTTGGAGGCATCTTATGAAACTGAAATTGATTTCAGCTTTAGTTTTTTCTTGTGTCACCCATGCTCACGCGACTACCTTGCTGCATAAAAACTTGGACGATCTCTCGGCAGAAGCCGAAAACATCGTGGTCGGCACTGTGGCCAAAACTGAATCCACTTACGGGACTGATAAAAGTATTTATACCTTTGTGACCATTGCCGATATAGACAGCATCAAAGGCCAAGCCAAGGAATCCGAATTAGTGCTGCGCTTCAATGGCGGACAAGTTGGAGAGGATATCCATGAAGTCGTGGGTAGCCCGTATTTCAAAACCAACGAGAAAGTCGTGCTGTTCGTTCGCGGCAACGGACGGAGTCTGATTCCGCTGGTTGGCTGGACGCAAGGCGTTTTTCGAGTTGTCGCAGATCAAAAGGGTGGCAACATCGTCACCGACAACGACGGTAACATCTTGCTAGGGATGTCCGGTAAGAATTTAGTCAAGGAGCACCGTTTTGAGTCCGAAACTCACGTTCTCGATCAAGGATTTGAAATTCATGAATCGGATGAATCAACAGGGAGCCCAGGCGTCTCGGACGATGGCCAGCCTTCGGTTCAGATCGACCAGAAGGAGATGGCGGTAAAGCAACCGCTGAGTCTGAATCAGTTCGTCGGTGATATCAAAACGCGGGTTGCCGCTGCCCAGTCAAAATCGGGTAATTCGCCGGCCAACTCCAATCCGGTCAATCAATAACAATCGCCTTATAGAAGAGTTCAATCATGAAACTCAGAATTCATTCAGATGGCCTTGGCCTAACCAAGATGATCGCCAGCACGGCACTGCTGGCTTTAGGGGCTTTGAACAGCGCTGATGTGTTGGCGTACACGTATTCCACATGCGATGGGAATCCCATCAAATGGAATAATAATTCAGCCGTTATGTATATAGACCCAGTGACAATTGGGACTGACAGCATTTGGAATCAGCGGCTTATAAATGCTATGGAGCACTGGAACAACGTGCAAGGCTCAAGATTTGTATTTGCAGCGGCTCAGGGTACTGGCGGTTATTCCCACGGTAACAATGCCAATGAAGTTTATTTCTCTGGGCCGGATGATAACGATGGAGATGCTCTAGCCGTGACTCATCGTCGCATGAAATGCGAGTGGTTTTTTGGCTGGAAATCTCGCATTGTCGAAGCTGATATTTCCTTCAATAATGCCTATACATGGAGCCCATCAGTTTATCAGTACAACAATCGGGGTGAGCCGATTAATTTCGAGATCGTAGCCTTGCATGAGTTAGGGCATGCATTGGGGTTAGGCCATGAAAATCGCCGGATGGCTATTATGAATTCTTATTATCCTAATAGTGGACCGGTGGGCTACTATAGAGAAGTCGATCCATTGGGTGATGATCGTCTAGGGGCACGTTTTCTGTATCAAGACAGCACCACCGAAATAGATGTGGCAGGCTCGGCTTTCAATCGCGACGACGACGATATTAACGCTTTGGTTTATAGTCCCCCAGCGGCTACCATGGGCGAGACGGTACCGATGGAGTTCACGTTTCATAATCTGGGCACGAACCAACAGCACTTCGACGTCGGTTTTTATTTGTCCACCGACGAACATATCAGCACGTCCGACGTGCTGTTGGGAATGAACTATGGTGCTTGGGGCGATCCGGGCTTCAGCGGCACCTATACGAAATACGTGACTATTCCGGCGAACACTACGCCCGGCACCTATTATCTCGGTTTTCTCATCGATCCGAACAATGCGGTTGGAGAAACCAACGAGGGTAATAATATCCAACCCATGCCGCGGACGATCCGGATAGGGGATGGCGTCGATCCCACGGTGACGTGGATCAATCCGACGGCCGGACAGAAGCTATCCGGCACCGTCACCTTGCAAGTCAACGCCACTGACAATATTGGCATTCACAGCGTCGATTTTTCGTTGGGTGGATCGCCGCTCGGCACGGTCAGAAGTGCGCCCTATCAGACAAGCTTGGATACCACTACTTGGGGTAACGGCCTCTATACCTTTTACGCGACGGTCACCGACACCTCGGGCAATGCGGTCACCTCGCAGGTTCAGGCCGAAATTTTTAATCCCTATGCACTGAAAATCGACGATGTATCCAAAGCCGAGGGGAACTCGGGTAGCAATCCGTTCACGTTCACGGTCAGCTTGCAGCCAGCGAGCTTTCAGACGGTAACGGTGAACTATGCCACGGCCGATAAGGATGCGACGGCGGGCAGCGACTACACCGCCACCAGCGGCACGTTGACCTTCATGCCCTTCGAAACCAGCAAGACGATAACGGTCAACGTGCTGGGAGACGCTACCGACGAGACCTACGAGACATTCTTCGTCAATCTGAGCGGAGCCAGCGGTGAAGGCGTGATCATTGCGGACGGCCAGGGCCAAGGCAAAATCCTCAACGACGATACGCCGACGGTCACCATCAGCGACGTCTCCAAGGCCGAAGGCAATACCGGCACCACCGCCTTTGTCTTCACGGTCAGAATGTCGAACCCGCGCATGTCCAATGTAATGATGAATTACGCTACGGCCAACGGCACCGCCCTGGCAGGCACCGACTACACCGCGACCAGTGGCGTGCTGACTTTTGCGGCGGGCCAGAACAGCAAGACGATCACGGTCCCCGTGTTGGGAGACACCACGGTGGAACCCAACAAAACCTTCTTTCTCAACCTGAGCGGAATCAGCGGTGGAATTTTGGGCGATGCTCAAGGTCTCGGCACGATCCTCAACGATGACTAAAGCCGCGTTGAATTGAACGTAACCCGTGGAACGTGGATAAAACCGGCCGGTGCGAAAAACCGGCCGGTTTCCAAAATATCATCGCTTTTCGAGAACCGTCAAGAATACGAATACAGTAATCGAGCCTAATCTATCTGCAAACCATGAACAGCAAATAGATAGAGAATGGTTCTAACAGGAGCAGGAGTAGAAAGATGGCAACCCAAGACACTCTAGACAAATTGGTTACCGAGATGGCCAAAGATGGCAAGCTCACCACCGATGAGATGAATAAGGCCAGGAAGATAAAAAACGCCAATGTTAACTTGGCTATTGCACGGATGGCAGCCAAATATGTGAACCAGAATGTGAAGCTGGCAGCGAACTGGGATAATCGTTTCGAAGAGAGCCAGCAGGCTATTATGAGCATTAAATTACCATTGGTTAAACTCTTGGCGAGGGTGATATCAGCAAGTCTCCCTATTAATACCCAAGCGGATCAGTGTGTATACGGAAAACTTCGACAGGATAGTCAGTGGCAAGACGGAATGGCCATGAAAGATGATCCATATCAAAAAATTCAAGGTTTTGAAGCAATTGCTGCTATAACTAAATACTCCGTAAATTAAGT
>DEHU01000274.1 GCA_002352125.1 Competibacteraceae bacterium UBA2792 | reverse complement strand
GTCATCGTCCGCATGACCACCCGCGTTTGCCATGTCAAGGCTATGGTCACCGTCTCAGGCCAGCGTATCCAACATCGTGCGGCCGGGTTTCAGAAAAATCCCCAACGCTGGGTGATGACCCCCGCCAACGCCAAACCGCGTTTGCCGCTGATGCACGAGCGTGACCGGAAATTCCAGAAATTGAGCGAAACCACCGACCTGAATGCGACTTTCCTTGGCAGCGATCACCGGATCGGCTTCGTCACCTCTGGCCCGGCGTTCATGCACGTTCGCGAAACTTTTCCCAATGCCCCGGTACTCAAGCTCGGCTTTAGTTACCCTCCTCCGCTGGAAAAAATTCGCGCCCTCGCCTCGAAGGTAGACACGCTGATCGTAGTCGAAGAAACCGAGCCATTGCTGGAGACCGAAATTCGCGCTGCCGGTATCGCCGTTCGGGGCAAAGAAATTTTGCCGCGCTTCGGCGAACTGGCGCCTAGCGTGCTGCGCCCGGCCATCAAACCCCTGCTGGGCGAACCCTACGAAGTGCAAAGACGCCAGCAGGCCAGCGTTTTCCCCCGCCCACCGACCATGTGCGCTTCTTGCCCGCATCTGGGGCCTTATTTCGCGCTTTCCCACATCCGCAACCTCAATATCGTCGGTGATATCGGCTGCTACACGCTCGGGGCCGGGCATCCCTGGAACGCGTTGGATACTTGCACCTGCATGGGCGCCTCGCTCAGCATGGCCCACGGCATGGACAAAGGCCGGGGCGAGACCGATGAGAAAAAACACATCGTCGCCGTCATCGGCGATTCCACCTTCCTGCACATGGGGATGCAGGGTTTGCTGAACATGATCTATAACCGGGGCAACGTCACCGTGTTGCTACTGGATAACCGTTCGGTCGGCATGACCGGTGGCCAAGAAAATCCTGGCACCGGCCAGGACTTGCACGGCCTACCCGCACCGCGCGTGGATTTCGCTAAGCTGGCCGAAGCGTTGGGCGTTCGTCCCGAACGTATCCGCATGGTCGATCCCTACGAACTGCCGACCATCGTCAAACTGGTGCGCGAAGAGATCAAGATGGAGGAGCCATCGGTCATCATCACCAACCGTCCCTGCTCGCTCACCGACCGCTTCGAGCGATTCCAGCCCTACGAAGTGATCGACGACAAATGTACGGGCTGCGGTAACTGCATCGACCTCGGTTGTCCCGCGATTTCGGTTGCCCACCGTGAAACCGTAACCGCCAAAAGCGGCAAGAGCAAGGAATTGGTATTTGCTCGCATCGACGGCAACGCCTGCACCGGCTGCCACATGTGCGTCGAAACCTGTGCACCCGAAGCCATCGTGCAAACCCGCCCCCAAGCGCAAACTGTTCGGATTCATGGCCATGCTCACTGACGGTATCACCAACATCCTCGTGGTGGGGATCGGCGGTCAAGGCGTCATGACCGCCGCCGAGATGCTGGCTCGTGCCGCCTTGGCCCAAGGCTACGATGTCAAGAAAACCGAAGTCGCCGGCATGGCGCAACGCGGTGGCGTCGTCTCCTCGCACGTTCGTTTCGGCCCCAAGGTCTACTCGCCCCAGATCGATGCCGGCGAGGCCGACTTGCTTATCGGTTTTGAAGCGGCTGAAAGCCTGCGCTGGTTGTCCCACCTTCGTCCGACTGGCGTAGCGATGGTCAACACGTTACGCATCGCGCCGCCGGTCGTATCGGTCGGACTGTACGACTATCCCGTCGACCCCATCGGCGAACTGGCGGCAGCGGGAATCGAGGTCCACGCGTTCGATGCTGGCGCCATCGCCGAAGAATTGGGTAACGCCAAGCTAGTCAACACTATCATGTTGGGAGCGATCAGCGACTACCTGCCCTTCCCCGCCGAGATTCTCAAAACATGCATCGTCGAGGGCTTTCGCGCTTACAAGCCCAAGCTGGCGGACGTCAACGCCAAAGCGTTCGATGCCGGCCGGGATGCGGGCCACGCCAAAGCAGTTTCCCGACGATCGACGGCATAACTAACGTCTACAATTAATTATCATCTGTTCGCGCGAGGCGTGCCGTTCGTCAGCTATCGCGAAAAAAACCAAGATCAGAACCAAACTCGGGGGGATACGATGAAAACCGGATTTTGGAGAAACATTCTCGCGGCGATGTTGTTGGGGGCCGGTGGTTTGGCCAACGGCGCCGAGCCGATCAAGATTGGCTCTTTTCTAACGGTGACCGGACCGGCCTCGTTTTTGGGCGATCCTGAACTCAAAACCCTTCAGATGTACGTCGAGGCGATCAACGCCAAAGGCGGAATCAACGGTCACCCGTTGGAATTGATCCATTACGACACCGGCGGCAAGGCTCAGGATGCAGTCAGTTTCGTCAAGCGACTAATCCGAAACGACAAGGTTGATATGATTGTCGGCGGGACCACCTCCGGCGACACCTTGGCGGCCATCCCAGAAGTCGAAAAGGAAAGTATCCCGCTGATCTCCCTGGCCGGTGGAATCGAAATTGTCGAACCCGTCAAGAAATGGGTATTCAAGGTTGCCCACACCGACCGCATGGCCGCCGCCAAGATTTTCGAGGATTTGCGTAAGCGCAATCTGATCAAGGTTGCCCTGATCACCGGTGACGGCGGTTTCGATAAATCCGGGCACGAACAGCTTCTCAAACTGGCGCCTCAATACGGTATCACCATCGTCGCCGACGAATCCTATGGCAACAAGGACAGCGATATGACTACCCAGTTGACCAAGATTCGCGGCTCGGACGCGCAGGTGATCATCAACTTTGGTTTCGGCCAAGCTCCGGCCATCGTCACCAAGAACCTCAAGCAACTCGGTATCACCCTGCCGCTTTACCAGTCTCACGGTGTCGCGTCCAAGACCTTCATCGATCTCGCTGGCGACGCCGCCGAAGGTGTCCGGCTACCGGCGGCAGCTCTGGTCGTCGCCGAGCAATTGTTGGATACCGACCCCCAAAAGCCAGTATTACTCGCTTATAAGAAACTATATGAAGCCAAATATGGACCGGTATCCACCTTCGGCGGTCACGCCTACGACGGCCTGTATATCGCCGTGGGCGCCATTCAGCGCGCTGGTGGCACCGACAAAACCAAGGTGCGCGACGAAATCGAAAAAACCAAAGGTTTCATCGGTACGGCCGGCGTCTTCAACATGAGTCCAGAAGACCACATGGGTTTGAATTTGGATGCCTTCAAGATGGTGGAAATCCGCAACGGCGGCTGGAAGATTGTCGAATAGTCCCCGCCGATGCTCGATCAGTTATTCCAGTTTCTAGTCACTGGCATTACGGTCGGTTCCATCTACGCGTTAGTGGGTTTGGGCTTTGCCCTGATCTATAACGCTTCCGATGTGGTGAACTTCGCCCAAGGCGAGTTCGTGATGCTGGGCGCCATGACCGCGATTGCCTTGTTGGCCGCTGGCTTGCCGTTGCCGCTGGCGGCCATCGTTGCGACCACGATCGTGGTCATAGTGGGTTTGTTGCTGGAACGCTTCGCCATCGAGCCGGCCCTGGGCGCATCCGTTGTCGCCACCATAATCATTACTATCGGCGCCGCGATCTTCTTGCGCGGCATCGCCATGTTGTTGTGGGGAAAGGATTTCCGATCATTGCCGCCTTTTTCTGGGGATACGCCTATCCGCATTGGCAGCGCCACGCTGCTACCGCAAAGCCTCTGGGTGCTTGGCGTCACCGTGGCGCTGGTCGTGCTGGTTCGCCTCTTCTTTGATCGTACCTTGGTCGGCAAGGCGCTGTTGGCGTGTTCGTTCAACCGCGCCGCCGCTAAACTGGTCGGCATCAACGTTCGGGTGATGTTGCGGCTGGCATACGGCCTTTCCGCCGGTTTTGGCGCGTTGGCCGGCATTCTTGTCGCACCCATCACCTTCAGTTCCTACGAGGCCGGTGTGATGCTCGGCCTCAAGGGCTTCTCCGCCGCCATCGTTGGTGGCATCGGTAATCCCATGGGTGCCGTGACGGGTGGTTTATTGCTGGGCGTATTGGAATCGCTCGGTGCCGGGTTCATCTCTTCGGGCTACAAGGATGCCATCGCCTTTCTGTTCGTGTTGATGGTGCTGTTTTTCGAGCCGACGGGTCTGTTCGGCCACAAAACCGCTGAGCGAGTTTGACCGATGCGGCTGGCCGGTTTCTATGTGTTCGCGGTCGCGATCATCCTGCTCCCAATCCTGTTCCAGGATAACTATTTCGTTACTGTTGTGGGCATTTCCGCCGGCTTGCACGTCATCCTCGCGGTTGGCCTCAATCTGTTGATGGGGTACGCCGGCCAGATTTCTCTCGGCCACGCTGCATTTTTCGGTATGGGCGCTTATGCCTCCGGCATTCTGACCACCCGTTACGCATGGCCGGCTCCTTTGGCTATGTTCGCTGGTCTTACGGTCGTCGGCTTGATCGCCTGGCTGTTGGCCAGGCCGATCCTGCGCCTACACGGCCATTATCTGGCTATGGCGACCCTCGGATTCGGCATCGTCGTTCACGTCATCATGGTGCAGGCCACTCACTGGACCGGTGGTCCGGATGGCTTGAGCGGCATTCCCACGCTCGATCTGTTCGGCTGGCCGGTCGATAGCGATTTGCGCTGGTACGCCGTGGTCGCAGCCGCCATGCTGCTGGCGATTTGGCTATCGCTCAACCTCATTGACTCACGTATCGGCCGCGCCCTGCGCGCCGTCCACGGTTCCGAATTCGCCGCCCAGATGCTCGGCATCGACACCGGTCGCACGAAAACCCAGGTTTTCGTGGTCTCGGCGCTGTTCGCCGCATTCGCCGGTAGCCTGTTTGCCCATCAGCAAGGCTTTGTCAGCCCGGATTCTTTCAGCCTGATGGTTTCTGTAGAACTGGTCACGATGGTCGTGCTCGGCGGTATGGCTTCGACCTTCGGCGCTGCGTGCGGCGCCATTGCCCTGACCTTGTTGCACGCGGGCCTGGTGGTGTTCGAGGATTATGAAATGCTGATTCACGGTGCCTTGCTGATGGCCGTGATGATCTTCATGCCCCAAGGGCTATTTGTTGGCTTGGATCAGGCCGTGCGGCGGCTTTTGCGGAGAAGCGGCAATTGATCGCTCAAGCACCCTCCTCCACCTCTGCCTTGCCTCCGGCTAAGCTGCTCGTCGTCGATGGGCTGGAACAAAGTTTTGGTGGCATCATGGCTCTGGCTGGTGTCAGTTTTTGGGTTTCGCCGGGCTTGATTTACGCCGTGATCGGCCCCAACGGGGCCGGCAAAACCACCCTGTTCAACGCCTTGTGCGGTTTCTACCAACCTTCCGCCGGCTCCATCCGCTTCGACGGTCGCGAACTGCTCGGCCTGCCACCTCATCGCATTGCCGCTCAAGGCATTGCCCGAACTTTTCAAAACCTGCAACTGTTCTTCAACATGACCGTGCTGGAGAACGTCATGGCCGGTTGCTATCTCCGTACCCGGTCCGGCCTATTGGCAGCCGCCCTGCGATTTCCCAAGGTGCGGCGCGAGGAATGGCAATCGCGCGAATGGGCGTGCGAGGCTTTGGAGTTGTGCGAACTGACGGACCGGATCGAGCAACCGGCAGGCACTTTGCCATACGGCTTGATGAAGCGGGTCGAAATCGCTCGTGCCTTGGCGACTCGTCCCCGGCTGCTGCTGCTGGACGAGCCGGCAGCTGGCCTCAACGACACGGAATCCTTGGCCTTGCGCGACTTGATCGAACGTATCCGCGCCAGCGGCGTAACCGTGTTGCTGGTCGAGCATCACATGCCGCTGGTGATGAACGTCTCAAACCGCTTGCTGGTGCTGGATTACGGTAGCGTGCTAGCCGAGGGCACGCCGGATGAAATCAAGGCCGATCAGCGGGTTGCCGCCGCTTATCTAGGAGGCGCGGTGCAATATGCCGTCTGATCGATCCTTCTTCCATAACGGTTTCGTGGGACCGCTGCTGGAAGTGGTTGGCCTGAGCAGTGGCTACGGCCCCGTTCGAGCCGTTCATCAAGCCGATCTGCATGTTCGTGCCGGCGAACTGGTCGCCATCGTCGGCGGCAATGGCGCGGGCAAAACGACCCTGCTCCACACCCTCTCTGGTCTCCATCCCGCCAGCGGTGGTTGCGTCCGTTTCGCCGGCCAGGATATCACCCGGTGGCCGCCGCACCGCATCGTTGCCGCCGGTATCTGCCAAGTTCCGGAAGGCCGCTTGGTCTTCGCGCCGCTGAGCGTCGAGGACAATCTGCGGCTGGGCGCTTTTCGCCAGCGGCGCGATCAGGATTGGATTCGACAGGAAATGGAGCGGGTATATGCTTTGTTTCCGATTCTTGCCGAACGTCGGCAGCAACTGGCCGGTACGCTGTCCGGTGGCCAACAGCAAATGCTGGCCATCGGCCGGGCCATGTTGGGCCGACCGCGCCTGTTGTTGTTGGACGAACCTTCGATGGGATTGGCACCGCTGTTGGTCGAAGAAATTTTTCGGGTGATCGTCGAACTGAACTCGCGAGGGGTAACGGTTTTGCTGGTGGAGCAAAACGCTCGGGCCGCGCTCGCCATTGCCGGGCGCGGCTATATTTTGGAAACGGGCCGCATCGCCAAAACCGCATCGGCTACTGAATTGCTAGCCGACGATGCCATACGCCGGGCCTACCTGGGTTATTAGCGGGGACTCCGAAAGGAAAACTCGATTCGCCGGAGGTTAAACGATGTACGTAGACCGGATCATGACCCGTAATGTCTTGCAAGTCACCGAAAACACCCGCGTGACACAACTGGCAGCCTTGATGCGCGATCACCGCATTCGTCATCTACCGGTCGTGCGCGATGGTCGCCTGGTCGGCTTGGTTACCTCGCATGATCTCGAACGAGTTTCGCCCTCTCCGATGACCACCTTGTCGGTCGGCGAAGCCAACTACCTGCTGGGAAAACTCGATGCCGGCCGGGTCATGCGTTCCAAAGTTGTAACCTGCACGCCCGATACGCTGGTCGAAGAAGCCGCCCGTCTCTTGCGCCAGGAAAAAATCGGCTGTCTGCCGGTGGTCGAAGCCGGTGGCGAGCTGGTTGGCATACTGACCCACGAGGATTTGTTGGATTTTTTCCTGGACATCACCGGATGCTTAATGGAAGACACCACTCGCATCGCCGTGCACCTGCCCGATACCATCGGCCAATTGGGGCGGCTGCTGACCACAATCAACGATGCGGGTGGCTATATCGCCACCGTGGTTTCGCCGCTGCATCCCGATCAAACAGGCCTGCGCGTGGCGGTGGTGCGTTATCGCGCCGACGATCCCCGCGGTTTGAACCAACGCTTGCGCGATCTGGGTTACGACCTGCTGACCGAAACCTTGCCCGCCGCCATTGCCGGCGCTTAATCCCCATCTCCAAAACGAAGAGCGATCCATGATTCTCGACACCGAACAGGAAACTCTACCCCGCGAGGAATTGCAAGAACTACAACTGCGCCGGCTGCGCGCAACCGTCGAACGCTGCTATCAGACCGTCAAGTATTATCGAGACGCCATGGATGAGCTTGGCGTCAAGCCGCGCCATATCCAGTCCGTGGCCGATGTCCGGCTGCTCCCGTTTACCAAAAAGGAAAACTTGCGCGAAAATTACCCCTTTGGCATGTTCGCTGTCCCGACCGACCAGGTGGTGCGCATTCACGCCTCTAGCGGCACCACCGGTAAACCGACCGTGGTTGGCTATACACGCCGCGACGTGAGGACTTGGGCACGCGTCATGGCCCGCAGCTTGGCCGCGGCCGGCCTTCGCCCCGGCGACCGTCTGCATAACGCTTATGGCTATGGTTTGTTCACTGGCGGTCTGGGGTTGCACTACGGCGCCGAAGAACTGGGTGTCATGGTCACGCCGATTTCCGGCGGCCAAACCCAGCGCCAGATCATGCTGATCCAGGATTTCGAACCGACCGGCTTATCCTGTACTCCTTCCTACGCCCTTAACCTCGCCGAAGCCGCCGAGGATATGAACGTGGATTTGCGCAGACTGCCACTCAAAGTGGGTATCTTCGGCGCCGAGCCCTGGACCGAGGAAATGCGCTACGAACTGGAATCTCGGCTTGGTATCAGTGCAGTGGATATTTATGGCCTATCCGAAGTGATTGGCCCTGGTGTTGCCATCGAGTGCATCGAAGCCAAGAACGGCTTGCACGTCTTTGAAGATCATTTTCTGATCGAAGCGGTGGATGTAAACACCGGCCAACCGATTCCTTACGGTGAGGCCGGCGAGATCGTCATTACCTCGCTGACCAAGGAAGCGTTTCCCGTTATCCGCTACCGTACTCGCGATGTGTCGGTGCTCGATCCTGCGCCTTGCCGCTGCGGCCGTACCCATGTTCGCATGAAGCGGATCACTGGCCGAACGGATGACATGCTCATTATTCGTGGCGTCAACGTCTTCCCGTCACAAGTGGAAGCGATCCTCATGCAAACCGAAACGCTGTCGCCGTTCTACCAGTTGGAAGTTACCCGTGAAGGTAACCTCGACATGCTGACTGTCAACGTCGAGGGAAGTCCACCGTTGGTGGCTCAGGGTCAGGATGCGATGAATCGGGTTGCGCACAAGGCCCAGAAGGACATCAAAGATTTTATCGGTGTGACCGCCAGGGTTACGGTCAAGCGCACCGGCGATCTGCCTCGTTCGGAAGGCAAGGCGGTGCGGGTCATCGACCACCGTAGGCAGAAATAGCGTTTTTCTGCGAAGGATTGGCCGGCTAAATCAAGCTGGCCTTTTCGCTTTGCGCTACACTGGGGACGCAGTGCGGTAAACGCTGAATCGCACCGCGAACCTATCGTATCCGGGTATCCGGAGGTGCGTAGCCATGCAGAAACCAAATGAAACCGCCCCGGCCGATGCTCAGGCCGGCTCGACATCCGAACAATCCTCCTTCGAAAACGCGCCTAAATCTCCGCCCCGTTCCTGGCGCGGTCCATCTGGCCAAGCCTCTTCGGCGCACCGTGCTTACGGTCTCGAACGAACGTTTCTCGGTACCCATATCCCCGAAACCATCGACCGCATGGTCAGTGCCAATTTGGCTCGCGGTACCGGCGGCATTTCTCCTGTGGTGTTGGCTATGGCCTATCTAGACTGGCTGATGCACCTCGGGTTGTCGCCTGGCAAGCAAGCGTTGCTGAACGAAAAAGCGATCCGCAAAATGGTTCGGTTGGGGCTATACGCTTTTAAAGCGAACCAAGATCCCAGTACGCCACCTTGCATAGAACCCTTGCCCCAAGATCATCGCTTCGATGACGAAGGTTGGCGACAGTGGCCTTATAACCTGATTTATCAATCGTTTTTGTTGAATCAGCAATGGTGGTATAACGCGACGACCCGCAATCGCGGAGTCAGCAAGCAGAACGAAGCCATCGTTTCGTTCATGACGCGGCAAATTCTCGATATGTTCTCTCCATCGAACTCGCCGCTCACCAATCCGGAAATTCTGAGAGCCACCATTGAAGAAGGCGGCCAGAACTTGGCTCGTGGCTGGGCCAATTTCGTGGCTGATATGGAAGCGTCAGTCGCTGGCAAACGGCTGGACGGTGAAATCGAGCAGTTCGTAGTTGGTCGCGATGTGGCGGTTACGCCTGGCAAGGTAGTTTTTCGCAATCACCTGATCGAGTTGATTCAATATCAGCCCACTACTCCGCAAGTCTATGCTGAGCCGATTTTGATCGTGCCGGCTTGGATCATGAAGTATTACATTCTCGATCTGTCGCCCAATAATTCGATGGTTAGGTATCTGGTAGAGAAAGGGCATACTGTATTTGCTATCTCCTGGAAGAATCCGACAGCCGAGGATCGCGATATCGGTATGGATGATTATCGCGTACAGGGTGTTATGGCGGCACTGGATGCGATTACCGCGATCCTGCCAGAACGAAAGATTCATGCGGTTGGTTACTGTCTGGGTGGGACCATGCTGACCATCGTCGCTGCCGCGATGGCCCGCGATGGGGATGACCGCATTAAGACAGTTACTCTTTTTGCGGCTCAAACCGACTTTACTGAAGCGGGCGAGTTGCTATTGTTTATCAATGAAAGTCAAGTTGCTTTTTTGGAAGACATGATGTGGGATCAGGGTTATTTGGACGCTGATCAAATGGTGGGGGCATTCCAGTTACTACGCTCCAACGACCTGATTTGGTCGCGTCTGGTCCATGATTATCTACTCGGTAAGCGTCAAAAAATCAACGACTTGATGGCTTGGAACGCCGATCAAACTCGAATGCCCTACCGGATGCATTCCGAGTATCTGCGTCACATTTTCCTCGGTAACGAGCTGGCTACCGGTCATTACAAAGTTAATGGTCGCTCTATTGCCGTTACTGATATCCGAGCGCCGATCTTCACGGTTGCTACAGAGCAAGATCATGTTGCACCTTGGCGCTCGGTCTACAAAATCAATCTCTTGGCTGATTCTGATGAGGTGACTTTTTTACTGACTAGCGGTGGTCATAATGCTGGAATTGTTAGTGAGCCAGGACATCGTCACCGTAGTTATCAGGTAGCGTGCCGTACTGATCAAGATCGCTATGTTGACCCCGATACTTGGCAAGCGACTATGCCTAAACATCATGGTTCCTGGTGGCCGGTCTGGCAAGCATGGCTGATTAGGCACTCTGCCGAGCATCAGGTCTCACCTCCGGTAATGGGTGCTCCAGAAAAAGGCCTGTATCCGATCTGTGATGCGCTGGGTGTTTATGTATTGCAGAAATGATAGTTTTTAGTTGTTTCCCCACGTTGAACCATGTAACTATAACGTGGGGAGGAAGGTTTTAGTGGTAAGTGATGTATAGGTTGATCTATTGAGTTAAATTTCACTCGATGATGATATAATCATATAAAAATTTCTCAGAAATTAGCTCGCAACTCGCTGCGCAGCCAAGATTTGACGTTTCTCGTAGCACTCTCGTGCGGTCGCGACATCTTCCAAAAACCAGCCTAACTCTTCTAATAACATGGCTTGCGGACCATCCACCAATGCTTTGGTAGGCACCGGATGAAAATCTACCAACACCATGTTGGCACCTGCCACGACTCCTTGTGCCGTAGCATGCATCAAATCGTATAAGCCATCTGGAGAACGTTCGCGAGAGCCCACTGAGTGTGAGGGATCGATGCACACTGGCATCCGCGTTAACCGTTTTAGTACTGGTACATGACTGAAATCGACCAAATTGCGGTGTGGATCGCCCATGTTGGTTTTCACTCCCCGCAGGCAAAACACCACCCGGGAATTGCCCTCGCTGGCAAGATACTCAGCGGCATTGAGCGATTCGTTCAGGGTGATACCAAATCCTCGCTTGAACAGTACCGGGAAGTCCTGTTGCCGACCAACGGCTTTTAACAACTCGAAATTTTGGGTGTTCCGGGTACCGATCTGCAGCATCACTCCAGTAGGTCGGCCGGTCTGCTCCAGACACTCATGAATTTCATCGACATGACTTTCGTGGGTTATCTCCATGGCAATAACCTTGATGTCATATTTGCCAGCCAACTCGAAAACATAATTTAAACAAGATTTTCCATGACCTTGAAACGAATAGGGATTAGTGCGGGGCTTGTAGGCGCCCATCCGGGTGCAAACCTGACCATGATCCCGCAAAGCCTTTAGCATTAGTTCTACATGTTCGGAGGTATCGACGGCGCACAAACCAGCGAACACGTTCAAGGTATCCTGGCTGAACGAAACCCCGTTATACTCGAAACCGCTGACGCGCTGCCCGTCCCGATGCCGGCCCAGAATGCGATATTCTTCTGAAACTCGGATGACCCGCTCCACGCCTGGCAAGACGCGAATATCCTCGACGGAGAGCGTCTTGGTGTCGCCGATCAGATAAATTTCGGTCAGTACTTGCTGAGCACCCTGTACATTATGGATGCGAGTGGCAATACCCGGCAGCCGCGACAAATAGTCGAGCGTAAGCCGATACTCCTTAGAATTCTCCGCGACATTGGAACTCAAAATAACGATCATAAATTTATCCGTTTTTGCTCGTGATGGTGGAAAGCGCGTTTGCTAGGAGCGCCATACCATTCTCCTCTCGCCTCTCTGCTGGGCTTGCTGCTGGCTATCCGTTGGAGATTGCGGCTTCCCGAATTGAGTATTAGCCTGCTCTTACAATCATGGTTGTTTTACATTTTGGCGGTTCAACGCCCATCCGGAACGATGTAATCCAACCCACCCAGATAGGGCTTGAGTGCATCGGGAACCCGAATTCGGCCGCGTTCGTCTTGGTAGTTCTCCATTACCGCCACCAAGGTTCGCCCCACCGCTAACCCGGAACCGTTCAGAGTATGGACTAATTCGGGTTTACCGGTGGCGGGGTTACGCCAGCGCGCTTGCATCCGTCGCGCTTGAAAATCCTCGAAGTTGCTGCATGAGGAGATCTCCCGATACTTTTTCTGGCCTGGCAACCAAACCTCTAGATCGTAAGTTTTAGCCGAGGAAAAGCCTATGTCGCCGGTACAAAGCGCTACTACCCGATAGGGCAACTCCAATCGTTGCAATACCTTTTCTGCATGGCCGGTCAATTTTTCAAGGGCAATATAAGAATCCATTGGACGAACGATCTGCACCAGCTCTACTTTTTCGAACTGATGCTGCCGGATCATGCCGCGCACGTCTTTGCCGTAGGAACCAGCTTCGCTCCGAAAGCAAGGCGTGTGGGCGACGTAACATAGTGGTAACTGGTCGTCTTCCAGGATGCTGTCACGCACTAAGTTGGTTACCGGCACTTCGGCTGTCGGGATCAAGTAATAATTCAGTTCGCCGCTTAGCTTGAATAAATCCGCCTCGAATTTCGGCAATTGGCCAGTACCTCTTAAGCTGTCGGCGTTGACCATATAGGGTACGTAAACTTCGCGGTAGCCATGCTCCTGGGTATGCAAATCAAGCATAAGCTGGATTAGTGCTCTATGGAGCCGCGCGAGTTGTCCCTTGATTACTGCAAAACGGGTTCCGGTTAGCTTGGTGGCTGCCTCGAAATCCAGACTGCCCTCCGCGCCTAGATCCACATGATCGCGAGCTTCGAATCTGAACTGGCGCGGCTCGCCCCAACGTCTGATTTCGACATTATCGGTATCGTTGTTGCCGCTGGGAGTGCTGTCGTGGGGTAAGTTGGGGATGCCTAGTTGCAGAGCGAGCAGTTGCGTTTGGACAAGCTCCAGCTCGCTTTCGGTCTTTTTGAGTTCGTCGCCCAAGGACGTGACTTCATCTAACAGCGGTTGAATATTCTGTCCGTTAGCCTTGGCACGACCAATAACCTTGGAGCGGGTATTACGCTCGTTTTGTAGTTCTTGAGTGCGAACTTGTAGGGTCTTGCGTTGCGATTCCAGAGCACCGAGCAATTCGATATCTAGGGTGTATCCGCGCCGGGCGAGTTTGGTAGCAGTTTGCTCTAGCTCGCTTCTCAGTAGCTTTGGGTCCAGCATGAATTTCGGTGCTCCTAATATTGTTGGATAAGGTTAGTTTGGTGCTGGATTATACTGATATTTTAGGATAATTATCCTGAGATGATGATATAAAATCATGCGATTTAAAAGGCGGCCCATCCAGGCCGCCCGAGCTTTTCAATCAAGCACTAGATATCGCGCGTCCATAACGAAGCCATAGCGGGGCCGGTACCGACACACAGCGAAGCGCCGCCTAAAGCTTTACCCTGGCGCTCCAATTCGTAATACAGGCTGACCACGATACGCAAGCCGGTCGAGCCAACCGGATGACCCAACGCGATACCTGATCCGTTGAAGTTACAATTATCCGGGCTCAAGTTCATGCCCTGCTCTTTCAACATCCGGCCGACACCCAGCCACTGGGCAGCAAATGCTTCGTTGACTTCCCAGTACTCGATATCCTCGAATTTCCGACCAGCCTGTTTGAGAGCCTTGGGAATCGCCACTGCTGGGCCTAGTCCCATGACTGCCGGATCGATGCCAGCGTTGCAAATGCTAACTAGCTTCATCAACGGCTTAATCCCCAT
This sequence comes from Competibacteraceae bacterium UBA2792, assembly GCA_002352125.1. GTDB lineage: Bacteria > Pseudomonadota > Gammaproteobacteria > Competibacterales > Competibacteraceae > Competibacter_A. The sequence continues at coordinate 2,846 of DEHU01000274.1, read as the reverse complement.
CTCCTTTGCCTTGTCCAGCGACATGATCACCACCGCGCTGGCACCGTCGTTGATGCTGGATGCGTTGGCGGCGGTAACCACACCATCTTTCTTAAAGGCAGCCGACAGCTTGGCCATCTTCTCTAAGCTGGCATCGGGGATGAAATTCTCGTCGGCATCGAAAAAGGTCGAGCCTTTCCTAGACTTGAGTTCGACCGGCACAATTTCGCGTTTGAAGATACCTTCCTTGGTGGCATTAGTGCAGCGGGTATGGCTGATCAGCGCCAATTCGTCGCATTCCTGGCGGGTGATGCCGTATTTGACCGCAACGTTTTCCGCCGTCATGGCCATGTGGCCTGGCACCAGTTCGTCGAACAGGCCATCGTGGATCATGCTGTCTTCGATGTTGCCCTGTCCCATCCGGTAACCCATGCGGCCCTTGGGCAGCATGTAAGGTGCATTGGTCATGCTCTCGACGCCAACCACCAAACCAATCTCGGTCTGGCCGAGCATGATGTTGTGGCACGCAATCTCCAGCGCGCGCATGCCAGAAGTACAGTTCTGGTTGACGGATACGGCGCTGCTGCTATGTGGCAAACCAACCCGCATGCTCACCTGCCGCGCCGGTAGAGAGCCTTGCATACCGGTATAAAGCTGCCCCATGCAGATTTCATCGATCTTGTCGGCTGGAATGCCGGATCGTTCGATTGCGCCCTTGGCAGCGGTTATCGCCAGATCACGGGCCGATACGTCCTTGAGGGTGCCCATGAATTTGCCGATCGCCGTCCGAGCGGCGCTAACGATCACGACTTCTTTCAGAGCCATCAGTTCATCCTCGAGTTGTGTGGTTGTGAGGTTTCATACGTTGGTTCAGCTTGGCCAAGCTTCAGCCACCAAAGCTCCTTGTTGATACTTCGCACGCTTTCCCGACCCACGTTGGACGGGCAGACGGTGGATAAGTAAAGCCTATCTTTGGCGCATGTCAATTTTTCTGCTTTGAGCCGATTGTTCCATCGAACGCGCTCTGTCTCGATAGATTCTCGGTGAAATCGCTACCATGAGCCCGCCTTCTCCACCATCCGTTCCCCGTTCGCCGACCGGAACGCTTTCTGCAAACTGATGCGTTTCTATCCCTAGTGTTCGGTTCGCTCAATCACTGGTTCCCAACAACCCGACGCTAGAAAATCTCACAAGAGGCTGGCAAATCTCGCAAAATATTGCGAACAGCAACCCCACTCGTCTCGATTGAAATTATTCGAAGCCTACGATAACGAAATTTTGGTGAGTTTCCGACCAACGCAGAGTCGTATTTCTGCCGGTGCTCGGAAAATTCGACAGCGTGCGCCGATATTCTGGCACGTTCCGCAAATAATCCTGGCCCAACGTGGTCACGCGAAAGGAGACGCGGTCAAACTCCACCCCGTCGGCCAAAACCCGCAGCGTGTGAATCCCGTCTCCCAGCAGGTTCCAGTTATAGGTCAATCCATACCCCGTATCGGTGGTACCGCACACCGATGCCGTGTCCGCACGTCGGGTCCCGTAAGCCGCCCTCAGCCGCTCCCCGCCATCAATTTCCACCTCAACCACGGACGCGTTGCACACCCATCCCCGAATCAACCCCACCCCACTTTCGTATGACCCCTCGCTCGGGCTCTCCTGAAACGCCAACGAAACACTACCACTCGAAGTATTCACTTCATTAGAAAAACTGCTTTCAAGCGTTTTATTGATGTTATAAGCCGTAACAGCGATGTAGTATGTGTTGGCGTCGTCAACATTCAAAACGTAGCTAGTTTGATTACCCACATCAATTGTCGATGTATATGCTCTGCTTGCTAATCCATAATAAAGTAGATAACCTCCAAGCTCGGGTTCAGTATTGGCGTTCCAAGAAATGGCAATCTGCCTGGCAAAAATATCGCCAGCCGACACCGCCAGTAACCCGCTGATTATTGGCAACAAAAATCGCGCATGGTCGAAAGATTTCGCCACGATCTCGGAAAAGAACCTCATTAGATCGAACTCCTTCGCACAAACTAATTCCGAAACCACCCAGGCCAAAATCTGAATCGATGATTAAATTTTAGTTGACTTTGGAGCTGGCGAAGGGAATCGAACCCCCGACCCGCTGATTACAAATCAGCCGCTCTACCGATCTGAGCTACGCCAGCAATCGAATATGTTAGATGTAAAAGTATAAATCGTAGTTCCTTAAGGACTCAACACAAAACACACTTCAGCGTTACCTTCTTATGCCGCCGACTACAAAAATGTTCGAACAAAACAACAGCAATATTGAACGATCCCAGCCCGGCAACACCTGCATCGCCCGCGTCTCTATCCTGCCTCTCCAAGCCACAGAAATACAGATGTCCGGCCACACCCGCAAGCGTTCCACCGCCCGAACCAATCGTCGATTCAACTGCACGTTCCCCAAGTTGCTCCGCCCAGCTCGCCACCGCCTTCCTGTCATCTCAATCTACTCAGCACCTCTCGAATCTTAAGTACTCGACCGAAAGCTCGGCCGATTTTTTTCAAACATTAACCATTTGAAAATATTTTGATTAATACACTTAATGAGTTAGGGCTAACTACTTATCCTTTCGTGGTACGAGCAGCGGCCCTCGGGATTAAGATAACAATATATTGAGGTATGGAATCGACAGCATATTGAGGTATGGAATCGACAGCGTTCAGGACCACCAACGCCCCTTAAATTAAGGGTTGGAACCGCCAAATCCGACTCAAAAACATTCATTTGGCGTTGACATCATCGCGGTTCGACAGAAAATTCACATTGTAATATTGACAATTATTTTCTCTTTCTTCATAATGCGCGACTCGATTTTGGAGGGGTTCCCGAGCGG